>NZ_KV800303.1:39020-97456 GCF_001810205.1 Pseudomonas sp. HMSC076A11 | reverse complement strand
GAGTATCAGGAAACCCATGTTCCGCGTCCTTGCCAGTCATAGCAGGGGCAAACCGGCCCCTTTGGTGAATGAAATGGTGTGGAGGGATGGTCACAGAACATTGCTCCAGCGTCGAGACTGCAAACGTTCAATCAGAAATGTCCCATCCAGCGCTTCCTGTTCGCCTCACGCCATGTCATGGATTGTCGCACCGGGCTCGCTTTGCTAGCGTGCCGGACATCAATTCCATCCGAGATTTCCAGATGCGCCCGTCGTTCGCCAGTTGGGGCCTGCTTGCCCTCCTGCTCCTGCAAGGCCCGTTGCTCCAGGCCCAGCCGCTGTCACCGGCTCTCCAGCAACTGTTGAGCCTGAGCAGCCAGCGTTTGCAACTAGCCGATCAGGTAGCCCAGAGCAAGGCCCAGTCGGGCAAGGCGGTACAGGACAGCCCGCGGGAAGAACAACAGTTGCAGATGCTCGCCGGACAAGCCGGGAGCCACGGGGTCGGCGCCGAGCAGGTGCGCCTGCTGTTCGCCGCGCAGATCGAGGCGAACAAGCTGGTCCAGTACCGCCTGCTCAGCCGGCCGCTACCGGACGCTGGCCAGGCGGTCGACCTGGAGCGCATCCGCAGCCGCCTCAATCAGCTCAACCTGGAGCTGCTGCGCGGCTACGCCCCGGCGCTCGCCGAACTGCGCGTCGACGACTGCCGGCCGAGGCTCAACCAGGCGCTGCAACGGCAGGTACGCGACGATCGCCTGGACGAGCTGCACGCCATCGCCCTGTCACGGGCGGCGGGCGATCTCTGTCACTGGGCCGCGCTCTGAAGCGCGGCCAGCGCATCGCGTAGTTCCTGCGGAATGGCCACCGGGCGGCTGCTTCGGCGCTCCACGAAGACATGCACGAAACGCCCGGCCGCGCAGGCCTCCCGCTGCCCTTCGAGGAACAAGGCCAGTTCGTACTGCACCGAGCTGCTGCCCAGGCGCGCCACCCGCAGGCCCATCTCGATCCGCTGGGGGAAGGCCACCGGCGCGAAATAGTCGCAGCTGGAACTGACCACCAGGCCGATCACTTCGCCGCCCTGGATATCCAGGCCGCCGCGCTCGATCAGGTAGGTATTCACCGCCGTGTCGAAGAACGCATAGTAGGTCACGTTGTTCACGTGTCCGTAGATGTCGTTGTCGTGCCAGCGCGTGGTGATCGGCTGGAAATGAAGGTACTGCTCGCGCAGCGGTCGCGGGGCGGTCGCCATGCCCGGTCCTCGTAGAAGGGATTCAGTATGCCGCGCGATAGATCGCCAGGGCATCCGCCTCGCCGACCTCGCGCGGGTTGTTGACCAGCAGACGCTGCTGGAGCATCGCGTCGGCGGCCAGGCGCGGCAGCATCGCCTCGTCCACCCCGGCGTCGCGCAAGCGGCTCGGCAGGCCGTTGCGCGGACTGAGCTGGGCCAGTTCGTCGATCAGCTGCACGGTAAGCGCGTCGCGATCGCCCGGACGCAAGCGGTCGCCCAGCAGCAGCGGCGCCAGCTCGGCATAGAGTCCAGCGGCAGCGGGAGCGTTGAAACGGATCACCTCCGGTAGCACCAGCGCATTGCTCAGGCCGTGGGGAATGTGGAAATGCCCTCCCAGCGGATAGGCCAGGGCATGCACCGCCGCCACCGGCGCATTGGCGAAGGCCTGCCCGGCCAGGCAGGCGCCCAGCAGCATGGCCTGGCGCGCCTCGCGGTCGCCGCCGTCGCCTACCGCGCGTTCCAGGTTGGCCGCCAGCAGGCGCAACGCCTCCCGCGCCAGCAGGTCGGACAGCGGGTTCTTCTTCAGTTTGCTGGTATAGCTCTCGATCGCATGCACCATCGCGTCGATACCGGTCGCCGCGGTGACCGCCGGCGGCAAGCCGAGGGTCAGGTCGGCGTCGAGCAGCGCCAGGTCGGGCAGCAAGTGGGGCGAGACCACGCCCATCTTGGAGGTCTCGCCGGTGGTGACGATGGCGATCGGCGTCACCTCGGAGCCGGTCCCGGCGGTGGTCGGCACCTGGATCAGCGGCAGGCGCGGCCCGCGTGCGTTGCCGACCCCGAAGACCTCGCCGAGCCCCTGCCCTGCTTCTGGGTGGGCGAGCAGCGCGACCAGCTTGGCTACGTCCATGGAGCTGCCGCCGCCGAAACCGACCACCAGCTCGGCAGCCATGCCCCGCGCCCGCCCGAGCGCGGCCTCGACCACCGCCTCGGGCGGATCGGCGAGCACCTGGTCGTACACCTCGACGGCCAGGCCCAGGCGCGGGAAGCCGGGCAGGATCGCATCCAGCAAGCCGAGCCGGGTGATCCCCGGATCGGTCACGATCAACACGCGGCGCGCCCTTCGCTCGCGGCAGAGTTCCGCCAGGCGGATGGCGGAGCCGGCCTCGCAGAGGATCTGCGCGGTAGTGGCGAAACTGAAAGCTTGCATATCGGTCTCCTTGGGCGAGACGCCCGTCAGAACGAGAAATGCTCCTCGGGCAGGGCCATCAGGCAGTCGGCGCCACCGAGCAAGGCTTCGCGGTGCATGCTCGCCCGCGGCAGGATACGCCGCAGGTAGAAATCGGCGCTGCGCAGCTTGGCCCGATAGAAATCGCCCTCGCCGGAGCCGCCGTCCAGCGCTTCCTGGGCTCGTGCCGCGGCTTGCAACCAGAGGGCCGCGAGCAATACGTAGGCGCTGTACTGGAGGAAGTCCACCGAAGTGGCGCCGATCTCCTGGGGATCGCGGGCGCAGGCCTCGAGTACCTGGCCGGTGAGCTGCCGCCACTCCTCCAGGCGTTGCAGCACCGGCTCAGCCAGTGGCGCCAGCGCAGCACGCCCTTGCAGCGCCTCGCTGGCCACCGCCAGTTCGCCTTGCAGCGCCAGCAGTTCGCCGCCCTGGTCGCCGAGCAGCTTGCGGCGGACCAGATCGAGCGCCTGGATGCCATTGGTGCCTTCGTATATCTGGGTGATGCGACTGTCGCGCATCAATTGCTCCATGCCCCATTCGCGGATGAAACCGTGACCGCCATAGACCTGTACGCCGAGGCTGGCGACTTCCTGGCCGACATCGGTAAGGAAGGCCTTGACGATGGGGATCAGCAGCGCTGCACGGCGCGTCGCCGCGCGCCGGCCGTCGGCATCCGGATGGCCGTGTTCCAGGTCGAGCTGGCGTGCGCAGCAGGCCGCCAGCATGCGGCAGCCTTCGACCAGGGTCTTCTGGGTCAGCAGCATGCGCCGCACGTCGGGGTGCACGATGATCGGGTCGGCGACCTTGTCCGGTGCCTGCGGGCCGACCAGGGCGCGCGACTGCAGGCGTTCGCGGGCGTAGCCGAGGGCGCCCTGGAAGGCCCGTTCGGCGATACCCAGGCCCTGCAGGCCGACCTGGAAGCGCGCGTCGTTCATCATCGTGAACATGCAGGCCAGGCCCTGGTTCGCCTGGCCCAGCAGCCAGCCCCTGGCGCCGTCGAAGTTCATCACGCAGGTGGAGGCGCCCTTGATCCCCATCTTGTGCTCGATGGCACCGCACCCCAGGCTGTTGCGCTCGCCCAGGGAGCCATCGGGATTGGCGACGAACTTCGGCACCAGGAACAGACTGATGCCCTTCACCCCGGCCGGCGCGTCCGCCAGGCGCGCCAGCACCAGGTGGACGATGTTCTCGGTGAGGTCCTGCTCGCCACCGCTGATGAAGATCTTGCTGCCGCTGATCGCGTAGCTGCCGTCGGCCTGCGCCTCGGCGCGGGTGCGCAGGAGGGCGAGGTCGGTGCCGGCCTGGGGTTCGGTCAGGCACATGGTGCCGGCCCATTCGCCGCTCACCAGCTTGCCCAGGTAGTCGCGCCGCAACGCCTCGACGCCATGCTTGTACAGGGCCAGCACGGCGCCCTCGGTCAGCCCCGAATAGACGCGGAAGGACAGGCTGGCGGCCATCAGCATCTCGTGGAAGCACGCGGAGACCATCTGCGGGAAGCCCTGGCCGCCGTACTCGGTGGGTCCGGTCATGCTCGCCCAGCCGTTCTCGCTGTACTGCCGGTAGGCTTCGCGAAAGCCGGTGGGGGTGGTCACCACGCCGTCCTTCAGCTTCGCGCCTTCCTCGTCGCTGTTGCGATTGAGCGGCGCCACCACCTGGCCGGTGTAGCGCGCGCCTTCCTCGAGCACGCCGTCGATCAGTTCGCGATCGATGCCGTTGCCCAGCAGTTCGCAATGCGCGCCGACATCGAACAGTTCATGGAGAACGAAGCGCATGTCGCGCAAGGGGGCCTGGTAATCCATCTCAGCGCACCTCCTGCAGGTCGGCGAAGGCTCCGCCCTCGGCGGCCAGGCGCTCGACCAGGGACGCCGGCTTCCAGCGCGCGCCGTGGCGCTGTTCGAGGAAACGCAAGCGTTGCAGCAGCTCGGCCGCGCCGAGGCGATCGGCCCAGGCCATGGGACCGCCCTCCGCGGCGGGGAAGCCGTAGCCGTTCAGGTAGACAGTGTCGATGTCGGCACTACGGGCGGCGATACCCTCGTCGAGGATCTTCGCGCCCTCGTTGACCAGCGCCAGCAGGCAACGCTCGAGGATTTCCTCGTCGGCGAAATCGCGCCGCGGGTAGCCCAGCGTCTCGGCAACCCGGAGCACCAGGGCATCCACCTCGGTATCGTGCTCCGCCTGGCGGCTGCCCGGCGCGTAGCGGTAGTAGCCGGCACCGCTCTTCTGGCCGAAGCGGCCCATCTCGCAAAGGCGGTTGTCCACCTGCACGGCCGGCTGGTCCTGGCCGACCCCGGCCAACTCGCGGGCGCGCCACTCAAGGTCGATACCGACCACGTCGTACATGCGGAACGGCCCCATGGCGAAACCGAACGCCTGGAGAGCCCGGTCCACCTGGTACGGCAGGGCGCCTTCCAGCAGCATCAGGCGGGCCTCGGTGGCGTAGGGTTCGAGCATGCGGTTGCCGATGAGCCGTGGCAGTTACCGGCCACCACGCTGACCTTGCCCATCCGCTCGCCCAGCGCCAGGGCCGCCTCCAGCACCGCCGGCGCGGTCTGCGCGCCGCGCACGATCTCCAGCAGCCGCATGATGTGCGCCGGGCTGAAGAAGTGCAGGCCGAGCACCTGACGCGGACGCGCGGTGACCGCGGCGATGGCGTCGATGTCCAGGTAGGAGGTATTGCTGGCCAGCACCGCGGAGGGCTTCAGCGCCGCGTCCAGCTCGCGGAAGATCGATTGCTTGAGTTCCAGGTTCTCGTAGACCGCCTCGATCACCAGGTCCGCCTCGCGCATCGCGGCGAGGTGCTGGACCGGCGTGATGCGGGCGCGGCGCGCGGCCGCTTCCTCTTCGCCGATGCACCCCTGGCGCACGTTGTGCGCGTAGGTGTCGGCCACGGCGCCGAGCGCCTGGTTGAGCATCTGCGGGTTGCTGTCCAGCCACTGCACGTCGAGACCGGCGTTGGCCAGGCACATGACGATACCGCGACCCATGGTGCCGGCGCCGATCACCGCGGCCTGGCGGAAGGAAAAGTTCTGGCTCATGCTCTTGTCCTCGTTGTAGCGAGCGCAGGAGGAACGGTGGACGAAACCTGGGGCAGTCCGACCGCACAAAAAGCGACCACTACCTTAGGGGAAGGTCGTACTATTTTTGAAATTTAGTCTTGTGATAGCTGGAATTCAGGCAGTGAATATCCAAACCTTCGACCTCAACCTGCTACGCGTCCTTGACGCGCTGCTGCGCGAACGCAACGTCTCGCGCGCGGCGGAGCGCCTGGCGCTGAGCCAGCCGGCAGTAAGCAATGCGCTGAACCGCCTGCGCGAGCTGCTCGACGACCCGCTGCTGGTCCGCGCCGGTCGTGCGATGCAGCCGACGCCCCGGGCGCTGGCGCTGGAAGCGCCGATCCGCGCGGCGCTGCGGCAGATCGAACAGAGCCTGGGCGACGGCGAGGGCTTCGATCCGGGGCGCAGCCGGCAGCGCTTCACCGTAGCGGTGACCGACTACGTCGAACTGATCTGCATGCCCGCCCTGATGCGCCACCTGAGTGAGCGGGCGCCGGGAATCTCCATCGCCATCCAGCACCTGACCCCGACCTTGCCGGCCGAGGCGCTGGACAAAGGCGAACTGGACCTGGTGCTAGGCCGCTTCGAAAACGTCCCGGCGCGCTTCCAGCGCCGCCATTGGGCCAGCGAGATCCTGCAACTGGTCGCCCGGCGTCAGCACCCGCTGCTGGCGCAGGCTCCCGACCTGGCCACCTTCCTGGAGCTGCAGCACCTGTGGGTGCACGGCGGGCAGACCAAGGGGATGGTCGACCAGTGGCTGGGCAGCCAGGGGCTCAAGCGGCAAGTGGCCTACACCACGCCGAACTACCTGCAGGCAGCGCACATCGCCGCGTACAGCGACCTGGTCGGCGTCCTGCCGCGACAACTGGCGCACTACTTCGAACGATTGCTGCCCCTGCAATCGTTCGACCTGCCGTTCGACCTCGGCCCGTTCCACCTGGAACTGGTGTTTCTGGCCCAGCGCGAACGCGACATCGCCCTGCAATGGCTGGTCGAACAGATCCGCCAGGTCGGGGCCGCCGGACCGGACTAGGGGAATCCGGGCAGTCAGAAGCGGTCGCGAATGACCAGTTCTTCCCGCGGCAGCTTGCCGCTGCGCGGCCAGGGTTCAACGGCCTTTTTCCCGACCGCGACCATCAGGCCGATCACATGGTTGTCCGGCAGGTTGATCAGCCGGGCCACGGCATCGAAGTCGAAACCATCCATCGGACACGAATCCAGGCCCTGGCCGCGGGCGACCAGCATCAGGGTCTGCGCCAGCAGGCCGCAGCTGCGCATGGCTTCGTCGCGCTGTACCTGGGGCTTGCCGCGGTAGTAGGTGTCGATGGCGCCTGCCATGAACGCCTGTACCGCCTCGGGAGCACCGTCCCAGACCCGCTGCGCGTTGCGCTCCCAACTGTCGAGCTGGGCGCACACCACCACCAGCATCGCCGCGTCGGTGACCTGCGCCTGGTCCCAGGCCACTTCACGCAACTGCACGCGCAATTGCGGATCGCTGACCTCGACCAGCCGCACGTGTTGCAGGTTGAAGGCGGAAGGCGCATGCAGCGCCAGGTCCAGGAGATGGTCCTTCTCTTCGCGAGTCAGGCTGAAGGATGAGTCGTAGCCCTTGATGGCACGGCGACTACGAACGGCGTCTTCGATATGCATGGGGAAATCCACTGCGAGGGAACAAAGGGGCGCCCACTCTAGGGCATTGGCGAGAAGATAAACCAGACTTCAATAAATCCGACGCAGCCCCACAGCAGCTACTTACAGAATTAAGACTAGGACTATTCCTAGGAAGGAATTTTCCTAAGGAATTGTCCTATATTCCACTCCAATGCCAGCGCCTGGGAGAGGGCCCCTCCCGGGACGCACGAACGCAGAAAAATAAGGATGAACTCACGTAGGAGTAAGCTCATGAACAGGATGGGCCAACTGGCTTTGTTCGGTCTTCTTGTAGGAACTTCCAGCAACCTGTTCGCCGCCCCCGGCAGCATCAGCGGCGTCATCCGCTTCACCGGCGCCATTGTCGAGCCACCATGCTCGATGAGCGCTCCCCGCCAAGACGAAAGCAAGGGCAGTTTCCACCTCAGTGGCTGTCCCATGCAGGCGCGCACCGCGGATGTCAGCATCCGTTCGATGAAGACCGGCGAGGTGCGCCACTTGCAACCCAGCGATACGGTCATCGGTGAACGGGATTTCTCGGCGCGCTATGAGCTGGCCGGAAGCGGTCGCCGCTCCGGCAACTACCTGATCACCGTCACCTACCCCTGACGTTCGCCCATGAAAAAACCGCCCGAAGGCGGTTTTTTCATGGTGCCGAAACGTGGCTTACAGCTGCGGGCCGGCGGCCTTGATCGCATCGGAAACCTCGAATTTCTTGAAGTTTTCGATGAACTGCTTGGCCAGGCCCTTCGCCGCCTCGTCGTAGGCAGCCTTGTCAGCCCAGGTGTTGCGCGGGTTGAGCAGATTGGTCTCGACGCCCGGAACGGCCTTCGGCACGTCCAGGTTGATGATCTCCAGGTGCTCGGTTTCCGCGCCGATCAGCGCGCCGCTCTGGATCGCCGCGATCACGCCACGGGTGGTCGGGATGTTGAAGCGCTTGCCGACGCCGTAGCCACCGCCGGTCCAGCCAGTGTTGACCAGGTAGACCTTGGAGCCGAAGGCCTTGATGCGCTTGATCAGCAGCTCGGCATAAACGCCGGCCGGACGCGGGAAGAAAGGAGCACCGAAGCAGGTGGAGAAGGTCGACTTGATACCGCCGCCGGAACCCATCTCGGTGGAGCCGACCAGCGCGGTGTAGCCGGACAGGAAGTGGTAGGCCGCCTGCTCATTGTTCAGGATCGATACCGGCGGCAGTACGCCGGTCAGGTCGCAGGTCAGGAAGATCACCGCGTTGGGCTCGCCGCCGAGGTTCTTCTCCGAACGCTTCTCGACGTGCTCCAGCGGGTAGGCGGCGCGGCTGTTCTGGGTCAGGCTGTCATCGGCGTAGTTGGGCACGCGCTCTTCGTCGAGAACCACGTTCTCCAGCACGGCGCCGAACTTGATGGCTTTCCAGATGACCGGCTCGTTCTTCTCGGACAGGTCGATGCACTTGGCATAGCAACCGCCTTCGACGTTGAACACCACGCCCTCGCCCCAGCCGTGCTCGTCGTCACCGATCAGGTAACGGCTTTCATCGGCGGACAGGGTGGTCTTGCCGGTGCCGGACAGGCCGAAGAACAGGGTCACATCGCCCGCTTCGCCGATGTTGGCAGCGCAGTGCATCGGCAGCACGTCGCGCTCGGGCAGCAGGAAGTTCTGCACGGAGAACATGGCTTTCTTCATCTCGCCGGCATAGCGCATGCCTGCGATCAGCACTTTCTTCTGGGCGAAATTGAGGATCACGCAACCGTCGGAGTTGGTGCCGTCGCGCTCGGGCACGCATTCGAAGTTGGCGACATTGAGGACCTGCCACTCGTCCTTGCCGGCCGGGTTGTACTGCTCCGGCTCGATGAACAGGCAACGGCCGAACAGATTCTGCCAGGCGGTAGCGGTGGTCATCTTCACCGGCAGGTAGTAAGCCTCGGCGGAACCTACATGAACATGGGAAACGAAATGGTCCTGGGCGTTGTTGAACGCTTCCACGCGGGCCCACAGCGCATCGAACTTGTCGGCCGGGAACGGACGGTTGATGTTGCCCCAGGCGATCGCGTCCTTGGTGCTCGGCTCTTCGACGATGAAACGGTCGACCGGCGAACGGCCGGTGCGATGGCCGGTACGTACGACCAGCGAGCCGTTGGCGGCCAGTTCGCCCTCACCGCGGCGAATGGCTTCTTCTACCAGTTGGGCGGCGCTGATATCGGTGTACACGGCGTTGTTGGCTTGCGTCATGTGGTTCCCCGTCGGCCAGAGGCCGAGTCCTCCAAACTTCGTAGCGCTTCAAAAAACTCACTACAGGAAAAAAGTGGCGGGATTATGCCAGAAAAGCCCGCTGGATGAAAAATCGTCAGTGGCGGGTCTCGGAAGGCCCCTGGCTGCCAGCGCCAGCGAACAACTGGGCGACGTCGGAGGCGTCGAACAGGTAGCGCTGGTTGCAGAACTGGCAGTCGATGCTGATCGAGCCTTCTTCCTCCTCGAGCAGCCGCTCGCAGTCGGCCTGCCCGAGACTGACCAGGGCGTTGGCCGAACGTTCCCGCGAGCAACTGCAATGGAAGACCAGCGGTTGCGGCTCGAACAGGCGCACGGTTTCCTCGTGGTAGAGGCGGTGCAGGACGGTCTCGTTGTCCAGCGCCAGCAGCTCTTCGGCGGTCAGCGTGTCGGCCAGGGTGGTCAGGTGCTGCCAACTGGCCTCGCGGGCCTCGGGGTCCTTCAGGCGGTCGGCGGGAAGCTGCTGCAGCAGCAGGCCGCGGGCACGGCGGCCGTTGGCGTTGAGCCAGAAACGGGTCGGCAGCTGTTCCGAGCTGGCGAAGTAGTTGGACAGGCATTCCGCCAGGTTCACCCCCTCCAGGGCGACGATCCCCTGGTAGCGCTGGCCCCTGACCGGGTCCACGGTGAGGGTCAGCACGCCTTCGGGCATCAGTTCCTGCATGCCGGCGTCGGCGCCGATGGACTCCGCCGAATAGCGGGCCAGGCCACGCACCTGGCGGTCGCTGGAACACTCCACCATCAACAGCGGAACCGCGCCGCTGGAACGCGCCTGCAATACCAGCAGGCCGTCGAACTTGAGCGTGCCGCAGAGCAGCGAGGCCGCCGCGAGCATCTCCCCGAGCAGCTGCGCGACCGGTTCCGGATAGGGATGTTTGGCCAGCACTTCGCTGTAGCTGCGCTCGAGATCGACCATCTCGCCGCGCACGTCGGTATCGTCGAAAAGGAAACGCTGGCTCTGATCTGAATGGGACATGCGGGACACAACGCTACGAATGAGGGAATGACAAGTGAGTGACAAAGGCCTATAAAAGCGCGCTTCGTGACAGTCGTACGCCGACCCGGCGCCGATAGGGGGAAACGATTTTATGGATAATGCCTCTCCGTTCCAAGCGGCCTGGCAATGGCGCAAGTTCGCCATCTGTCATCTTCTGGCGCTCCTGCTGCTGATCCTGTGGCTCTGGGGCCCCACCCGCGAGCTGATGAACGGCTTCGACTTCTGGCTCTTCGACAAGCTCAACGGCTCCCTCGCCCTCAACGAAACCTGGCTGAAACTCTGGGGCCTGCTCAGTACCCGACCGTTCGACGCGGTGGTCGGGGTGATCCTGCTCTGCCTGCTGATTCGCGGCGACTGGCTGCTGCCGGCGAACCAGGTACGGCGGCTGACCTTCGGCTTCATCGTGACCCTGCTGATCCTGGTGGTGATCCGCGTGCTCTACGCGAAGATCGCCCACCACCTGCACTGGCAGCACGCCAGCCTGTCCATGCTGATGGACAAGGCCATCCACCTCAGCGACCACTTCCCGGACTGGGAACGCGTGTGGGAAATCAAGGACCGCTCCAAGCGCAGCTTCCCCGGCGACCACGCCTCGGTGCTGCTGGTCTGGGCGCTGTTCATGTCGCTGTTCGCTCGCCGCGCCGGGCAGTTCCTGCTGATCTGGACCCTGGCCGTGCTGTTCATGCTGCCGCGCCTGGTAGCCGGCGCGCACTGGGGCCAGGACGACTACATCGGCGGCCTGCAGATGGCCCTGCTGGCCCTCGCCTGGGGCTGCTACACACCGCTGGCGGCGAAGGCCAGCGGCTGGCTGGTGCAGGTGACCGAACCGCTGTTCCGCCTGCTGGCGAAATTGCCGCTGATCGGCCGCCTCGGCGTGGTCCGCGACTCGGCCTGAGGCCATCCCGGTCTCCCCTGCGGGAGACCGGCGCTTCTCAGTCCTGGCCGCCGCGCAACTGGTGGATCTGCCGCCGCTGCTTCTTGCTCGGCCGCCCCTCTGTCTGTACGCCCAGCGCCCCGGCCTTGCGCATGGCCGCCGCGCGCTCGCGGCTTGCCACGCTGTCCGCGGTTTCCTCGTAGAGAGCCTGGGCCTCCGGCGCGCCACGCCGGACTACGGAAAGCGCGCGAATGGTCACGGTTCGCTCGTCGAAGCCCGTACGAATGGTCAACTCCTCCCCTACCCTGGGTTCCTTGCTCGGCTTGCACCGCTCGCCCCGGCAATGCACCTTGCCGCCCTCTATCGCGGCCTTGGCCAGCGCCCGGGTCTTGAAGAAGCGCGCCGCCCAGAGCCACTTGTCCAGGCGCACCTTGTCGTCGTCTTTCTCGCTCACTGGCATTTCCCGTATTCGTTCCGCCGCTGTCTCGCGACTGTCATCGACAGCCGCTAGGTTCGTCTTCGGCATCCTCGGGCAGCCGCCTGGCGGCCGCCCATAGCCCTGCTAGAATGCCGGCAAAACGCCTGGAATGCCTACCCGTGAAGACATTCGACCAGCTTTCCGTCATCGGTCTGCGCGAGTGGATCGCCTTTCCCGAACTGGGCATGGTCGGGCTGCGCGCGAAGATCGACACCGGCGCCAGCACCTCCAGCCTGCATGCATCGGACATCGTTCCCTTCGAGCGCGACGGCGAGAAGTGGGTGCGCTTCACCGCCCACCTCGGCACGCTGGTGCAGCGCCGGCACCGTTGCGAAGCGCCGATGGTCGCGCGCAAGAGCATTCGCAGCTCCAACGGCCAGGCCCAGACCCGCTACGTGATCCGCACCACCCTGGCGCTGGGCGATCGCATGTGGCCGGTGGAGTTCACCCTGGCCTGCCGCAAGTCCATGCGCTATCGCGTGCTGCTCGGCTCCAAGGCGCTGATCGCCGGGCAACTGGTGGTCAACCCGGCCCTGGCCTACGTCCAGGATCGTCCCGAGTCGCCGGCCGCCCTGCCCGCGGCGACGGGCATCAACCTGCTCGACGGGAGTCCGGTTTGAGCCATTCGCCGGCAGCACCTGTCCAACCTCCATCCATTCCCGAAACGGCCGGTCCAATGCCTGCCGCGACGACAACCCACAGCCTCGCCGCCGCTGCCCGCCAGCCGGTCCAACCCATCCACAGGTGCTGAATGAAAATCGCCGTGCTGTCGCGCAATCCCCGGCTCTACTCGACCCGTCGCCTGGTGGAGGCCGGGCGGGAGCGCGGCCATGAAATGGTGGTCATCGATACGCTGCGCGCCTACATGAACATCGCCAGCCACAAGCCGCAGATCCACTACCGGGGACAACCGCTGGAGGGCTTCGACGCGGTGATCCCGCGCATCGGCGCCTCGGTGACCTTCTACGGCTGCGCGGTATTGCGCCAGTTCGAGATGATGGGCGTGTTCCCGCTCAACGAGTCGGTCGCCATCGCTCGCTCGCGGGACAAGCTGCGCTCGCTGCAACTGCTCTCGCGCAAGGGCATCGGCCTGCCGGTGACCGGCTTCGCCCACTCCCCGGACGATGTCCCGGACCTGATCGAGATGGTCGGTGGCGCACCGCTGGTGATCAAGCTGCTGGAGGGCACCCAGGGCATCGGCGTGGTCCTCTGCGAAACCGAGAAGGCCGCCGAATCGGTGCTCGAGGCTTTCATGGGGCTCAAGCACAACATCATGGTCCAGGAGTACATAAAGGAAGCCGGCGGCGCCGACATCCGCTGCTTCGTGGTCGGCGACAAGGTGATCGCCTCGATGAAGCGCCAGGCAGCGCCCGGCGAGTTCCGCTCCAACCTGCACCGCGGCGGCAGCGCCAGCCTGATCAAGATCACCCCGGAAGAACGCATGACCGCCATCCGCGCCGCCCGCGTGATGGGCCTGAACGTCGCCGGGGTGGATATCCTGCGCTCCAACCATGGTCCGCTGGTAATGGAGGTGAACTCCTCGCCGGGCCTGGAAGGTATCGAATCCACCACCGGCAAGGACATCGCCGGGATCATCATCCAGTACCTGGAAAAGAACGGCGGCCCCCACCTGGCCAGGACGAAGGGAAAGGGGTGAGCCGGACCAGACAACGCATGCGTTGTCCCAGCGCATCGGACGCACCGCATTACGCTGGCGATCCCGGCCTCGACAGAAGGTCCATGCCACGCTTGAATGAAGCACCGCCGCAACCGATGCCGGAAACCCCGCCGAACCCCGGGCTCTTCCGGCACTCGAATCCTTTCCTGACGCTTCATGGAATCGCCGCATGACCCCTCGTCCCTCCTCCGACCAGACCTGGCAGCCCATCGACGGCCGGGTGGCGCTGATCGCGCCAGCCTCGGCCATCGCCACCGACGTGCTGGAGGCGACCCTGCGGCAACTGGAAGTGCACGGCGTGGACTACCATCTCGGCCGCCACGTCGAAGCCCGCTACCGCTACCTCGCCGGGACCGTCGAGCAGCGCCTGGAAGACCTGCACAACGCCTTCGACATGCCGGACATCACCGCGGTCTGGTGCCTGCGCGGCGGCTACGGCTGCGGCCAGTTGCTGCCGGGCCTGGACTGGGGGCGCCTGCAGGCGGCCTCGCCGCGGCCACTGATCGGTTTCTCCGACATCTCGGTGTTGCTCAGCGCTTTCCACCGCCACGGCCTGCCTGCGATCCACGGCCCGGTGGCCACCGGACTCGGTCTGTCGCCGCTGAGCGCCCCCCGCGAGCAGCAGGAGCGGCTAGCCTCTCTGGCCTCGGTCAGCCGCTTGCTGGCCGGAATCGACCATGAACTCCCGGTGCAGCACCTCGGCGGACACAAGCAACGCGTCGAAGGCGCGCTGATCGGCGGCAACCTCACCGCCCTGGCCTGCATGGCCGGCACCCTCGGCGGCCTGCACGCCCCGGCGGGGTCGATCCTGGTCCTGGAGGACGTCGGCGAACCCTACTACCGCCTGGAGCGCAGCCTCTGGCAATTGCTCGAAAGCATCGACGCGCGCCAGCTCGGCGCGATCTGCCTGGGCTCGTTCACCGATTGCCCGCGCAAGGAAGTCGCCCACAGCCTGGAGCGGATCTTCGGCGAATACGCCGCCGCCATCGAGGTGCCGCTCTACCACCACCTGCCCAGCGGGCATGGTGCGCAGAACCGGGCCTGGCCTTACGGGAAGACCGCGGTGCTCGAGGGAAACCGGTTGCGCTGGTAGGGACGGGGCGCGCCCCTCTCCGTAAGCGCGAGAGGGGGCGGGAAGTGCCGCTGGAACGGCGCAAACCCGCCGGGTATCAGGCCGCGCCGCGCGGCAGCAGCAACCCCAGCGGCAGGCAGACCCGCGCCTCCAGGCCGCCGCCATCGCGGTTGCGCAGTTCGACGCTGCCGCCGTGCTGGGCGGCGATGCGCTTGACGATCGCCAGGCCGAGGCCGGTGCCCTTGCCGCCACGCGCCTTGTCGCCGCGGATGAAGGGATTGAAGATGCTGTCCACTTCCGCGGGATCGATGCCCTGGCCGCGATCGAGCACACTCAGCACCACGTAGGGCGCCGCGCTTTCGCCGGCCACGTAGCTGGCCACCTCCACCGAGCCGCCACCGTGGTTCAGGGCATTGTCGATCAGGTTGCCCAGCAGACGCTTCATCGACACCCGCCGCAACGGCATCGCCGGTACCGGCTGCAAGGCCATGCGCACCTGCTCGCGAGTCTGGTTGAACGGTGCCACCACCTCGCGCACCAGGTCGGTCAGGTCGCCCTCCTCCACCGGCTCGTCGCGGCCGTCGCGGATGAAGGCGAGGAACTGGTCGAGGATCGCATCCATGTCCTCGATGTCGCGGACCATGTCCTCGACCATCTCCCGTTCGCTCTCCGGCAGCAACTCCAGCGACAGGCGCAGGCGTGTCAGCGGGGTGCGCAGGTCGTGGGAGACACCGGCCAACATCAATTCGCGTTCGCGCCCGCCCTGCTCGATGTCCTCGGCCATCTGGTTGAAGGCGCGATACACCTCGGCCATTTCACTCGGCGTCTCCGGTCCCAGCGGCAGGTGCACGCTGCGCCCCTGGCCGAACTGGCGGGCGGCGACCACCAGGCGCTTGAGCGGCTGGCTGAGCTGGCGGACGAAGATCCAGGCGGCGGCGGTGGAGAGCAGGCCGATGCCGAGGAACCAGCCGAGCACGCTCCAGATCCGTTGGCCACGCAAGGGATGCGGATACAGCGGCACCGCCAGCCAGCCTTCGCCGAGGCTCGGTGCGCGCACCCAGAGCTGCGACGGCTGGTGGATACGCAGGCGGGTCTCGGTGTCCGGCCCCAGCTCCATCTGCATCTGCCGCTGGAAGATTTCCGTGTACGGCCAGTGCTGCTCGCCGGGCTGGTCGGCGCTGCTCGGCACCCAGCGCAGGCCGGAAGCCTTGGCGATGGCCGCGCGCGACTCCTCGTCGGCAGCCCAGAACGCGCGGATGGTCAGCGCCGCGCCGTGGCTGTACTGGCGGTCGACGATCACGTCCTCGTTCATCAGCAGGTAGACCAGGGTCAGCGCCTTGGAGAACAGCACGACGATCAGCACCAGCCAGAGGGTGCGGGCGAAGAAGCTTTGCGGGAACCAGAGCGGCGTTTTCATCGATCGGACCGGTTGCGCGCCGGCGGACGGGGCCGACGCCTGTTGCGGGTAAGACGACGCGGCCGGTGCATCGCTGCACCGGCCACGCGGAGACTCAGGCCTTGCGCGCGTTGCCGTCCGGCACGAACACGTAGCCGACGCCCCAGACCGTCTGGATATAGCGCGGCTTGGACGGATCCGGCTCGATCAGCCGGCGCAGGCGCGAGATCTGCACGTCGATGGAACGCTCCAGGGCATCCCACTCGCGGCCACGGGCGAGGTTCATCAGCTTGTCCCGGGTCAGCGGTTCGCGGGCGTGCTGCACCAGGGCCTTGAGCACGGCGAACTCGCCGGTGGTCAGCATGTGTACCTCGTCGCCCTTCTTCAGTTCGCGGGTGGCGAGGAACAGCTGGTAGTCGCCGAAGGTCACCACCTCGTCGGCACCGGCAGGCGCGCCGGGCACCAGCGGCGCCTGGCGGCGCAGCACGGCCTTGATCCGCGCCAGCAGTTCGCGCGGGTTGAACGGCTTGGCCAGGTAGTCGTCGGCGCCCAGTTCCAGGCCCTGGATGCGGCTGCCCTCGTCGCCCTTGGCGGTGAGCATGATGATCGGCACCTGGTTGTTCTGTTCGCGCAGGCGGCGGCAGGCAGTGAGGCCGTCCTCGCCGGGAAGCATCAGGTCGAGCACAACCAGCTGGAACAGTTCGCGGGATAGAAGGCGATCCATCTGCTCGGTGTTCTCCACCGCGCGGACGCGGTAGCCCTGCTCGTCGAGGAAACGTTCGAGCAGGCGGCGCAGGCGGGCGTCGTCGTCGACGACGAGGATCTTTTCACCTTCGGCCAGGGCGGCAGGGTTCGACATAGAAACTCCCAGAATGAGTCAGGCGGGCATTATCGCCCAGGTAGCGGCTGGGCCGGACTGTCCATTGTTAGCAGATTTTTCCCCGACCAGCCGCCCTCCAAGGCGAAACTTGGCAGGTATAATGCGGCGCTTTTGCGGCGGGGCGTTGTCTACACGGCCCGTTTTCGTTCGTTTTACCAGGTGGATCAATGGACAGCATCAACACCCGTATCGCCGAAGAGCTCTCCGCACTGCCCTCCGGCCGCGTTCAACCGCAGCAAGTCGCCGCTGCCGTCGCCCTGCTCGACGAAGGCTCCACCGTTCCCTTCATCGCCCGTTACCGCAAAGAGGTCACCGGCAGCCTCGACGATACCCAGTTGCGCATGCTGGAAGAGCGCCTGCGCTACCTGCGCGAACTGGAAGAACGCCGCGGCGCGATCCTCGCCAGCATCGAGGAACAGGGCAAGCTGACCCCCGAACTGGCCCGCG
This sequence comes from Pseudomonas sp. HMSC076A11, assembly GCF_001810205.1. Taxonomy (NCBI): domain Bacteria; kingdom Pseudomonadati; phylum Pseudomonadota; class Gammaproteobacteria; order Pseudomonadales; family Pseudomonadaceae; genus Pseudomonas; species Pseudomonas sp. HMSC076A11. The sequence continues at coordinate 80,261 of NZ_KV800303.1, read as the reverse complement.
ACATCAAGCTCGCCGACACCAAGACCCGTCTCGAAGACCTCTACCTGCCTTATAAGCAGAAGCGCCGCACCAAGGGCCAGATCGCCCTGGAAGCCGGCCTCGGCGCGCTGGCCGACGCACTGTTCGACAACCCGACCCTGGTCCCGGAAAGCGAGGCCGCGCGTTTCGTCGACGCCGAGAAAGGCTTCGCCGACGTCAAGGCGGTGCTGGAAGGCGCCAAGTACATCCTCATGGAGCGCTTCGCCGAAGACGCCACGCTGCTCGACAAGCTGCGCGTGTTCATGAAGAACGAAGCGACCCTGACCGCCCGCGTGGTCCCCGGCAAGGAACAGGAAGGCGCCAAGTTCAGCGACTACTTCGAACACGATGAGCCGCTGAAAAGCGCCCCGTCGCACCGCGCCCTGGCGATCTTCCGCGGACGCAACGAAGGCGTCCTCAGCGCCTCGCTGAAGGTCGGCGAGGAAGCGCCGGGCACCCTGCACCCATGCGAGGTCATGATCGCCGAGCGCTTCGGCCTGTCCAACCAGGGCCGCGCCGCCGACAAGTGGCTGGCCGAGGTGGTGCGGTGGACCTGGAAGGTCAAGCTCTATACCCACCTGGAAACCGACCTGTTCGGCGAGCTCCGCGACGGCGCCGAGGACGAGGCGATCAGCGTGTTCGCGCGCAACCTGCACGACCTGCTGCTGGCCGCCCCGGCCGGCCCGCGCGCCACCCTCGGCCTCGACCCGGGCCTGCGCACCGGGGTCAAGGTCGCGGTGGTCGACGCCACCGGCAAGCTGCTGGACACCGCCACCGTCTACCCACATGCGCCGAAGAACCAGTGGGACCAGACCCTCGCCGTGCTCGCCGCGCTGTGCGCCAAGCACCAGGTCGAGCTGATCGCCATCGGCAACGGCACCGCCAGCCGCGAGACCGACAAGCTGGCCGGCGAACTGATCAAGAAGTATCCGGGCATGAAGCTGACCAAGATCATGGTCAGCGAAGCCGGCGCATCGGTGTATTCCGCCTCCGAACTGGCGGCGAAGGAGTTCCCCGAGCTGGACGTGTCCCTGCGCGGCGCCGTATCCATCGCCCGTCGCCTGCAGGACCCGCTGGCGGAGCTGGTGAAGATCGAGCCCAAGTCGATCGGCGTCGGCCAGTACCAGCACGACGTGTCCCAGCTGAAGCTGGCGCGTAGCCTGGACGCGGTGGTCGAGGATTGCGTGAACGCCGTCGGCGTCGACGTCAACACCGCCTCCGCCGCCCTGCTGGCACGCATCTCCGGCCTCAACTCGACGCTGGCGCAGAACATCGTCGCGCACCGCGACGCCAACGGAGCGTTCCGCACCCGCGACGAGCTGAAGAAAGTCAGCCGCCTGGGCGAAAAGACCTTCGAGCAAGCCGCCGGCTTCCTCCGCGTGATGAACGGCGACAACCCGCTGGACGCCTCGGCGGTGCACCCGGAGACCTATCCGCTGGTGCAGCGCATCGCCGCCGACACCGAGCGCGACATCCGCTCGCTGATCGGCGACTCGGCGTTCCTCAAGCGCCTCGACCCGAAGAAGTTCACCGACGAGACCTTCGGCCTGCCGACCGTCACCGACATCCTCAAGGAACTCGACAAGCCCGGCCGCGACCCGCGTCCGGAGTTCAAGACCGCAGAATTCCAGGAAGGCGTCGAGAGCCTCAAGGACCTCAAGCCGGGCATGGTCCTGGAGGGCGTGGTGACCAACGTCACCAACTTCGGCGCGTTCGTCGACATCGGCGTCCACCAGGACGGCCTGGTGCACATCTCGGCGCTGTCCGAGAAGTTCGTCAAGGATCCGTACGAAGTGGTCAAGGCCGGCGACATCGTCAAGGTCAAGGTCATGGAAGTGGACATCCCGCGCAACCGTGTCGGCCTGTCCATGCGCATGAGCGACACCCCCGGCGAGAAGGTCGAAGGCCAGCGCGGCGGGCGTCCCACCGGCAGCGGCCAGCCGCGCCAGGAGCGTGGCGCCCCGCGCGGACAGAGCGCGCCGCCGGCGAACAACGCCATGGCCGCGCTGTTCGCCAACGCCAAGCAACTGAAGAAGAAGTGACGGAGCCGTCCATGAGCGAGATGCCCGCCCGCGAGCAGATGATCAGCGCCTACAGCGAACTGGTCGGCCTGGACCCGGTCAGCCTCGGCGACGGCGTCGCCGAGGTACGCCTGCCGATGGCCGCGCACCTGCGCAACCGCGGCGGGGTCATGCACGGCGGCGCGCTGTTCTCGCTGATGGACGTGACCATGGGGCTGGCCTGCTCCAGTTCCCATGGTTTCGACCGCCAGAGCGTCACCCTGGAATGCAAGATCAACTACATCCGCGCCGTCGCCGACGGCGAGGTGCGCTGCGTCGCCCGCGTACTCCATGCCGGGCGCCGCAGCCTGGTGGTGGAAGCCGAGGTGCGGCAAGGCGACAAGCTGGTCGCGAAAGGACAAGGCACCTTCGCCCAGCTGTAAACCGGCGCGGCCGCCATGCGGCAGAATGGCGCGCAACGGCGATCCCGATCCGTGCCGGGCGCCCGCCTCGACGGCTCCCGCCGAAGGCGCGGCGACCGGCCCCCGGACGAAGCGAAAACGCATTTACGTCCTCCCTCTTGTAGACCGCTCGGTCCACCCTCATATTGGGGCGACCGATCTGGGACGCGATCACAAGGAATCCCGACTTGAGCGATCTTCTCTCCCGCCGCCTGGCTCTGCTCGGCGCCGCAGCCAACCTGCCCCTGCTGACCGAGTGCCTGCATGGCATCGAGCGCGAATGCCTGCGAGTCGATAGCGACGGCAAGCTGGCGCTCACCCCCCACCCCCGGGCCCTGGGTTCGACCCTGACCCATCCGCAGATCACTACCGACTACTCCGAGGCCTTGCTGGAGTTCATCACGCCCACGGAAACCGACGTCGCCGACACCCTAGCCGATCTCGAGCGCATCCACCGCTTCGCCAGTTCGAAACTGGACGGCGAATACCTGTGGAGCCCATCGATGCCCTGCGAGCTGCCGGACGAAGAGAGCATCCCGATCGCCCGCTATGGCAGCTCGATGATCGGCCGCCTGAAGTACGTCTACCGCAAGGGCCTGGCGCTGCGCTACGGCAAGACCATGCAGTGCATCGCCGGCATCCACTACAACTTCTCCCTGCCGGAGAGGCTCTGGCCGCTGCTGCGCCAGGCCGAAGGCAGCGAGCTGTCGGAACGCGACTACCAGTCCGCCGCCTACATCGCCCTGATTCGCAATTTCCGCCGCTACAGCTGGCTGCTGATGTACCTGTTCGGCGCCTCGCCGGCCCTCGACGCCGGCTTCCTGCGTGGCCGCCCGAGCCAGTTGGAGCGCCTCGACGAACACACGCTCTACCTGCCCTACGCCACCAGCCTGCGGATGAGCGACCTGGGCTACCAGAACAACGCCCAGGCCGGCCTGACGCCCTGCTACAACGACCTGCAGAGCTACATCGACAGCCTGCGCCAGGCGGTCAGCACGCCCTACCCGCCCTACGAGAAGGTCGGCACCAAGCAGGATGGCGAGTGGGTGCAGCTGAACACCAACATCCTGCAGATCGAGAACGAGTACTACTCGAGCATCCGGCCAAAGCGCGTCACCTACACCGGCGAGCGTCCGGTGCAGGCCCTGGCCGCTCGCGGCGTGCAGTACGTGGAAGTGCGCTGCCTGGACATCAACCCGTTCCTGCCGCTGGGCATCGACCTGGACGAGGCGCGCTTCCTCGACGCCTTCCTGCTGTTCTGCGCGTTCAGCGACAGCCCGCTGCTGAACGGCGAGTGCAGCGACGCCACCGACAACTTCCTCGCCGTGGTCAAGGAAGGCAGGCGGCCGGGCCTGCAATTGCAACGTCGCGGCCAGCCGGTGGAATTGCAGGTCTGGGCCAACGAGCTGCTCGAACGAATCGCCGACACCGCGGCGCTGCTCGACCGCGCGCGCGGCGGCGAAGCCCACGCGGCGGCGCTGGCAGCGCAGCGGGCGAAGGTGGCCGATGCGGAACTGACGCCTTCGGCGCAGGTGCTGAAGGTCATGCGCGAGCGCGGCGAGAGCTTCGAAGCGTTCTCCCTGCGCCAGAGCCGCGAACACGCGGAGTATTTCCGCCAGCATCCGCTGGCCGCCGAAGAGCAGGCGCGCTTCGAGAAGATGGCCAGCGACTCCCTGGCCGAACAGACGGAGCTGGAACGCGACCAGGATGGCGACTTCGATACCTTCGTCGCCGCCTACCAGGCGAGCATCCTCGGCCTGATCAGCAACTGAGCGAAGCCGGCGCGCCCCTGCGCCCAGGGACGCGCCGGCGGATCACAGGCTCTTCTCGAATACCTGCGAATTGCGCTGGAAGTTGTACAGCGAGGCCCGCGCCGCCGGTAGCCGCTCTACGCTGCTGGGCTGGAAGCCGCGCTCGCGGAACCAGTGCGCGGTCCGCGTGGTGAGCACGAACAGGGTCTTCAGGCCGAGTCCGCGCGCGCGCTCCTCGATCCGCTCCAGCAGTTCGTCGCCACGCCCGCCGTGGCGGTACTCCGGGTTGACCGCCAGACAGGCCAGCTCGCCCGCCTCGGAATCGGCGATCGGGTAGAGCGCGGCGCAGGCGATGATCAGCCCTTCGCGCTCGACGATGCTGAACTGTTCAATCTCGCGTTCCAGCACCTCGCGGGAACGGCGTACCAGGATGCCCTGCTCTTCCAGCGGGCGGATCAGCTCGATCAGCCCGCCAACGTCCTCAATGCCCGCCTCGCGCAACTGTTCGAACTGCTCCTGGGCGACCAGGGTGCCGTTGCCGGTGCGGGTGAACAGCTCGCTGAGCAGCGCGCCGTCCTCGGTGTAGCTGACGATATGGCTGCGCTTGACCCCGGCCCGGCAGGCCTGCGCCGCGGCGTCCAGCAGCTCGGCCTGGTAGCTGTTGCCCAGCCGTTGCAGGTGCGCGGGCACCTGCTGCGGGCGCAGTTCGCGGACCAGCTTGCCGGATGCGTCCAGCAAGCCCTGTTCGGCGCCGTAGAGAATCAGCTTTTCCGCTTCCAGGTCGATGGCGGCGCGCATGGCCACGTCTTCGCAGGCCAGGTTGAAGATTTCCCCGGTCGGCGAGTAGCCCAGCGGCGAGAGCAGGACGATGCTGCGCTCGTCGAGAAGGCGGCCAATGCCCTTGCGGTCGATGCGACGGACCTCGCCGGTATGGTGGTAGTCGACACCCTCGACCACGCCGATCGGCCGCGCGGTGACCAGGTTGCCGCCAGCGACCCGCAGGCGCGCGCCCTGCATCGGCGAGGCGGCCATGTCCATCGACAGCCGCGCCTCGATGGCGATGCGCAGGCTACCCACGGCGTCGATGACGCATTCCAGGGTCGGTGCATCGGTCACTCGCAGGTCGCGGTGATAGCGCGGAGCCAGGCCGCGCGCGGCCAGGCGCGCCTCGATCTGCGGGCGCGAACCGTGCACCAGCACCAGGCGCGCGCCGAGGCTGTGGAGAAGGACCAGGTCGTGGACGATATTGCCGAAATTGGGATGCTCCACCCCTTCGCCGGGGAGCATGACCACGAAGGTGCGGTCCCGGTGCGAGTTGATGTAGGGCGAAGCGTGACGTAACCAGTTGACGTAGTCGGGCATGGTGGGGAAAGCCTGTCGTTTCGTGAGCGAGAGCAAAGCGTGAGCGGCCGGGACGGCCCGAAGGGCGCCGTTATCGTCGTCGCAGCAACATCGACAGGCTTCTCCTCACTTTCTGGTTAACGAGACGGATGGATCACGCGCGAGTTTAAACCCTCGGCGGCCCCGCAGCGGCGGGATTCGACCATGGTACGGGGCGTGGGGCCGGACCGAACCGTTTTACCACTATTTCTGAAAAAAACTATCCGAAAACCCCGGTTAACTCGCGCAGCGCTTTTTCGCTAGGCTGCCTCGTTCGCCGTGCCGTCCGGCGCGCAACCACGCGAACGAGGAAAATCCATGAGCGAATACTTCCATCACGTCCTGGTCGGCCTGCTCGCCGTGCTCCCGGTAGCCAACCCGCTGACCAGCGTTTCACTGCTGCTCGGCCTCGGCGGCAGCCTGCCGCCGGCGGAGCGCAACCGGCAGATATTCAAGGCCAGCCTCTACGTGGCGCTGATCATGCTGGTCAGCTTCTACGGCGGCAGCCTGGTGATGCAGGTGTTCGGCATCTCCATTCCCGGCCTGCGCATCGCCGGCGGGCTGATCGTCGCCTATATCGGCTTCACCATGCTGTTCCCCGCCACCACGCCGGACGAGACCGAAGTCCAGCACGACCTGCTGTCGGACGAGGAAAAGATCACCCCGCACTTCCGCGACCTGTCCTTCGTTCCGCTGGCCCTGCCGGGTACCGCGGGGCCGGGGACCATCGCCCTGGTGGTCAGCTCGGCGTCGACGCTGCAATCCACCTACGGAAGCATTCCGCTGTTCATCCACCTCGCGGCGATCACCGTCACCCTGCTCACCGCGCTGATCTTCTGGATCGCCCTGCAAAGCTCCGGGCGCATCATGAAGTTCCTCGGCGAATCCGGGATCGACGCCATCTCGCGAGTGGTCGGCTTCCTGCTGGTGGCGATGGGCGTGCAGTTCGTCATCAACGGCGGCTTCGAGCTGGTCGCCGGCCACGCCGCGCTTCAGTCGGCGGCGGGCGTCAGGCAGTAATGCTGGATCAGCCGGCGCAGCACGCCGACCATCGGTTCGATACGCGCCAGTTCGAGGTGCTCGTCGGGCTGGTGGGCACAGGCGATGTCGCCGGCACCGAGGACCAGGGTCTCGCTGCCCAGGCGCTGGAAGTACGGCGCCTCGGTACCGAACGCCACGGCCTCGGCGCGATGCCCGGTCAGGCGTTCGGCGACGCGTACCAGTTCGCTGTCCTGCGCCTGTTCGAACGGCGGCACGGCAGGGAACAGCGGCTGGTAGTCGATGCTCACCTGGTGCCGTTCGGCCAGCGGCCGCAGGCGCTGGCGGATCGCCTCGCGCAACTGCTCGGGCTGCATGCCGGGTAGCGGGCGCAGGTCGAATTCCAGCGAACACTGGCCGCAGATGCGGTTGGGATTGTCGCCGCCGTGGATGCAACCGAAGTTCAGGGTCGGCTGGGGCACGCTGAACTGCGGGTTGTTCCAGGCCTGCTGCCATTCCCCGCGCAGCGCCATCAGCTCGCCGATGGTCGCGTGCATCGCCTCCAGGGCGCTGCGCCCGAGGTTCGGATCGGACGAATGGCCGCTCTGCCCGAGAATCTCGATGCGCTCCATCATCACCCCCTTGTGCAGGCGGATCGGCCGCAGGTTGGTCGGCTCGCCGATCACCGTGGCGCGACCCAGCGGTCGCCCGCTTTCGGCGAGGGCACGGGCGCCGGCCATCGAGCTTTCCTCGTCGCAGGTGGCGAGGATCATCAGCGGCTGGCGGAACGGCTGGTCGAGCAGCGGCAGCAAGGCCTCGATGGCCAGCGGGAAGAAGCCCTTCATGTCGCAACTGCCGAGGCCGTACCAGCGGCCGTCGCGCTCGTCCAGGCGCAGCGGATCGCTGCTCCACAGCGCTTCGTCGTAGGGCACGGTATCGGTGTGGCCGGCCAGCACCAGCCCGCCGGGACCGCTGCCGTAGCTGGCCAGCAGGTTGAACTTGCCCGGCGAGACTTCCCGGATCTCGCAGCGGAAGCCTAGATCGCCCAGCCAGGAGGCCAGCAGGCCGACCACCGGGCGGTTGGTCTGGTCCAGCTCGGGCTGGGTGCAACTGACGGAAGACGCGGCGATCAGCGCGCCGAACTGGTCTTTCAGAGACGGCAACGGCATGGGACTCTCCACACGGATCAAGCCCCATCATGGCCTATCGCGGCAGTGGATAAAACCGTCCGTTCCGGTTCCGCCTGCGCCAGCCGACGAAGACCGCGCTCAGGCACCGAACAGCGCGCGCAGGACCAGGAAGAACAGGATCGCCAGCAACGCGCCGGCCGGCAGGGTCACTACCCAGGACAGGAAGATCGAGCCGATCACCCGCAGGTTGAGCGCGCCGATGCCGCGCGCCATGCCGATGCCGAGCACCGCGCCGACCAGGGTATGGGTAGTGGACACCGGCAGGCCGATGGCCGAGGCGCCAACCACCGTGGAGGCGGTCGCCAGCTCGGCGGCGAAGCCGCGGCTGGGGGTCAGCTCGGTGATCTCCCGGCCGATGGTGGCGATCACCCGGTAGCCATAGGTAGCCAGGCCGATGACGATGCCCACCGCGCCCAGCAGCAGTACCCAGGACGGCACCGGTGAGCGGGTCACCAGTTCCAGGTCGCCGCCGGCCTGGACCACCGCGACGACCGCCGCCACCGGGCCGATGGCGTTGGCCACGTCGTTGGCGCCATGGGCGAAAGCCATGGAGCAGGCGGTGAAGATCATCAGCACCGCGAAGACCCGCTCGACGCTGGCGAAGCCGCCACGCGGATCGGCTCCGCCAGTGGGTCGGATGCGCAACAGCAGGACGATGCCCAGGCCCATCACCAGGCCACCGGCGAGCAACGCCAGGCCCAGCGTCTGGAGGCCGGAAAGCTCCAGGCCGACATGCTTCAGGCCCTTGCCGACGGTCATCAGCGCGACCATGAAGCCCGCCAGGAACATGTACAGCGGCACGTAGCGGCGCGCGCTGCGGAACGGGTCCTCGGCATGCAGTACCAGCCACTGCACGCTCCTGAACAGGGCGAAGGCGAGCAGCCCGGACAGCACCGGCGTCACCACCCAACTGGCGACGATCGGGCCGATCGCGCCCCAGTGCACCGCGTGCACCGAGACACCGACCGAGGCGAAGCCGATGATCGCGCCGACGATGGAGTGGGTGGTCGACACCGGCCAGCCCTTGATCGTCGCCAGCAACAGCCAGACCCCGGCGGCCAGCAAGGCCGAGAGCATGCCGAAGACCAGCAGGTCGGGGGTCATGTACTGCGGGTCGACGATGCCGCTCCTGATCGTTTCGGTGACTTCGCCACCAGCGAAATAGGCACCGCAGAACTCGAAGACCATGGCCACCAGGATCGCCTGGCGGATGGTCAGAGCGCGCGAGCCCACCGAAGTGCCCATGGCGTTGGCGACGTCGTTGGCGCCGACGCCCCAGGCCATGAAGAAACCGAACAGGCAGGCGAGTACGAGGAAGGCGAAGCCGTGGTCGGCGATCAGGGACATGGGCGGTATCCGTGTGCAGGCAGGGTCGGAAAGAAGACCGGCGCTCACCGCGCCAGCAATTGCTCCAGGCGGTTGCCGACCCGCTGGGCGCGGTCGGCGACATCGCCGATCCATTCGATGATCTGGTAGAGGAACATCACGTCCACCGGCGGCAGCTCGCTTTCCAGGCGGAACAGCTCGCGGCGCACCTCGACCTGGATGCGGTCGGTGTCGTTCTCGATCGCCTCGAGTTCCTCCACCATGCTCTCCACCAGGCTGGTCTCGCGCCCGCCGAAGCCGGTCTCGAGCAGTTCGTTGAGTTCGTTGACCACCCGCAACGCCTGGGCGCTGGCGTCCACCGAGCGCTGCACGTAGGCGAGCATCTGGCCCTGCAGCGGCAGCGGGATGCGCATGCGCCGGCCGAGCATCAGCCCGGCGATGTCCTTGGCGCGATTGGCGACTTTGTCCTGTACACTGAGCAGCTCCAACAGATCGGAGCGCGGCACCGGAAGGAACAGGCTCTTGGGCAGGTGCATCCGGACGTTCTTCTTCAGCCGATCGGCTTCCTGCTCCAGTCGCACCATGTCCTGCTGAACCTGTTCGACCTGCGCCCAGTCCTCGGCGATCACCGCGCGGAAGAACGGCAACAGGCCGGCCGCGCATTCGTGGGCCTTGGCGATGTGCTGCTGCATCGGCCCGATCGGCGAACGGCCGAACAGGCTGATGAACGGATTGGTCGGCATGGAACGCCTCCCTGATGGAAATGCCGAAAAGTATAGGCCACCCACCCCGCGCGCCTTTGATCTGGAACACCTTCACCCGCGGACGCCTGGCGTCCCGAGCCGGACATCGCCCCATGCAGAAAGAAACCGAAATCAAACTCCGCGTCAGCCGCGCCACCCTGGAAGCCTTGCAGGAGCACCCGTTGCTGAAGAAGCGCAACAAATCGGGCTGGGAGCGCCGCGAACTGTACAACCAGTACTACGACACCCCCGGCCGCGAGCTGGCCCGGGCCAAGGTCGCGCTGCGCATGCGCCGCGACGGCGAGCAGTACATCCAGACGCTGAAAAGCCGCGGGCAGAGCGTGGCCGGGTTGTCCGAACGCAACGAGTGGGACTGGTACCTGGAAAAGAACAAGCTCGACCTGAAGAAACTCGACGACAAGTGCTGGCCGGCGGCCCTCAAGGACCTCGACAAGAAGCAGCTCAAGCCGATCTTCAGCACCGACTTCGTCCGCCAGCGCGCCGAGATCGCCTGGGGCCGCGGCAAGGCCAGGGTAGTCGTGGAGGCGGCGCTCGACCTGGGCAAGGTGGTCGCCGGCGACAACCAGGAGGAAATTTGCGAACTGGAGCTGGAACTGCGCCAGGGCGATGCCGCCGCGCTGCTGGAGCTGGCCGCGGAACTGGCCGCCGACCTGCCGCTGATGCCCTGCGACATCAGCAAGGCCGAGCGCGGCTACCGCCTGTTCGACCCGAACAGCTACGAGGTCGATCCCCCGGCCCAGAAACTGCTGGCGGAAACCCCGCTGGACGGTGCCTTCGCCGCCATCGCCTGGTACCTGCTCGGCAGCAGCCAGCGACTGGCCGAACAGTATCGCTTCAACGGCCACTGGCGCCTGCTGGAGGACTGGCTGCAACACCTGCAGGACCTGCGCACCCTGCTCGGCAGCCTCGGCCAGGCGGTGCCACGCGCCAGCAGTCGCGAGCTGCGCGAAGCGCTGGACGCTCTCCTTGCCGACTGGGCGCCGCGCATCGAGCGCGGCCGTGACGACGAGACGCTACGCCAGCAGGCGCCGCAACTGTTCCGCGGCGAACTCGACGAGACCCGCTGGGGCCTGTTCTCCCTGAATGCCTCGCGCTGGCTGCTGGCCAAGGCCTGGACCGAGTCGCGCAACGAGCGCGGCAACCGCCAGGGCTCTGCCGCGCTGGGCAAGTGGCTGCTGCGTAGCCTTGCCGAAGAAGCCCAGGCCACGCCGCTGGCGCGCGCCCACCAGCATCCCGAGCTGCTCCCCGACCAAGCGCCGCGCCTGCAGCGCATGCTTACCTGGTTGCGCCTGGCGCGCGGCGTGCTCGACCTGCCGGAAGCCGACCGCCTCTACGGCGAACTGGCCAAGTTGCTGGAGCTGCTGCGGCAACCTGTCGATGCCGAGCGCCTGGCTGCCCGCGCCGCGCAGGCCCATACTGTGCTGACGCTCAAACCCTGGAAGGCGCTGATGAAATAAGCTTCGCCGCTACCGCCATCATCCGAAGGGAGTCTGCATGTCCGTGTTCGCCACCGCCGCCCAGGACCGCCTGCTGGACCTCGGCGACCTGCTCCGCGAGCTGGTCGCCCAGGGCCGGGTCGGGCAGGAGCAGGCCGAACAGTGCCTGGCGATCCGCCGCAGCGCGGTGCGCAACCAGCAGCATCCGCTGGAGTTCCTCGCCGCGCAGCAGGTCGAGGATCTCAAGCGCCCCGGACGCAAGCTCGACCTGGAGACCCTCACCCAGTGGCTGGCCGAGTACGCCGGCCAGCCCTACCTGCGCATCGACCCGCTGAAGATCGACGTCGCCGCGGTGACTCCGCTGATGTCCTACGCCTTCGCCCAGCGCCATGGCATCCTCGCCGTCGCGCTGAGTCCGGAGGAAGTCACCATCGCCAGCGCCCAGCCCTTCGTACAGGGCTGGGAAAGCAACCTGGTGCATGTGCTCAAGCGACCGATCAAGCGGGTGGTGGCGAACCCGGCGGACATCCAGCGCTACACCGTCGAGTTCTTCCGCCTGGCCCGCTCGGTCAGCGGCGCCACCTCGCCGGACCAGAAGATCAGCGGCGTCGGCAACTTCGAGCAGTTGCTCAACCTCGGCGCCGCCGACCAGGAGCCGGACGCCAACGACGCGCACATCGTCACCATCGTCGACTGGCTGTTCCAGTACGCCTTCCAGCAGCGCGCCAGCGACATCCACATCGAGCCGCGCCGCGAGCAGGGCACCGTGCGCTTCCGTATCGACGGCGTGCTGCACAACGTCTACCAGTTCCCGCCGCAGGTGACCATGGCGGTGGTCAGCCGCCTGAAGTCGCTGGGACGGATGAACGTGGCGGAGAAACGCAAGCCGCAGGACGGCCGGGTCAAGACCAAGACCCCGGACGGCGCCGAGGTGGAGCTGCGCCTGTCGACCCTGCCCACCGCCTTCGGCGAGAAGATGGTGATGCGCATCTTCGACCCCGAGGTGCTGCTCAAGAGCTTCGACCAGCTCGGCTTCTCCGCCGACGACCTGCGCCGCTGGCAGAGCATGACCAGCCAGCCCAACGGCATCATCCTGGTCACCGGCCCCACCGGCTCGGGCAAGACCACCACGCTCTACACCACGCTCAAGCAACTGGCCACCGACGAGGTGAACGTCTGCACCATCGAGGACCCGATCGAGATGATCGAGCCCTCGTTCAACCAGATGCAGGTCCAGCACAACATCGACCTGACCTTCGCCAGCGGCGTACGCGCCCTGCTGCGGCAGGACCCGGACATCATCATGGTCGGCGAGATCCGCGACCTGGAGACCGCCGAGATGGCGATCCAGGCGGCGCTCACCGGGCACCTGGTGCTCTCCACCCTGCACACCAACGACTCCCCCACGGCGATCACCCGCCTGCTCGAACTGGGCGTACCCTACTACCTGATCCGCGCCACGGTGCTAGGGGTCATGGCCCAGCGCCTGGTGCGCACGCTCTGCCCGCACTGCAAGGCGCCGATGCAACTGGCGGACAGCGACTGGCACGAACTGACCCGCCCCTGGAGCGCCCCGCCGCCCAGCGGCGCGCACCAGGCCGTGGGTTGCCTGGAGTGCCGCGACACCGGCTATCGCGGGCGCGCCGGCGTCTATGAAATCATGCTGCTCAGCGATAGCCTGAAAGAACTGATCACCGCCGACACCGACCTGGTCGCCCTGCGCCGCCAGGCGTACAAGGAAGGCACCCGCAGCCTGCGCCTGTCCGGCGCGCAGAAGGTCGCCGCAGGTATCAGTACGCTGGAGGAAGTACTGCGGGTGACCCCGCAGAGCGAACAGAAGTAGCGGCACATCCCGTCGGCGGAGTTCCGACGGTTGCACGGCACAACGCCGGACGGGCCTGCCAGGCCCACAGACAAGGATGTAGACGATGACGAGCGTTCCCCCCGCCGTCCCCGCGCCGACGCTCCCCAGCCGCGGCGCACCGCACCTGCGGCGAGCCGCGAGCGGCGTCCCTGGCTCGATGTGGCTCGGCCGGCCGCCGAGCCGGCGCTGAGGGCCGGCCGATGGAAATCCTGCTGCTACGCCTGGACTTCTGGGACTGGCTGGCCTTCGGTACCATCCTCCTGCTCCTGGAAATCTTCGGTGCCGGCGGCTATCTGCTGCGGGTCGGCCTCACCGCCGCTTGTGTCGGTGCGCTCGGCGCGCTCCTGCCGGGACTGGCCTGGCCTTGGCAGGTAGGGCTGTTCGTCCTGCTCTCCGGGCTGGTCGCCGCCTTGCATCGACGCCGTCGCCGCAAGGCCGGTAGCGTCGAGGAAACGCCAGGGTTGCAGCGACGCGGCGACGACCTGTTCGGCCGCACCTTTCCCTTGCACCGGGCGATCGTCGGCGGGCTCGGCGAGCTGCGCGTCGAGGACGCGTCGTGGCTGGTCAGCGGTCCCGACCTGCCGCGCGGCGCCCTGGTCCGGGTCACCGGCCAGGACGGCGCCCTGCTGCACGTCGAGCCTGCCGCGCCCTGAATCGCTGTAGCTCCCGGCCGGCGGGGGCTGTACGGCAGCGGAAAAAGCGACCGGACGGTCATCCCCGCTGGAACTCCGGGACGGCAAACGCGATCTGATGTAACACGCAGCCCCCTATCAGGAGTTCCCCCATGCGTTCCGTCAAACTCGCCGCCGCCACCCTGGTCATCGCCGCCCTGCCGCTGGGCTCGGCCATGGCCGATACCTTCTGGCGCAACATCATTTCCTCGGGTGCCACCACGGCCTCCACCTACCTGACCTTCCGCCACGACCACAAGCTGATCGTCGCCGCGCAGGACGACGCCGGCAGCTACATCGCCAGCGACGGCGCGATCCGCGGGCCGTACCTGGAAGCCGCCCTGCAAAAGCTGCGCAACGACAACCCGGACCTGCAGGCCAGCGACATGGAACTGGCCAGCGCGATCCTCGCCGGCGGCGAGCAGTCCGCCGTCCAGCAGTAGGCCACGGCGACCTCGCCTCCGCCCGGAGGCGAGGTCACTCGCGGTAGTCGTCCAGCGGCACGCAGGCGCAGAACAGGTTGCGGTCGCCGTAGACGTTGTCCACCCGGTTAACCGCCGGCCAGTACTTGAACGCCCGCGCATGTTCGCTCGGGGTCACCGCCTCGGCGATCTCGTAGGGTCTCTGCCAGATCCCGGTGACGTCGGCCAGGGTATGCGGCGCCCGTTTCAGCGGGTTGTCCTCCGCCGGCCAGGCGCCGCTCTCCACCTTGCCGATCTCGGCCCTGATGCTCAGCATCGCCTCGACGAAGCGATCCAGCTCCGCCTTCGACTCGCTCTCGGTCGGCTCCACCATCAGCGTGCCCGGCACCGGGAAGGACATGGTCGGGGCGTGGAAGCCGTAGTCCATCAGGCGCTTGGCCACGTCCTCCTCGGTTATCCCGGTCTGCGCCTTGAGCGGTCGCAGGTCGAGGATGCATTCGTGGGCGACGCGCTCGTTGCGCCCGCGGTAGAGCACCGGGAACGCCCCGTCCAGGCGGTTCGCCAGGTAGTTGGCGGAGAGGATCGCCACCTCGCTGGCGTCGGCCAGCTGCGGGCCCATCATGGCGATGTACATCCAACTGATCGGCAGGATGCTGGCGCTGCCCCAGGGCGCCGCGCTGACCGCGTCGTTCAGCGGGTTCGGCCCTTCGACGCGGATCACCGGATGGTTGGCGACGAACGGCGCCAGGTGCCGCTTGACCCCGATCGGCCCCATGCCCGGCCCGCCACCACCATGGGGGATGCAGAAGGTCTTGTGCAGGTTCATGTGCGAGACGTCCGCGCCGATGTCCGCCGGTCGCGCCAGGCCGACCTGGGCGTTGAGGTTGGCGCCGTCCATGTAGACCTGGCCGCCGTGGCGGTGGACCACTTCGCAGATCTCGCCTATCCCCTCTTCGTAGACGCCGTGGGTCGAGGGATAGGTGATCATCAGGCAGGACAGCCGGTCGCCCGCCTCGGCCGCCTTGAGGCGCAGGTCGTCGAGGTCGACGTTGCCGCGGGGATCGCACTCGACGATCACCACCCGCATGCTGGCCATGATCGCCGAGGCCGGGTTGGTGCCATGCGCCGATGCGGGGATCAGGCAGATGTCGCGCTGGCTATCGCCGCGGCTCTGGTGGTAGCGGCGGATCGCCAGCAACCCGGCATATTCGCCCTGTGCTCCCGAGTTCGGCTGCATGCAGATGGCGTCGAAGCCGGTGATCGCCCGCAGCCAGGCTTCCAGTTCGTCGATCATCCGGCGATAGCCCTCGGCCTGCTCGCGCGGCACGAACGGATGCAGTTCGGCGAATTCCGGCCAGGTGATGGGGATCATTTCGCTGCTGGCGTTGAGCTTCATGGTGCAGGAGCCGAGCGGGATCATCGCCTGGTTCAGCGCCAGGTCCTTGCCTTCCAGCTGGCGCAGGTAGCGAAGCATCTCGGTCTCGCTGTGGTGGGCGTTGAACACCGGATGCTGCAGGTAGGCCGAAGTGCGTTGCAGGACCGCCGGGATGCCGTCGGCCACCGCCCCGCCATCCAGGTGCGCGACATCCAGCCCGTGGCCGGCGCCGAGGAAGATCTCGAACAGGGTCGCCAGGGTCGCCGCGTCACAGGTTTCGTCGAGGCTCAGGGCCAGCCGCCGGTCGTCGACCACGCGCAGGTTGACCCGTGCCGCCCGCGCCCGTTCGAGGATCGCCGCCTGACGCTCGCCGACCTCGTAGGTCAGGGTGTCGAAGAAGTGCCGGTTGAGCCGCCGCAGTCCCTTGCTTTCCAGGCCCGCCGCCAGCAGCGCGGTCAGGCGCTGGACGCGTTGGGCGATGCGTTTCAGCTCCTGTGGCCCATGGTAGACGGCATACAGCGAAGCAATGTTGGCCAGCAGCACCTGGGCGGTGCAGATGTTCGAGTTGGCCTTTTCCCGACGGATGTGCTGCTCGCGGGTTTGCAGGGCCATGCGCAACGCCGGGTTGCCGCGGGCGTCGCGGGAAACGCCGATGATCCGCCCCGGCATTGCCCGCTTGTACCCTTCGCGGGTGGCGAAGAACGCCGCGTGCGGCCCGCCGTAGCCCATCGGTACGCCAAAGCGCTGGGCGCTGCCGAGCACCACGTCGGCACCGAGTTCCCCCGGCGGGGTCAGCAACAACAGGGCGAGCAGGTCGCTGGCGACGCAAGCCAGCGCCTGTTGGCCGTGCAACGCCTCGATAAGCGGGCGCAGGTCGCGGATCTCGCCGCGACTGTCCGGGTATTGCAGCAAGGCGCCGAACACCGCGTGGGCGGCAAGATTGTCCGGCTCGTCGACGACCAGCTCGAAACCGAACGCCTCGGCGCGGGTACGCAACACCGAAACGGTCTGCGGATGGCAATGCGCATCGACGAAGAACCGGTTGCTCCTGGCCTTTGCCACCCGCCTGGCCAGGGCCATGGCCTCGGCGGCGGCGGTGGCTTCGTCGAGCAGCGAGGCGCTGGCCAGGTCGAGTCCGGTGAGGTCGATGGTCAGTTGCTGGAAATTCAGCAGCGCTTCCAGGCGGCCCTGGGCGATTTCCGGCTGGTAGGGCGTATAGGCGGTGTACCAGCCGGGATTCTCCAGCACGTTGCGGAGGATCACCGGCGGCGTCACTGTGCCGTAGTAGCCCATGCCGATCAGGCTGGTCCAGCGCTGGTTGAGCCCGGCGTAGCCGCGCAGGCGCGCCAGGGCGGCCTGTTCGTCGAGCGCGGCGGGCAGTTCCAGCGGCCGGTTGAGGCGGATCGCCGGCGGCACCGTCTGCACGATCAGTTCGGCGCGAGTGGAAACTCCGAGGAAGTCCAGCATGGCCTGCTGTTCCGCCGGATCGGGGCCGAGGTGGCGGCGCAGGAAGGCATCGGCGGGCTGGAGCTGGGCGAGGGACGGCGTCTGCGACATGGCTTCGGTCTCGTTGGGGGCGGCATCGCCCTGCCAGCGATCGTCGCCGAACGGATATCGAATGAGAAAGCAACGACGGCGAAAACGCATTTCGCCGCTGCAAAAAGAACAAAGCCTCGAATGATCGAGGCCTTGTCCAAGGATAGCGGGTTTTGTCGCGACTACGCGGCGGCTCAGCCTTCCGCGTCGACGGCGGCCTGGTAGCCAGCGGCGTCGAGCAGCTTGTCCAGCTCGGCCGGATTGCTCGGCTTGAGCTTGAAGAACCAGGACGCGTACGGGTCGTTGTTGACGTCTTCCGGGGTGTCGGCCAGGGCTTCGTTGATGGCGATGACTTCGCCGCCGATCGGCGAATAGATGTCGGAGGCGGCCTTCACCGACTCGACCACGCCCGCTTCCTGCCCGGCGGCGAGGGTCTTGCCCAGCTCCGGCAGCTCGATGAAGACCACATCGCCAAGGGCTTCCTGGGCATGGTCGGAAATGCCCACGGTAACGCTGCCGTCGGCTTCCAGGCGAGCCCATTCGTGGCTCTGGGCGTAACGCAGTTCGGCGGGAATATTGCTCATCTTGTTTTCCTCGAAGTCGGGGGCGACGGCGGTCGCCATTGCCAGGTTAGATCAGGGGCTTGCCGTGACGCACGAAACTGGGCTGGACCACCCGTACCGGGTACCACTTGCCGCGGATTTCCACCTCGGCGCGGTCGCCGGTGGCGGCCGGCACGCGGGCCAGCGCGATGGACTTGTTCAGGGTAGGCGAAAAGCTGCCGCTGGTGATCTCCCCCTCACCAATGCCAGCTACCCGCACCACCTGGTGGGCGCGCAGCACGCCGCGCTCCTCCAGAACCAGGCCGACCAGCTTCGGCTGGTCGCCGGCGGACTTCTGCGCTTCCAGCGCGCGGCGGCCGACGAAGTCCCGCGCAACCGGCTCCCAGGCTACGGTCCAGCCCATGTTGGCGGCAAGCGGGGAAACGCTTTCGTCCATGTCCTGGCCGTAGAGATTGAGCCCGGCCTCCAGGCGCAGCGTATCGCGCGCACCCAGGCCCGCCGGGGAGATCCCGGCGCCAACCAGCTCGTTGAGGAAACCCGGCGCCTCGGCGGCCGGCAGCATGATTTCCAGGCCGTCCTCGCCGGTGTAGCCGGTGCGGGCGATGAACCAGTCGCCCTCGGCACGGCCCTGGAACGGCTTGAGTTCGCGTATCAGCGCGGCGCGTGCCGGGGACACCAGTTCGGAGCTGTGCACGCGGGCGTTGGGGCCCTGGATGGCGAGCATCGCCAGGTCGCCGCGTTCCTGCAGGTCGACCTTGAAGCCGGCGGCCTGCGCCTGCATCCAGGCGATGTCCTTGTCGCGGGTGGAAGCATTGACCACCACCCGGTAGCCGTGCTCGGTCAGGTAGACGATCAGGTCGTCGACCACCCCGCCCTCTTCGTTGAGCATCGCGCTGTAGAGCGCCTTGCCGGTTTCGCCGAGACGCGCCACGTCGTTCGCCAGGAGATGCTGCAGATAGGCCGTGGCCTGCTCGCCGGCGACGTCGACCACGGTCATGTGGGACACGTCGAAGACGCCGCAGTCACGCCGAACCTGATGGTGCTCCTCGACCTGCGAACCGTAGTGCAGCGGCATGTCCCAACCGCCGAAATCGACCATCTTGGCGCCGAGCGCGACGTGCAGCTCGTAAAGCGGGGTGCGCAATCCCATGGGTATTCTCCTTCCGGGCGTAGCGGGTGCCGTCGGCAGGGACCGCCGGCACGAAATCGCGCGCATTGTAGCCGCAAGCCCCGGAGCAGGACACCATGGAAGCGTGCCGCGATCCGTGCATAGACCCTACGACCTGCATGGATACTGGGCTCAGCGATCTGAATGATGGGCAGAACGACGAATCAACCCGACCACCGGTAGCAGGCCGACCAGCACCAGGGTCAGGGCCGGCAGCGAGGCGCGCGCCCATTCGCCCTCGCTGGTCATCTCGAAGATCCGTACGGCCAGGGTGTCCCAACCGAAGGGACGCATCAGCAGGGTCGCCGGCATCTCCTTGAGCACGTCGACGAAGACCAGCAGCGCGGCGCTCAGCGAGGCCGGCAGCAACAGCGGCAGGTAGACCCGCAGGAACAGCAGCGGGCCGCCCACGCCGAGGCTGCGCGAGGCTTCCGGCAGCGACGGGCGGATCCGCGCCAGCCCGCTTTCCAGCGGCCCGTAGGCCACCGCCATGAAACGGATCAGGTAGGCCAGCAGCAGGGCGAACAGACTGCCCAGCAGCAGCGGCTTGCCGGCACCGCCGAGGGCGCTGGAAAGCGGGATCACCCAGTGATTGTCCAGCCAGCTGAAGGCCAGCATGATCGAGACCGCCAGGACCGAGCCCGGCAGCGCATAACCGAGGTTGCCCAGGCCCACCGCGCCGCGGATAGCGCGGGTCGGCGCCAGGCGCACGGCGAAGGCCAGCAGCAGGGCCACGGCGACCGTCGCCAGCGCGGCGATGCCGCCCAGCGTCAGGGTATGGCCGATCAGGTCCCAGTAGCGCTCGTCGAGGTCGAAACGGCCCTGGCGCCAGAACCAGACAACCAGTTGCGCCACGGGAATCACGAAGGCGCAGAGGAACACCAGCCCGCACCAGGCGCTCGCCGCCAGCGCCCTGGCGCCGCGCAGGCGGTACAGCGGCGCGCCGCGCGGACGCTCGCTGGCGGCCTTGGCTCGGCCTCGCGTGTGGCGCTCGCCGAGCAGCACCAGGCATACCCCGAGCAACAACAGGCTGGCCAGCTGGGCGGCGCTGGAGAGGCTGTAGAAGCCGTACCAGGTCTTGTAGATGGCGGTGGTGAAGGTGTCGAAGTTGAACACCGATACCGCGCCGAAGTCGGCCAGGGTTTCCATCACCGCCAGCGCCAGGCCGGCGCCGATCGCCGGCCGCGCCATCGGCAGGGCGACCCGCAGGAACGCCTGCCAGGGCGACAGGCCGAGGACCCGCGCGGCTTCCATCAGGCCCTTGCCCTGGGCGATGAAGGCGCTGCGCGCGAGCAGGTAGACATAGGGATAGAACACCAGCACCAGGACCAGGATCACCCCGCCGGTGGAACGTACGCGCGGCAACCGCAGGCCGCTGCCGAACCACTCGCGCAGCAGGCTCTGCACCGGTCCGGCGAAATCCAGCAGGCCGACGAAGACGAACGCCAGGACGTAGGCCGGGATCGCGAACGGCAACATCAGCGCCCAGTCCAGCCAGCGCCGCCCGGGGAATTCGCAGAGGCTGGTGAGCCAGGCCAGGCTGACCCCGAGCAGAGTCACGCCGATGCCGACGCCGAGCACCAGGGTCAGGGTGTTGCCGAGCAGGCGCGGCAACTGGGTATCCCACAGGTGGCTCCAGATTTCCCGGTCGATCTCCAGCCAGCTCAGCAGCAGCACGCTGAGCGGCAGCAGCACCAGCGCGGCAACGGTGAAGGTGATGGGGTACCAGCGGCGGGGAGCGGGATGGGCCACGAAATCCTCGGTGCGGAACGAACGACGCCCCGCTCGGACGAGCCGGGGCGTCGAGTATAACCGGCGGTCAGTTCCAGCCGGCGCGGTCCATCAGGCGAATCGCCTCGGCCTGGCGCTTGCCGGCAACTTCCACCGGGATGCTGTCGGCCTTGAAGCTGCCCCAGCTGGCGACTTCGGCTGACGGCGCGACCTGCGGGTTGGCCGGGAATTCCTGGTTGATCCCGGCGAACAGCGCCTGGGCGTCGGGCCCGGTCATCCATTCCACCAGCGCCTTGGCTGCCTCGGGATGCGGCGCGTGGCGAGTCAGGCCGATGCCCGACAGGTTGACGTGGACGCCGCGGTCGGCCTGGTTCGGCCAGAACAGCTTGACCCGCAGGTTCGGGTTCTGCTTGTGCAGGCGCCCGTAGTAGTAGGTATTGACGATGCCGACGTCGCACTGGCCGGCGTCCACCGCCTGGATCACCGCGTTGTCGTCGGCGAATACGTCGGTGGCCAGGTTGTTCACCCAGCCCTGGAGGATTTCCTCGGTCTTCTGCGCCCCGTGGGTCTCGATCAGGGTCCCGGTCAGCGACTGGTTGTAGACCTTCTTCGCCGTGCGCAGGCACAGGCGGCCTTCCCATTGCTTGTCGGCCAGGGCTTCGTAGGTGCTCAGCTCTTCCGGCTTGACCCGCTCGGTGGAGTAGACGATGGTCCGCGCGCGCAGCGACAGTCCGGTCCAGCTATCGGTGCTGGAACGATACTGCGAGGGAATGTTCCGTTCGATGGTGGCCGACTTGAACGGTTGCAGCAGGCCCATCTGCTCGGCCTGCCAGAGGTTGCCGGCGTCCACGGTGAGCAGCAGGTCGGCCGGGGTGTTAGCGCCTTCGGCCTTGATCCGCGCCATCAGCGGCGCTTCCTTGTCGGTGATGAACTTGACCTTCACGCCGGTCTTGCTGGTGTAGGCATCGAACACCGGCTTGATCAGCTCGTCGATGCGCGAGGAATACACCACCACTTCGTCGGCGGCCTGGGCCAGGCCGGTGATGCCCAGGGCCAGGGCGGCGAGTAGAGCTTTGCTTGCCTGCATGAAGAACAGCCTCGTCAGCGGAACGTAGGCACGAATGATAAGAAATCTCGCTTGCGAACCCGCGCGACTAAATGTGTCGGGGTGTTTCGCCTGCGTCCAAGCCACCGAGGATGGCGAGGAACGCCTCCACCGCGGCGCTGCGGCCATGGCGGCGGGTGAAGACGAGGAAATCGGCCAGCGCCTCGGGCTCGGCCAGCGGGCGATAGACGACTCCGGCCCGGGCCAGCGCAGTGCTGCAACGCGGCACCAGGGCAACGCCCTGGCCGGCCGCGACCAGGGCGATGATCGAGGTGATCTGGCGTCCGGCCGGTCCCCTCGTCAGCGCCAGCCCGACCTTCCGGTAGAGGCGCTCGATCAGTTCGTTGAGGCCGGAGCCGTAGTCCAGTGGAAACAGGATCAGCGGCCGATCACGCAGATCGTACAGGTCGATCCGCTCTTGCCGCGCCAGCGGATCGCCGTTGGGCACGGCCACCACCAGCGGCTCGCCGCCCAGGGCCAGCACCTCGATGCCGACCTGGCCTTCCGGCGGCGGCAGGCGCCCCAGCCCCACATCGATGCCGCCTTCGGCGATCTGCGCCCATTGCGCCGCCGAAGCGCCTTCGAGCAGCTCCAGTTGCACCTCCGGATGGCGCTCGCGGAACAGTCGGATCGCCTCGGTGAACAGGTCCGACAGAGCGATGGAGCTGGCGTAGCCGAGGGTCAGGTGGCCGGCCAGCCCCTGCGCCAGCTTGCGGGCGAAGCCGGCGGTGCGCTCCAGTTGGTCCAGCAGGGCGCGTGCGTAAGGCAGGAACAGGCTGCCCTCGGCGGTGAGGGTCACCGCCCGGCTGGAGCGGTCGAACAGGCGAAAGCCCAGCTCTTCCTCCAGCGCGGATATCTGCCGGGTCAAGGGCGGCTGCGCCATGTGCAGGCGCTGGGCGGCGCGGCCGAAATGCAGGGTTTCGGCAACGGCTGCGAAGCAGCGCAGGCGGCGTAGGTCGAGCATGCGGTTCCTCGGTATCGATCGGTCCTGAATCGGTATTGGCCAGCCCGTCGGGAGCGCCCCTATAACAGGGGGTTTCTCGTCCAGGCAGAGCGTTCCATGAATTCGTCCCAGGGTTTCCCCCGCCTCGCGCTGTTTCTCTGCGGTTGCGCTGCGTTCCTCAATCTCTATACCACCCAGGGCATCTTCGACGAACTGGCGGCGAGCTTCCACATCAGCGCCCATCAATCGAACTGGAGCATCACCGCCACCACCCTGGCGGTGGCCCTCGCCGCGCCCTTCGTCGGCCGGCTCAGCGGCGGCCGCGAGCGCAGCCGGGTGATCGCCTTCGCCGCCAGCCTGCTCTGCGTGCCCATGCTGCTGGCCGCCCATGCCGGCAGCTTCGCCGCCTTCCTGCTCTGGCGCTTCGCCGAAGGGATGCTGATTCCCCTGCTGTTCGCCAGCAGCGTGGCCTACATCGGCGAGCGCTGGAGCGGCGGCGCGGTCATCGAGCTGACCAGCCTCTATGTCGCCGGGACCATCCTCGGCGGCTTCGCCGGACGCTTCCTCACCGGCCTGCTGACCGAGGAGTGGGATTGGCGCGTCGCCTTCCGGATCCTCGCCGGGCTGACCCTGCTCATCGCTGTCGCCATCCGTGCGCTGCTCCCTGCCAATTCTGGCAGGCACGCGCCCGCACTCGGGAAACGCCCCTTAGTATCCCGTGAACTGTTCCGGGCTCCGCTGCTGTCGTCCTACGCGGTGGGGTTCTGTGTCCTCTTTTCCCAGGTCGCCATGTTCACCTATATCGGCATCCATCTCAGCCGTCAGCCGTACAGCCTGGACACCGCTCAGCTCGGCTCGATCTACGCGGTGTTCCTCCTCGCCCTGCTGGTGATTCCCGCCAGCGGCCGCCTGGCCCGCACCCGCCCGCACCGCCAGTTGCTGCTGGGCGCATCGCTGCTGGGCGTGTGCGGCTCGCTGCTGACCCTGGCGCCGGGCCTGCCGACGATTCTCGTCGGCCTGGCTCTCAGCGCCACCGGCGTGTTCCTCGCACAGTCCACGGTCAACGCTTTCACCGCCAGCAACGCCGGGACCGACAAGGCCGGTGCCGTCGGCCTCTACCTGACCTGCTACTACGCCGGCGGCAGCCTCGGCGCGGTACTGCCGGCGCCATTCTGGGAGCGCTGGGGCTGGCCGGGCTGCCTGGGCCTGATCCTCCTGGCCCAGTTGCTGCCGTTGCTTCTGACCCGCTACGGCTGGTCCGCACCACAGGCCGAACGCGCGGCCCTGCGCGCGTCGCAAGGAAGACCGTAACCATCGCAAGAACAACAAGAACCGACAGGAGGTTAGCCATGAACCATGTCATCACCCCCCACAGCAAGCTGCTCGGCGTCATCGAGCCGGTCCTCAACGACATGCCCGCCGGAACCCTGCGCCACGCACTGTTCCGGGCCTTCTGGGACGAGACGGCGTCGTTGCTGGACATCGAGGACGCCTTCGCCCGGGTCACCGCCCGGCGCCAGGCGGTCGAGCCGCTGCGCAAGTTCTTCGCCAGCTGGTCGAAGACCAACAACTCGGCGGCCAGCGTTTCCGGACTGGCCAATCGCCTGACCCTGCTGGCCCGTTCGGAACAGGGTTCGGCAGCGGCAGACCAGCTCTATCGAGCCTGCGGCAGCCTGCAACGGATCACCGACGAAGACCTCGGCGCCCTCGGCAACACCGTGCATGCCGATCTTTTCTACACCATGGCCACCACCCTTTGCGGCGACGACCGCTGGCTGCTGCGCGAGAACTGCCTGCCTTCGGCGCAGGCGTTCAAGGACTGGACCGACCGCCAGCGCCTGCGTGAGCGCGACCTGATGCAGGGACTGCTGACCACGCTGGTACACGAGGTCTATACCCACGGCGAGGTGGAGTACATCCACCCGCTGTACAAGGAATGGTTCAGCCGCGACATGGGCGTACCCGCCGAACGCGCCCGCGCCACCGTGGCCTGGGTAACGGTGCACACCGGCGGCACCGAGAGCAATCACTTCGCCCACGCCACGGCGGCGGTGAACGCCTTCGTCGAGGCGATGGAAATCGAGGTGAACGAAGAAGCCGCGCGCAACCTGTTCGGGCTCTACCTGCGCAACAAGGCGCAGGTCATGCGTGACTGCGCGGCGCTGTTCTGAGGACTGGCGGCCCTCCCGTCAGGGGGGCCGCCCCGCTCAGACTCGTGCCAGCGACGGCAGGTCGCCGCTGAGGCCAAGCGCCTGGCGGACGAACAGCGCCTTCGCCTCGTGATGGCCGTCGACCAGGCGCAGGCCGGCGTTGCGCAGCCAGCGCAGCGGCAACCGGTCGGCCTGGAACAGGCGCTCGAAGCCTTCCATCGCCGTCATCATGCCCAGGTTGTGCGGCATCCGCCGCCGCTCGAAGCGACTCAGCACGCGTTCGTCGGCAAGCCGTTCGCCGCGCTCCAGGGCGTGCAACAGGACCTCGGACAGCACCGCCGCATCGAGGAAGCCCAGGTTCACGCCCTGTCCGGCCAGCGGGTGGATGGTGTGCGCAGCGTCGCCGACCAGCGCCAGGCCCGGCTCGACGTAACGCTTGGCGTGCCGCTGGCGCAGCGGGATGCACAGGCGCCGGTCGGCATGCAGGATGGCGCCCAGGCGCTGTTCGAAGGCTTCGCCGAGGGCGGCGCGGAAGCCATCCTCGTCCAACGCCATCAGGCGTTCTGCCTGTTCCGGGGTGGTCGACCAGACGATCGAGCACCAGTGCTCGTCGCCGCGGTCCGGCAGGGGCAGGAAGGCCAGCGGACCGTCGTCGGTGAAGCGCTGCCAGGCGGTTGCGCGGTGCGCGTTCTCGCAGCGCACGCTGGTGACGATGGCGTGGTGCAGGTAATCCCATTCGCGGGTGGCGCAGCCGGCCAGGCGGCGTACCGCCGAGTTGGCGCCGTCGGCGGCGACCACCAGCGGCGCACGCAGCTGGCGACCGTCGGCCAGGGTCAGCAGCCAGTCGTCGCCGGAGTGGCGCATCTGTTCCAGGCGCGCATTGGCCAGCAGGCCGGTGGTGGAATCGTGCAGGCGTTCCAGCAGGGCGTCCTGCACCACCCGGTTCTCGACGATATGGCCGAGTACCTCGGCGTGCACGCTGGCGGCGCTGAAGCCGATCCGCCCGGTGCCGGAGCCATCCCACACCTGCATCTCGCGATAGGGCTCGGCGCGGCGCGCGACGATGCCGTCCCAGGCATGCAGGCGCTGGAGAATCCGCCGGCTGGCTTCGGACAGCGCGCTGACCCGCGGCTCGTAGGGCGCCTCCGGCTTGAACGGCGCCACGTCGAGCGAGCCGCCGTCCACCAGCAGCACCTCCAGGCCGCTGCCCTCCAGGGCCAGGGCCAGGGCGCTACCGACCATGCCGGCGCCGACGATGACCAGATCCGCGTGCATATCCTCGTTCTCCACTCGTGGGCCCTCTTCAGGCCGCGTTCCGCAGGCGCGGCTTGAGCCGCACGTACAGGGTTTTCTGAACCCGCGCCACCAGGGTGCCAGCGTCGTCGCGCACTTCGGCGTGCAGCCGGGGCAGGTACTTCTCGCCGCCAGCGGTCCGCTCACGGACCTCGTCGAGCAGCTTCTGGTCGATGCTGAAATGCGCATGCACCGGGCCCTTGCCCGGGCTGACGAACTCGATGTTGGCCGCCTTGTCCCAGACCACGTAGTCGCGGCCCAGGTTCTCCATCAGCATCAACATGAAGAACGGGTCGGTCATCGCGTAGAGGCTGCCACCGAACTGGGTGCCTACATAGTTGCGATTGAGCCGGTTCAGGCCCATGCGCACCCGAACCTCGCGGAAATCGCCGGCGATGTGCCGCACACGGATGCCCGCCCCCAGGAAGGGCGGGTAGAGGTTCATGGCGAAGCGCAGCAGGCGGGCCTTGCGCGCCCTCGACCAGACCGGCATGGCGCTACAGCGGCCGCGCGCCGAGGCCCATGGCCTGGCGGGCGAACCAGCGCTTGGCCGGCGGCAGCAAGTCGAGCCCGAGCAGGCCGAGGTTGCGCCCGGCGCCGAGCAGCGCGCGGTCGTTGGAGAACAGCCGGGTCACCCGGTCGGAGAAGCCGACGGTCATCTGCTGGTCCAGGCGCTGCCCATCGAGGTAGCGCTGCAGCACGGCGAACTCGCCCAGCGGCGCGTCGTCGTGGAGCAGGGCGTCGACCAGCGCCAGGGTGTCGCGCAACGACAGGTTGAAGCCCTGGCCGGCGATGGGGTGCAGACTGTGCGCAGCGTTGCCCAGCACCACCAGGTGCGGACGCACCTGCTCGCGGGCCTCGACCAGGTGCAAGGGGTAGCAGTGCCGTGCGCCGACCTGGCGGAAGGCGCCGAGGCGGTAGCCGAAGGCAGCCTGCAGCTCGCCGAGGAAGGCCGCGTCATCGAGGCCACGCAGACGTTCGGCGTCCTTGCCTGGGCGGGTCCAGATCAGCGCGCAACGGTTCTCCGGCAACGGCAGCAGGGCCATCGGACCGCTGGGGGTGAAGCGCTCGAAGGCCTGCCCGAGGTGCGCCTCGGAGGGCGATACGTTGGCGATCAGCGCAGTCTGCCGGTACGGCGTCTGCTCCACGGCGATGCCAAGTTGTTCGCGCAGCCCGGAACGACCGCCATCGGCGAGGATCGCCAGCTCGCAATCGAGTTGCGTCTCGTCGTCGAGGGTAAGCCGGTAACCGCCCTCCCGGGCTTCCAGGGTCTTCACTTCGGCCGGGCAGTGCCAGCGCACCACCTCGGGGTCGAGCGCCTTCCACAGGCACTGGCCGAGCCAGGCGTTCTCCACCACGTAGCCCAGCGCCGGCACGCCTTCCTCGATGGCGGTCAGGCGGGTGGCGCCGAAGCGGCCGCGGTCGGAAACATGGATATGCAGGATCGGCTCGGCGCGCTCGGCGATCGCCGGCCACAGGCCGAGTCGCTCGTAGATCTGCCGGCTGCCGTAGGACAGCGCCGAAGAGCGGGCGTCGTAGCTGGGCTGGTAGGCATTGCCGGGGGCGAAGGGTTCGATCAGCACGATCGACCAGCCGCGCTCCCGAGCGCCGGCCTGCAGGGCCAGCGCCAGCGAGGCGCCGACCAGGCCCCCGCCGATGATCGCCAGGTTGACCTTGCTCATCGTCACCTCAGGCTGCCTCGCTCTTGGCCGCGGCCATCAGCGCCTCGATCTCGGCGACGGTCTTCGGCACGCCGTTGGTCAGCACTTCGCAGCCATTGCGGGTGACCACCACGTCGTCCTCGATGCGTACGCCGATACCGCGCCACTTCTTCGCCACCGAGGTATTGTCCGGGGCGATGTAGATGCCCGGCTCGACGGTCATCGCCATGCCCGGTTCGAGCACCCGCCATTCGCCGCCGACGCGGTACTCGCCGACGTCGTGCACGTCCATCCCCAGCCAGTGGCCGGCGCGGTGCATGTAGAAAGCCTTGTAGGCCTCGTGGGCGATCAGCTCGTCGACGTCGCCCTCTAGCAGGCCCAGGCGCACCAGCCCGGCGGTGATGACCCGTACGGTGGCCTCATGGGCCTCGTTCCAGTGGCGACCGGGGGCGATGTAGTCGAACGCCGCCATGTTGGCTTCCAGCACCAGTTCGTAGATCGCCTTCTGCTCGGGGCTGAAGCGGCCATTGGCGGGGAAGGTACGGGTGATGTCGCTGGCGTAGCAGTCGATCTCGCAGCCGGCATCGATCAGGATCAGGTCGCCGTCCTTGATCGCCGCATCGTTCTCGCGGTAGTGCAGGATGCAGGCGTTGCGTCCGGCGGCGACGATCGAGCCGTAGGCCGGCATTTTCGCCCCGCCCTTGCGGAACTCGTATTCCAGCTCGGCTTCCAGGTGGTACTCGAACAGCCCCGGCCGGCACACCTCCATCGCCCGGATGTGCGCCCGGGCGGAGACCTCGGCGGCGTAGCGCATGACCTTCACTTCGTTGGCGCTCTTGTACAGCCGCTGGTCGTGCAGCAGGTGGTCGAGGGCAACGAACTCGTTCGGCGGCTGCGCGCCCTGGCGGGCCTTGGAGCGGATCACGTTGATCCAGTCCATCAGCCGGCGGTCGAAGTCGGGATTGGCGCCAAGGGCGTAGTAGACCCGGTCGCGGCCTTCGATCAGGCCGGGCAGGATGTCGTCGATATCGCCGATGGGAAAGGCGTCGTCGGCGCCGTACTGGCCGATCGCACCGTCCTGGCCGGCGCGCAGGCCGTCCCACAGTTCACGCTCCGGATCCCGCTCGCGGCAGAACAGCACGTATTCGCCGTGGGCACGGCCGGGAATCAGCGCCATCACCGCCTCCGGCTCGGGGAAGCCGGTGAGGTACTGGAAGTCGCTGTCCTGGCGGTAGACGTGCTCGACGTCGCGATTGCGGATGTACATCGGCGCCGCCGGCAGGATGGCGATGCTGTTGGGTTCCATCTGCGCCATCAGCGCCTTGCGCCGACGGGCGTACTCCGACTTGGGGATACGGATCATGCAGAAACCTCAGTGCAGTGAAGGCTTGGGAGCGGGCTCCAGCGGCTTGCCGCACTCGGCGAACAGCAGCAGCGGAGCGACCCGCAGGTATTCCATGACTTCCATATAGTCCGTCTCGCCGTCCTCGCTGTCTTCCAGCTGGCCCTGGACCTGGGCGATGGCGGCCATGTCCTGCAGCACTTCCTCGGCTTCGCCGGTCAGGCTGCCTTCGCGGGCGGTGAGGCCGAAGCCGGCGAGGAAACCCTGGCACCATTGGCCGAGCGCCTCGGTGCGCTGGGCGAGCGGGGTTTCGTCGTCGGGCAGGAGCATGACGACGGCGACCTCGCCGGCGGAAAAGTCCTGCCGGACCATGCCGAGCAGGCCGGACAACGCGGCCTTGAGTCGTTCGCCCGGCGCGCCGCCGAGCAGTTCGGCGGCAGCGTGTTGCCAGGCGGCCTCGTCGAAGCCGGCGCCGGCGCAGACCCGACCCAGCAGATGGCCGTGCAGTTCGGCCGGCGAGACCGGCATGGCCGCCTCGGCGAGAAGGGAGGAAAAGGCGCTGTAGGCGGAATTCTGAGTGGACATCTCGGGACCCTGACGGCTGGGCGCCATTGGGGCGCTACACGTGAAATGAAGATGGTTATCCTAGCACCGCCCGCCCC
Source organism: Pseudomonas sp. HMSC076A11 (assembly GCF_001810205.1). Lineage (NCBI taxonomy): Bacteria > Pseudomonadati > Pseudomonadota > Gammaproteobacteria > Pseudomonadales > Pseudomonadaceae > Pseudomonas > Pseudomonas sp. HMSC076A11. The sequence continues at coordinate 50,471 of NZ_KV800303.1, read as the reverse complement.
GGCAAGACCATGCGACCGGTTGCCGGCGCGCCGGCCCGGCCGGGGCATTGGCCCCGACCGGGGACGATCCTATATAGTTGTCCAATCACCCCAATTCCCAAGCGAGAGCCCATGGAAGACGCCGATCTGCAATTGTTGACGGCCAAGTTCGACCAGCTGCTCCAGAAGCTGGAACAGCTCAAGGCGGAGAACCGGCTGCTGCGGGCGAACGAAAAGTCCTGGCGCGAAGAGCGCGCTCATCTGATCGAAAAGAACGAAATGGCGAGACACAAGGTCGAAGCGATGATTTTGCGTCTGAAAGCCTTGGAGCAGGACACATGAGCCAGTCGAATACCCTCACCGTGCAGATTCTCGACAAGGAATACTGCATCAATTGCCCGGACGACGAGCGCGCCAACCTGGAAAGCGCCGCCCGTTACCTGGACGGCAAGATGCGCGAGATCCGCTCCAGCGGCAAAGTCATCGGCGCCGACCGGGTTGCCGTGATGGCCGCCCTCAACATCACCCACGACCTGCTGCACCGCAAGGAGCGCCTGGACCAGGAAAGCAGCTCGACCCGCGAGCGCGTGCGCGAACTGCTCGATCGCGTCGACCGCGCCCTGGCGAATCCGGCCGATGCCGGCGAAGCCTGACCCGGGCGCGGCCAATTCGGGTATACTGGCCTCCGCTCCCTGGTGTGTTGGCCAGTCGGTGATGTCCCTGAGCCGATAACTGCAACAACGGAGGTTGCCAGTTGGACCGGTGTGCATGTCCGCACGACGGAAAGCCTTAAGGTCTACTGCAACCGCCACCTTGAACTTTCGGGTTCAAGGGCTAACCCGACAGCGGCACGACCGGGGAGCTACCTTTCCACATGATCGAATCGCAAGACCTCAGCCGCCCGGCCCTGCGCCGCAAGCTCCGCCAGGCGCGCCGCGCGCTCTCCCCCCTGCAGCAACGCCTCGCCGCCCGCGCCCTCTATCGACAACTGGCGCAGCATCCCCTTTTCCGCCGTGCCCGCCATATCGCCCTGTACCTGCCCAACGACGGCGAGATCGACCCGCGTCCGCTGCTGCGTGCGGCGCAGAAGCGCGGCAAGGCCACCTACCTGCCGGTGCTGGCGCCCTGGCCGCGGACGCGCATGGTATTCCAGCGGGTCGGCAGCGGCGAACGCTGGACCCGCAACCGCTTCCGCATCAGCGAACCGCTGGCCGACGCCGGCCGCCAGCGCAAGGCCTGGGCGCTGGACCTGGTACTGCTGCCGCTGGTGGGGTTCGACGAACAGGGCGGGCGCCTGGGCATGGGCGGCGGCTTCTACGACCGCAGCCTGGCCTACCTGGCGAGGCGCAAAAATGGTCACAAACCGACGCTGATCGGCCTGGCCCATGAATGTCAGAAGGTGGATCGACTGGCGCTGGCCAGCTGGGACATTCCCCTGGCGGGAACGGTGACCGATGCGGGCTGGTATGTGGCAGGGAAACGCTAGGAAGGAGGGAGAACCCTGGGTACCGCGTTCCATGCGATACCCGGCGAGTCTTACGGCTGTTGCGTCACCTGGGCGGGCGTACTGGCCTGTCGTTCCCAGAGGCTCTGGGTATAACCGGTGGTGACGACCCCAAGTCCGAAGATGATGACCAAAACCCACAGCAAGTCTGGCTTGCGCTTCATCGATTGCCTCCCCCTTCCAGGCAATTTTCGAGGCCGGTCCTTGCGATTATCTTATCGCCTGAGCACCCTGCCCCGCTGAAAAACGGCATTTTCCGATAAGCTGAAGTCATACGCAATTACACCGGCGACCGGTGGTCACGCGCAGACGTTTCCTACGTACATCTACGAAAGAGGAGCAAAGTTCATGCCTGCCTACTGGCTGATGAAATCCGAGCCGGACGAACTCTCGATCCGCGACCTGCAGCGCCTCGGAACCGCCCGCTGGGATGGCGTGCGCAACTACCAGGCGCGCAACTTCATCCGCAGCATGAACCCCGGCGACCTGTTCTTCTTCTACCACTCCAGTTGCCCGCAGCCCGGCATCGCCGGTATCGCCCGCATCGAGGGCGAAGCCTATCCCGATCCCACGGCCCTGGATCCCGCCAGCCCTTACCACGACCCCAAGGCCAGCGCCGAGAAGAATCCCTGGAGCGCCCGCGACGTCAGCTTCGTCGAAGCCTTCGCCGAGGTCGTTCCACTGGCCCGGCTGAAGGCGCAGGACGCCCTGGCCAACCTCGCCCTGGTGCAGAAGGGCAGCCGTCTCTCGGTGATGCCGGTCAGCGCCGAGGAATGGCAGGCGATCCTGCCGCTGGCGAAACGCTGAAGCCATCGCTCAGGCCATCTGCGAGATGGTCCGGCGGAAACGCCAGAGCGCGCCGAAGAAGAACGCCGAACCGATCGCCACGATGCCGGCGAACTGCGGCCAGACGATGTCGAAACCGGCGCCGCGGAACAGGATCGCCTGGGCCAGGCTGACGAAATGCGTGGTCGGCGCCGCCAGCATGATGTTCTGCACCAGTTCCGGCATGCTTTCCCGTGGCGTGCTGCCGCCCGAAAGGATGTTCAGCGGCAACAGCACGAGGATGGTCAGCAGTCCGAGCTGCGGCATCGAGCGCGCCACCGTGCCGAGGAATATGCCCATGGAGGTGGTGGCGAACAGATGCAATCCGGCGCCGAGCAGGAACAGCCCCACCGAGCCGCTGATCGGCACGTCCAGCCAGCCACGCACCACCCACTGCAACGAGAGCCCCGCCGCCACCAGCACCACCAGCCCCATCGACCAGACCTTGGCCATCATGATCTCGAAGGCCGACAGCGGCATCACCAGCAGGTGCTCGACGGTGCCGTGCTCGCGCTCGCGGATCAGCGCGGCGCCGGTGAGGATGATCGACAGCATGGTGATCTGGTTGATCACTTCCATCACCCCGCCGAACCAGGCCTGGGTCAGGTTCGGGTTGAACTCCATGCGCACCTCGATCTGCGCCGGCATGCTCGGCTCCGCGCGGTAGCGGCTGACGAACTCGCGCACCTCGGTGGCGACGATGTTCTGGATGTAGCCCGCGCCGGAGAAGGCCTGCCCGGTCTGGGTCGCGTCGACGTTGACCTGGATCGAGGGCTTGCGCCCGGCGAGCACGTCGCGCTGGAAGTCCGGCGGGATATCGAGGGTGAAGGTATACAGGCCGACGTCCATGCCGCGATCCATCTCGGCATGCCCGATCATTTCCGGCGGCCGGAAGTATGGGGGCTGGAAGGCATTGACGATACGCGACGAGAGCTGCGAGCGGTCCTCGTCGACCACCGCGATCGGCGCGTGATGCAAGGTTTCCGGAATACCGGTGGCGGAACTGTAGACGCCCAGGGTGAAGGCCCAGACGATCAGTGCCAGCATCGCGTAGTCGCGGCCGAGACTGCGGAACTCCTTGATGCCCAGGTTGAAGATGTTGGCCAGGCTGCGCATCGCTCAGTCCTCCTGCTTCTTCAGGCAGGCCACGCTGAGCAGGGTCAGCACCACGATGGAAGCGGCAAGCGGCAGGTAGTAGGCCCAGAGATCGGACAGGCCCAGCGATTTGGAAAAGGCGCCGCGGCTGACCACCAGGAAATGCGAGGTCGGATAGAGCTTGCCGATCCAGGCCGCCGCACCCTCCAGCGAGGACACCGGGTGGATCAGCCCGGAGAACTGGATCGCCGGGATCATGGTGGCGATCGCCACGCCGAATACAGCGGCGATCTGGCTGCGCATGAACGTCGAGAGGAACAGCCCGAGGCCAGTGCTGGTGACCACATAGAGGAAAGCGCCGATGGTCAACGCCAGGAAGCTGCCCTTGAGCGGCACGCGAAATACCACGATGGCCAGGACCAGCATCAGCAGGAAGTTGATCATGCCCATGGCGACGTAGGGCAGCTGCTTGCCGACCAGGAACTCCAGGCGCGTCACCGGGGTGACATAGAGGTTGGTGATCGAACCCAGTTCCTTTTCGCGCACCACGCCGAGGGCGGTGAGCATGGCCGGGATCATGATCAGCAGCAGCGGGATCACCGCCGGCACCATCGCCTTCAGGCTTTCCACGTCGGGGTTGTAGCGATAGCGCACCTCGGTGCTGGCCGCCGCGCTGGCCTCGGCCCCACCCGCCTGCCGCGAGAGGTCCGCCAGGTAGCTGGTGTGCAGGCCCTGCACGTAGCCGAGCACGGTGTTGGCACGGGTCGGCATCGCTCCGTCGATCCACACGCCGATGGCCGGATCGGAGCCACGCTTGAGATCGCGCCCGAAGTTCGGCGGGATCTCCACCGCCAGGCTCAGCTCGCCGCTGCGCAGGCGCCGGTCGAGGTCGTCCGGGTCGGTGATCGGCGCATGTTCGACGAAATAGCGCGAGCCGGCGATGTTCAGCGCGTAGGCCTGGCTGGTGGTGGTCTGGTCACGGTCGAGGACCGCCCAGGAGAGGTCCTCGACGTCCATGTTGATGCCGTAGCCGATGATGAACATCAGCAGCGCGGTGCCGAGCAGGGCCAGGGTCAGGCGGATCGGGTCGCGGCGCAGTTCCATGGCTTCGCGGCGCGCATAGCTGAACAGCCGCAGGGGGCTGAAGCGTTGGCGTTGCGCCTGGCGCCCCTGGCCATCGCCGGGCTGCTCCGCGACGGCCGGCGCCTCGGCCGGTTGCGCTGGCGCGGCGGCACCGGCGGCTTCTTCCAGGTACGCGATGAAGGTCGCTTCCAGGGTCGGCAGGCCACGCTGGCGCACCAGCTCATCGGGAGTATCGCTGGCCAGTACCTTGCCGGCATGCATCAGCGAGATGCGATCGCAGCGCTGGGCCTCGTTCATGAAGTGGGTGGAAATGAAGATGGTCACCCCGTCGCGGCGCGACAGCTCGACCATCAGTTCCCAGAAGCCGTCGCGAGCCACCGGGTCGACCCCCGAAGTGGGCTCGTCGAGGATCAGGATTTCCGGCTTGTGGATCACCGCCACCGCCAGCGACAGACGCTGGCGAATGCCCAGCGGCAGGTCGTTGGGCAGCTCGTCGGCCACCTTCTCCAGGTCGAAGCGCCGGAGCATTTCGCCGACCCGTGCCGGGATGCCATCCGCCGGCAGGTGGAACAGCCGGGCGTGCAACACCAGGTTCTGCCGCACGCTCAGCTCGGCATACAGGGAAAAGGCCTGGGACATGTAGCCGACCCGGCGTCGGGTCGCCATGTCGCTGGCGTCCACCGGCTGGCCGAACAGCGCGCACGTGCCTTCGCTCGCCGGCAGCAGGCCGGTGAGCATCTTCATGGTGGTGGACTTGCCGCAGCCGTTGGAGCCGAGGAAGCCGAAGATCTCCCCACGCTCGATACGGAAGCTGACGTGATCGACCGCGACGAAGTCGCCGAAACGACAGGTCAGGCCCTCGGCCTCGATGGCGATCCGCGGCGCGCCTTCGCTCTGCGGTCGCGGCGGGATCACCAATCGATGGTGGCCGGCGCGCTTGCTTTCCGGCAGCAGGGCGATGAACGCCGACTCGAGGCTCTGCGTCCCGGTACGCTCGCGCAACTCCTGCGGCGTACCGGTGGCCAGGACCTTTCCGTCGTCCATCGCCACCAGCCAGTCGAAGCGCTCGGCTTCCTCCATGTAAGCGGTGGCGACCAGCACGCTCATGCCTTCGCGGCCCGCGCGGATACGGCCGATCAGCTCCCAGAACTGGTTGCGCGACAGCGGGTCGACGCCGGTGGTCGGCTCGTCGAGGATCAGCAGGTCGGGATCGTGGATCAGCGCGCAGCACAGCCCGAGCTTCTGCTTCATGCCGCCGGACAGCTTGCCCGCAGGACGCTCGGCGAACGGCGCCAATCCGGTGCTTTGCAGCAGATCGGCGATGCGCCGCTCGCGCTCGGCCTTGTCGTGGCCGAACAGCCGACCGAAGAAGTCGACGTTCTCGAACACCGAGAGCGTCGGGTAGAGGTTCTTGCCCAGCCCCTGGGGCATGTAGGCGATGCGCGGGCAGACCGCCCGGCGGTGGCGGCGGTCGCGCATGTCGCCATCGAGCACGCGGATCTCGCCATCCTGCATCTTCCGTGCGCCGGCCAGCAGCGCCAGCAGGCTGGACTTGCCGACCCCGTCCGGACCGATCAGGCCGACCATGCGGTTGGCCGGGATATCCAGGCTGACGTCGTCAACCGCACGCGTCTCGCCGTAGCGCAGCGAAACGCCCCGGAGGCTCGCCACGCCGCTCCCGCCAGCGGTCATTGCGGAACCTTGATCTGCAGGTTGGCCGGCCACTCGACCTCAGGGTCCAGTCGCAGGTAGGCCATTCCGGGCACGCCGGTCTTGACGTAGGTGATGTATTTTTCCAGCAGCGCCGGATCGAGCCGCGCCTTGACCCGGAACATCAGCTTCTCCCGCTCGTTGGCGGTTTCCACCGTTTTCGGGGTGAACTGGGCGACACTGGCGACATAGGAAACCTTGGCCGGGATCACGTAGTCCGGCACCGCGTCGATCACCAAGCGCACTTCCTGGCCCAGTCCGACCCTGCCGGCCTGCATGGATGGCAGGAAGAAAGTCATGTAGACGTCGGCCAGGTCGACCATGTTGAGGAGCTTGCCACCGGCCGGCAGCACTTCCCCCGGCTGTGCCACGCGGTACTGCACGCGGCCGTTGCGCGGCGCCTTGAGCAGGCTGTCGTCGATATCCGCCTGGAGCCGGGCGACGCTGGCCTTGGCCGCCTCGATGGCCGACTGCGCCTCGATTACCTGGGAACGCCCGGCCTCGATCGCCGCCTGCGCCGAAATCACTTGCGAGCGTGCCGCGGACAACGCCGCCTGGGCGCTCTGCAGGGTCGCCCGATCGTCATCGAGTTGCTGTTGCGGCAGGGCATTGCGCTTGACCAGCGCCTCGGTACGGGTGAAGCGCTTCTGCGCCGCTGTCAGCTCGGCCTGGCGCTGCGCCACCACGGCCTGGGCAGTGCTCTTCTCGCTCTCGCGCTGGGCCACCAGCGAGGTCGCGGTGAGCTTGGCGTTCTCCGCCTGGCGCACCTGGGCCTGGGCCTGGGCCAACTGCGCCTCGAGCACCTGAGTATCCATCCGCGCGACGATTTCGCCGGCCTTGACGAAGTCGCCCTCGTCGACCTTGATCTCGGCGACCCGCCCGGGAAGCTTGGCCGCCACGTCCACCTCGGTGGCCTCGATGCGTCCGTTGCCGCTGGCGAATCCCTCGCCCAGGCCGGTCGGTCGCGATACCTGCCAGACCAGCACGCCTACGCCGAGCAGCGCCGCCACGATCAAGGCACGGCTCAGCCACCGTTTGCTTTCCTGTTTCATCCCTTCTCCTCGCACGTCCGGCCAGGCCGCGGCGATGGCGCTCACGCTGGAAAGCGCGGCCGCCGCGGACTTCACTGGCTCGATTGTCCCTCCAGGGCGGCGCGCGGGTGTTGATGCACGTCAGACGCGCCCGACCGAATCTCACAGGAAAGCAGAATCGCCGGTGCCTCGCATCCGGGAGCGCGGGACAGAACGGATAGTTGACCTCAGGGCTGGACGATGAGGTTGTTGAACAGCAGGTCGGTCACCAGCGGCTTGCCCTCTTCCTGCTCGAGGGTCTGCTGGACCTGCTTCAGCGCCTCCTGGCGCAGGCTTTCCTTGGCCTCGACCGTACCCAGGCTCTGGTCGGTCTGCTGGGCGAACAGCATGATCAACTGGTTGCGGATCAAGGGCTCGTGATGCTCGACCTTGGTCGCCGCGTCCTTGTCGGCCACCTGCAGGGCGATGTCGGCCTTGTAGTACTGCAGGCGCGGCCCGCTGCCGTAGTTGCCGACCAGCGCCGGGGTCAGGTCGACGTAGACCGGCTTGTTCGCGCCCTCGCCTTCCGGCGCGGCCTCCTCGGCCGAGGCGAACGACGGGAACAGACTCAGGCACAGGGCCAGCGACAGGGCAATGGGGGTTCTCACGGGCGCATCTCCTCGACGAATGCCGGCAAGCATAGCCAGACTCTCGGCCGGGCCCAAGCCCGGGGTTTATGGACAACCATCAGTTGCGGCGATGCTGATTGACCCCCGGCGTCTCCCTCCTACACTGGCCGGACCGCAAACTGGAGCGTCCCCGATGAAAGCCGTCCTCTGCAAAGCCTTCGGCCCGGCCAGCAGCCTGGTCCTGGAAGAAATCGCCAGCCCGAGCCCGGCGAAGAACGAAATCCTCCTCGATGTGCACGCCGCAGGGGTCAACTTCCCAGACACCCTGATCATCGAGGGCAAGTACCAGTTCAAGCCGCCCTTCCCCTTCTCCCCGGGCGGCGAGGCGGCCGGGGTGGTCGCCGCGGTCGGCGAAAAGGTCGCCCACGTCAGGCCCGGCGACCGGGTCATGGCCCTGACCGGCTGGGGCAGCTTCGCCGAGCAGGTCAAGGTGCCCGGCTATAACGTGATGCCGATTCCCGAAGGCATGGACTTCGCCAGCGCCGCCGCCTTCGGCATGACCTACGGCACCTCAATGCACGCCCTGAAACAGCGCGCCAATCTGCAACCCGGCGAGACCCTGCTGGTGCTCGGCGCTTCCGGCGGGGTCGGGCTGGCTGCCGTGGAGATCGGCAAGGCCATGGGCGCCCGGGTGATCGCTGCCGCCAGTACCCCCGACAAGCTCGCCGTGGCCAAGGCCGCCGGCGCCGACGAACTGATCAACTACAGCGAAGGTAGCCTGCGCGAGCAGCTCAAGGCCTTGACCGGCGGCCAGGGCGTCGATGTGATCTACGATCCGGTGGGCGGCGAACTGTTCGAGGAGGCCTTCCGCAGCATCGCCTGGAACGGACGGATGCTGGTGGTCGGCTTCGCCAGCGGCAGCATCCCTTCGCTGCCGGCCAACCTGACCCTGCTCAAGGGCGCCTCGCTGGTCGGCGTGTTCTGGGGATCGTTCGCCCAACGCCAGCCGCAGGACAACGCTGACAACTTCCGCCAGCTGTTCGCCTGGCACGCCGAAGGCAAACTGAAGCCGCTGGTGTCGCAGCGCTTCCCGCTGGAACGGGCCGGCGACGCTATCGACGCCCTCGGCCAGCGCAGGGCGGTCGGCAAGGTGGTGGTGGAGGTTCGCTGAGCCACGAAGGCGGCGAGTATTGCCTCCCGCCCGTGCGGAGAAAGGCATGGCGGGCCGGAGCGATACACCGGCCGAGGCCCACGCTGTCAGATGTTTTTCCCTATGAAGGCCCCGGTTTCCGACCGGGGCTTTCTTATTTCCGACCAATGCACTCAACCTGTAACATTTCCGCTATTTTTTCATTTACGAAAAATGTAGTGTTCGCAACCGCGTAAAAAGGCGCGACACAACAACAAGCGGAGCTCGCGATGTTCGGAATCTTTCGTCCCGCGCCACACCAGGCGCCACTGCCCGATGCCGAGGTGGACAGCACCTACCGGCGCCTGCGCTGGCAGATCTTCGCCGGTATCTTCATCGGCTACGCGGGTTACTACCTGCTGCGCAAGAACTTCTCCCTGGCCATGCCCTACCTCATCGAGGACGGCTACAGCCGCGGTCAACTGGGCGTCGCGATGTCGGCCATCGCCATCGCCTACGGCCTGTCGAAATTCATCATGGGCCTGGTCTCGGATCGTTCCAACCCACGGGTCTTCCTGCCGTTCGGCCTGTTGGTGTCGGCGGCGGTGATGTTCATTTTCGGATTCGCGCACTGGGCTACCTCCAGCGTCGCCATCATGTTCGTCCTGCTCTTCATCAACGGCTGGGCCCAGGGCATGGGCTGGCCGCCGAGCGGACGGACCATGGTCCACTGGTGGTCGCAGAAGGAGCGCGGCAGCGTGGTCTCGGTGTGGAACGTCGCCCACAACGTCGGCGGCGGCCTGATCGGCCCGCTGTTCCTGCTCGGCCTGGCGCTGTTCGGCGACTGGCGCTCGGCCTTCTACGTGCCGGCCATCGTCGCCGTGGGCGTAGCCGTGTTCGCCTATTTCGCCATGCGCGACCCCCCGCAATCCTGCGGCCTGCCGCCGATCGAGAAGCACAAGGACGACTACCCCGAAGGCTACGACGAACACCACGAGCGCGAGCTGTCGACCAAGGAGATCTTCGTCACCTACGTGCTGCGCAACAAGCTGCTCTGGTACATCGCCCTGGCCAACGTGTTCGTCTACCTGCTGCGCTACGGTGTGCTCGACTGGGCGCCGACCTACCTCAAGGAGGCCAAGCACTTCAACGTCGACAAGTCGTCCTGGGCGTACTTCTTCTACGAATGGGCGGGGATTCCCGGCACCCTGCTCTGCGGCTGGCTGTCGGACAAGCTGTTCAAGGGCAATCGCGGCGCCACCGGCGTGGTGTTCATGATCCTGGTGACCGTCGGCACCCTGATCTACTGGCTGAACCCGGCCGGCAACCCGGCGATCGACATGGCCGCGCTGATCATGATCGGCTTCCTGATCTACGGCCCGGTGATGCTGATCGGCTTGCAGGCCCTGGAGCTGGCGCCGAAGAAAGCGGCCGGCACCGCCGCAGGCTTCACCGGTCTGTTCGGCTACCTCGGCGGCTCGGTGGCGGCCAACGCCCTGGTCGGCTACACGGTGGATCACTTCGGCTGGGACGGTGGCTTCAAGCTGCTGATCGGCGCCTGCCTGCTGGCCATCCTGTTCCTCTGCCTGACCCTGCGCAAACCCGCGGTCCAGGCCGCGCCGCAGCAAGCCGGCTGATGACGCGGCGGCTCCGGCGCCAGGCCGGAGCCGCGTTCAGTCCCGCGGCGCGTAGGCGAACACGTCGGCGCGCATCTGGTGCGCATCCATCCCTGCTTCGACCAGGGCATCCAGGGTCGCGTAGACCATCGCCGGCGAGCCGCTGGCATACACATGCAGGCTCGACAGGTCGGCGAAATCCTCGCGCACCGCCTCGTGCAGCAAGCCGCAACGCCCCTCCCAGCCACAGAGGTCGCTGACCACCCGGTGCAGGAACAGGTTCGGCAGGCCTTCCCACTCCGTCCAGTGCGGCAGTCGGTAGAAATCCTCCGGACGCCGAACGCCCCAGTAGAGATGTACAGGATGGGCGAAGCCGGCGGCGCGGCAGTGCTCGATCAGGCTGTGCATCTGCGACATGCCGGTTCCCGCCGCGATCAGCACCAGCGGACCGTCGGGCAGTTCCGCCAGGTGCGCGTCGCCGAACGGCAGCTGGATCCGTGCCAGGCGCTCGCGCTGCAATTGCGCGATCAGCGCGACGGCACTGTCTTCCTTGGCCAGGATGTGCAACTCAAGGTCGCGTCCCGCATGCGGCGCGGAGGCCAGGGAAAACGCCGCGCTGTCGCCGCCGTCACGCTCCAGCAACAGGTACTGCCCGGCGTGATAGCGTGGCGGCTTGCCGGCCGGCGCGCGCAGGCCGACCCGGTAGACGTCGCCGCCGACCTCTTCGCAGAAGCTCAACTGGCAGGTCAGCTTGCGCAGAGGCAGTTCACCCGGCGCCAGCACCCCGTCCCAATGCAGCACGCAGTCTTCCAGCGGCTCAGCGAGGCAGGTGAAGAGTTCGCCATGATCGCGTACCTCGCCGTTCTGGCGT
>NZ_KV800303.1:18550-38920 GCF_001810205.1 Pseudomonas sp. HMSC076A11 | reverse complement strand
CCCGCCCCTCCACCAGCAGCGCCGCGCAGATATGGCAGTTGCCGTTGCGGCAGCTCTGCGGACAGTCGTAGCCAAGCCGCCGGGCGCCATCGAGGATGCGTTCCCCCGGCAGCAGCTCGAGGCAGGCGCCGGACGGTTGCAGGACGATACGCATCAGTCGATCCCGAGGCTCGACCAGAGCGCGTCGATGCGCCGTGTCACCGCTTCGTCCTTGACGATGGCGCGCCCCCATTCGCGGCTGGTCTCGCCCGGCCACTTGTGGGTGGCATCAAGCCCCATCTTCGAGCCGAGGCCGGAAACCGGCGAGGCGAAGTCGAGGTAGTCGATGGGCGTGTTGTCGATCATCACCGTGTCGCGCTTGGGGTCCATCCGCGTGGTGATGGCCCAGATCACATCGTTCCAGTCGCGCGCATCGATGTCATCGTCGGTGACGATGACGAACTTGGTGTACATGAACTGCCGCAGGAACGACCAGACCCCGAGCATCACGCGCTTGGCGTGCCCTGGGTACTGCTTCTTCATGGTCACCACCGCCATCCGGTAGGAACAACCTTCCGGCGGCAGGTAGAAATCGACGATTTCCGGGAACTGCTTCTGCAGGATCGGCACGAACACTTCGTTCAGCGCCACCCCGAGGATCGCCGGCTCGTCCGGCGGACGCCCGGTGTAGGTGCTGTGGTAGATCGGTTTCTGCCGGCGGGTGACGCGCTCGACGGTGAACACCGGGAAGCGATCGACCTCGTTGTAGTAGCCGGTGTGATCGCCATAGGGACCTTCGTCGGCCATCTCGCCGGGGTGGATCACCCCTTCGAGGACGATCTCGGCGCTGGCCGGCACCTGCAAGTCGCTCCCGCGACACTTGACCAGCTCGGTACGATGCCCGCGCAACAGGCCGGCGAAAGCGTATTCGGAAAGGGTGTCCGGCACCGGCGTCACCGCACCGAGGATGGTCGCCGGATCGGCGCCCAGCGCCACGGCTACCGGATAGGGCTGGCCCGGATGCTTCTGGCACCACTCGCGGTAGTCCAGTGCGCCGCCGCGATGGCTGAGCCAGCGCATGATCACCTTGTTGCGGCCGATCACCTGCTGGCGGTAGATGCCCAGGTTCTGCCGTTCCTTGTTCGGCCCGCGGGTAACGGTCAGGCCCCAGGTGATCAGCGGCCCGACATCGCCCGGCCAGCAGGTCTGGACCGGCAGCCGGCCGAGGTCGACGTCCTCGCCCTCCTCGACCACTTCCTGGCAGGGGGCGTCCTTGAGCACCTTCGGCGCCATGGACAGGACCTTCCTGTACATCGGCAGCTTGGCCCAGGCGTCCTTGAGGCCCTTCGGCGGCTCGGGCTCCTTGAGTTGCGCCAGCAGCTTGCCGATCTCGCGCAGTGCGCCGACGTCCTCGGCGCCCATGCCCAGCGCCACGCGCTCCGGCGTACCGAACAGGTTGCCGAGCACCGGCATGTCGAAGCCGGTCGGCTTTTCGAACAGCAATGCCGGGCCCTTGGCGCGCAACGTGCGGTCGCACACCTCGGTCATCTCGAGCACGGGGGAAATCGGCACCTGGATGCGCTTCAACGCACCGCGCTGCTCCAGCTGGGCGATGAAATCGCGGAGATCCTTGAACGTCATTGGCCTAACCATTCACTGCAAGACCCCACATCCTACCTGCTCCCGGCCCATCCGGCAGCAGGCAAACGCGGCATTCGGTCACTGCTGGCTGGCGATCCTCGAGTCGTCGAGGCTCTGTAGCATCGGCTCGAACAAAGGCCCGAGTTCATGGGCCCCCTGGGTCGAAAGGTGGTTGTTATCCATGTACAGCGACCAGCCATCACGTTCGGCGAAACAATCCAGGCCATCGCAGAGCACGCTGGAGGGGTCGAGCACGCTCACCCGCGGGTTGCCTTCGGCCAACGCATCGAACAGCGCATTCACGTAGGCGACGCGCGCAGCGTGCTCAGCGAAGGGAAAACGTGCGCGCCCGACATCCTCCCCGCTCAGACTCAGCCGCACCAGCCGCGCCGGTGCCTTGAATGGCAGCAGCGGTACGTCCTTGACCAGCCAGACATGTACGTCGGCCGCGTTCAGCCTTTCGATCATCCCGCTCAGGCGTTGCCGCAGCAGCGCCTCGGCGATCGAGCTGTCCGGCGTGTCGTCCGGCTCGCGGAGAATGTTGCGGGTACCGTCCTGCGAGTCGCCGTATATATACATGTCCCAGCGCCCGGCGAGGATCACCCCGCCCGGCCGCTGCTGTTCGACGAACTCGAGCATCTGCTGGTTGAAACGCAGGCAAGTGTCCTTTTCCAGCATCCCCAGCAACGGCGGACAGCCCGCCAGCGAAGCCTGCCAGATCGGCAGTCGGCGACTGGTAGCCAGTTCGCGCAGCAGCGGGCTCAACGCCGCGGAATGGCTGTCGCCCCAACTGACCAGCAGCGGTCGTTCGGCAGCCAGTTCCGCCGGGAAGCGGCAGATGCTTTCCTGACTGAGCGCCTTCTTGTCGAACATGCAGTCGGTCTGCCCATCGCGCCATTTGGACGCCTTGGCATAACGCAAGGCTTCCTCGGAAAGACGCGACGGCACGCCGTCGTAATGCCGCACCAACTGGCCGATGACTCCCAGCAGCAGCAAGCTGCACAGCGCCGCGCCAAGCATCTGCCGGCGCCCGGCGAACAGCTTGCGCTCGCGGAACGGTGCCTCGACGTAGTACAGCGACAGTGCCGCCAGGCCGATGCTCGCCGCCAGCAACCCCAGGCGTGCCGGCAGGCCCAGGGTTTCCAGTGCGTGGTACTGGACGAAGACGTACAGCGGCCAGTGCCAGAGGTACAGCGAATAGGAGATCAGACCGAACCAGACCAGCGGTTGCCAGCCCAGCAGGCGGCGAACCCAGGTGTCGCCGGCGCCGTTGGCCCAGATCAGCAGGGCGGTGCCAAGCACCGCCGGCAGCGCCGCGAGGCCGGGGAAAGGAGTGTCGCTGTCGTAGAAGAACACCGGCAGGAGAATCGCCGCTATGCCGAGGGTGGCCGCCAGTTGCAGGGACCACTGCGAATGACCGCGGCTAGCGCCCGGCAGCAACGCCAGCGCGGCACCCGCCAGGAGTTCCCAGGCGCGCATCGGCAGGAGGAAGAATGCACTGCCAGGTCGCTGGCTCACCGCCCAGACGCTGGCCGCCAGCGATAGCGCCAGGACCGCGAGGAGGATGGCGAGCCGCCAGCGCAGCAGGCGCCCGGAGATCGCGGCCAGCAGTAGGGGGAAGAGAATGTAGAACTGCTCTTCCACCGACAACGACCAGGTATGCAATAGCGGCTTGAATTCGGACGCGGCGTCGAAATAGCCATCCTGCTTCCAGAACAGGATGTTCGAGGCGAACATCGTCTGGTAACGCACCGCACGACCCAGTTGCTCGTAGTCCCGCGGCTCCATCAGGAACCAGCCGGCCGCCAGGCTGACGGCCATCATAACGAATAAAGCGGGGAGGATGCGTCGCGCCCGGCGAGCCCAGAAATCGACGAAGCTGAAACGCCCGGCCTGCCGATCGCGCCGGATGATCGAAGTGATCAGGTAGCCGGAAATCACCAGAAAGACATCGACGCCGACATACCCGCCGGTGAAACCGCCCAAGCCCAAGTGATAGAACACCACCGGCAAGATGGCCAGTGCGCGCAATCCATCGATATCTCTTCGATAAGGCAGACTCGACATCTATTTTTCTCCAGGCATGAAAAAAGGCGCTCCGGTCAAACCGGAGCGCCTTCTTCAATTCCCTGGAAGACTACTTCCGTTTCATCGAATCGAAGAACTCATCGTTGGTCTTGGTCTGCTTGAGCTTGTCGATGAGGAATTCGATCGCGGAGATCTCGTCCATCGGGTGCAGGATCTTGCGCAGGATCCACATGCGCTGGAGCTCGTCCTCGCTGGTCAGCAGCTCTTCGCGGCGGGTACCCGAACGGTTGATGTTGATGGCCGGGAACACGCGCTTCTCGGCGATCTTGCGATCCAATGGGAGTTCCATGTTGCCGGTACCCTTGAATTCCTCGTAGATCACCTCGTCCATCTTCGAGCCGGTTTCCACCAACGCCGTGGCGAGAATCGTAAGAGAACCGCCCTCTTCGATGTTCCGCGCGGCGCCGAAGAAGCGCTTCGGCTTCTCCAGGGCATGGGCGTCGACACCGCCGGTGAGCACCTTGCCGGAGCTGGGGATCACGGTGTTGTAGGCCCGCGCCAGACGGGTGATGGAGTCGAGCAGGATGACCACGTCCTTCTTGTGCTCGACCAGGCGCTTGGCCTTCTCGATCACCATCTCGGCGACCTGTACGTGACGGGTCGGCGGTTCGTCAAAGGTCGAGGCGACCACTTCGCCGCGCACGGTGCGCTGCATTTCGGTCACTTCCTCAGGGCGCTCGTCGATCAGCAGGACGATCAGGTGGCATTCGGGGTTGTTGCGGGTGATGTTGCTGGCGATGTTCTGCAGCATGATGGTCTTGCCCGCCTTCGGCGGCGCCACGATCAGGCCGCGCTGGCCCTTGCCGATCGGCGCGCAGAGATCGATGACGCGGCCGGTCAGGTCTTCGGTGGAGCCGTTGCCGGCTTCCATCTTCATCCGCTCGTTGGGGAACAGCGGCGTCAGGTTCTCGAAGAGAATCTTGTTCTTCGCATTCTCCGGACGATCGAAGTTGATCGAGTCGACCTTGAGCAGGGCGAAGTAACGCTCGCCCTCTTTCGGCGGCCGGATCTTGCCGATGATGGTGTCGCCCGTGCGCAGGTTGAAGCGCCGGATCTGGCTCGGCGAGACATAGATGTCGTCGGGGCCGGCCAGGTAGGAAGAGTCGGCGGAGCGCAGGAAGCCGAAGCCGTCCTGAAGAATCTCCAGCACGCCATCGCCGGAGATCTCTTCACCACTTTTCGCGTGCTTCTTCAGCAGGGCGAAGATGATGTCCTGCTTGCGCGAACGGGCCATGTTTTCCAGGCCCATGGCATCGGACATTTCCAGCAGTTCGGCAATCGGCTTTTGCTTGAGTTCGGTCAGATTCATAGGAAAGAGATAGGTACGCAGAAAGAGGAATTGGAGAAAGCGTCGAGCTTGGGAAAGCCGTGTCGCAAGGGGGCGACAGGAGCGCTAGAAAGTTCGAGTAGGAAGTGCGTCCGGGACGGCATGCAGAAGGCGACGGAAAAAACGTCGCGAACCCGAATTTAACACCGTGGCCGCGTGGCGTCTATAGAAACGCAAAAAAAAGCCCCGCGAATCGCGGGGCTTTCCAGCGAGGCCTGGGCCCGGCTCAGATATTGGCGTCGAGGAAGGCCGCCAGCTGCGACTTGGACAGTGCGCCGACCTTGGTCGCCTCGACATTGCCGTCCTTGAACAGCATCAGGGTAGGGATGCCACGCACGCCGTATTTCGGCGGGGTATCCTGGTTCTCGTCGATGTTCAGCTTGCAGACCTTCAGCTTGCCCTGATAGTCCCTGGCGACTTCGTCCAGCACCGGCGCGATCATCTTGCACGGACCGCACCACTCGGCCCAGTAGTCCACCAGCACAGGGCCGTCGGCCTTCAGCACGTCCTGCTCGAAGCTGGCATCAGTAACGTTGACGATATGTTCGCTCATGAAATCTCTCCGTAGTCGGACGCGAATTGAAACGCGAAAGTGCCGACCATCATATCCCGCCTTGACCCTCGCCGGAAGGCGCAGCCGATTGAGAGTCTCTATCGTTGGTCGGCTGATTCCCGATTGATCGGCTGCCGCATTGGCGACCCTCGCCCTATCGTGGCAGGATGGCGCAGTTTTCCAATGGACTTGCAAAGCATGCCGCAAAAACCTGCCGAGGCATTCCCGCTGATTGCCGCCCTGGACCTGGGCTCCAACAGTTTCCACCTCTGTCTGGCCAAGGCCAATATCCACGGCGAAGTCCGCATCCTCGAACGGCTGGGCGAGAAGGTCCAACTGGCCGCCGGCCTCGACGAGGAGCGCAATCTCAGCGAAGAGGCCACCCAGCGCGGCCTCGACTGCCTGCGCCGCTTCGCCCAGTTCATCAGCGGCATGCCCCAGGGTTCCGTACGCGTGGTCGCGACCAACGCCTTGCGCGAGGCGCGCAACCGCAGCGATTTCATCCGTCGTGCGGAAGAGGTTCTCGGCCATCCCGTGGAAGTCATCTCCGGCCGCGAGGAAGCCCGCCTGATCTACCTCGGCGTCGCCAACAGCATGCCCGACAGCGGCGGTCGCCGGCTGGTCAGCGACATCGGCGGCGGCAGCACCGAGTTCATCATCGGCCAGGGTTTCGAGTCCGAGCTGCGGGAAAGCCTGCAGATGGGTTGCGTCAGCTACACCCAACGCTACTTCCGCGACGGCAAGATCACCCCGGCCCGCTACGCCCAGGCGTACACCGCCGCACGCCTGGAACTGATGGGCATCGAGAACAGCCTGCGGCGCCTCGGCTGGCAACAGGCGGTCGGCGCCTCCGGCACCATCCGCGCAGTGGCGCTGGCGATCAAGGCCGGCGGCCACGGCAACGGCGAGATAAGCCCGGACGGACTGGCCTGGCTGAAGCGCAAGGTGCTCAAGCTCGGCGACGTGGAGAAGCTCGATCTGGAAGGGATCAAGCCGGACCGCCGGACCATCTTCCCGGCCGGACTGGCCATTCTCGAAGCGATCTTCGACGCGCTGGAACTGGAACAGATGGTTCACTCCGAGGGCGCCCTGCGCGAAGGCGTTCTCTACGACCTGGTCGGCCGTCACCAGCACGAGGACGTGCGCGAACGCACCATCAGCTCGCTGATGCAGCGCTACCACGTCGATCCGGAGCAGGCTTCGCGGGTGGAGGCCAAGGCCCTCAAGGTGCTTGCCGAAGTCGGCGACGCCTGGGAGCTGAACGGCGAACTGCACCGCGACCTGCTGAGCTGGGGCGCACGGGTCCACGAGATCGGCCTGGACATCGCCCATTACCACTACCACAAGCACGGCGCCTACCTGATCGAGCACTCCGACCTGGCTGGCTTCTCGCGCCAGGACCAGCAGATGCTGTCGCTACTGGTACGCGGCCACCGCCGCAACATTCCGGCGGACAAGCTGGCGGAGTTCGCCGAGGAAGGCGACAAGCTGGTACGCCTGTGCATCGTGCTGCGCTTCGCGATCCTCTTCCACCACATTCGCGGCACCCAGGAAATGCCCTCGGTGCGTCTGAAGGCAGAGCCCAAGAGCCTTTCGGTGACCTTCCCCGAGGGCTGGCTGGAAGCCAACCCGCTGACCCAGGCCGACTTCGCCCAGGAAGCCGAATGGCTCAAGCGGGTCGGCTACAGCCTCAACGTGCGGTAAGCACCGGCGCGGCCAGCTTCTCCAGCAGGGTCGCCTGGGTATTGCGGGGGTTCTGGTTACCGGTGGGACTGAGCCGCTGGTAGCTACCGTCGGCCTGCAACACCCAGGCCTGGGTGTTGTCGGTCAGGTACGTTTCCAGTTCCTTCTTAACCCGCTGCACCAGCTTCTTGCCTTCCACCGGGAAGCAGGTCTCGACGCGCATGTCGAGGTTGCGCTCCATCCAGTCGGCGCTGGAGAGATAGAGCTTCTCGTCGCCGCCGTTGAGGAAGTAGTAGATGCGGCTGTGCTCGAGGAAGCGCCCGATAATCGAGCGCACGTGGATATTGTGCGAGACCCCCGGGATGCCCGGCCGCAGGCAGCACATGCCACGCACCACTAGGTCGATCCTGACCCCGGCCTGGCTGGCCTTGTACAGGGCGCGGATGACCTTCGGATCGGTCAGCGAGTTGACCTTGGCCATGATGTGCGCAGGCTGGCCGAGCGCCGCCTGGGCCGCCTCGCGGTTGATCATTTCCAGCAGGTTCTTCTTCAGGGTGAACGGCGCATGCAACAGCTTCTTCATGCGCAGCGTCTTGCCCATCCCGATCAGTTGGTTGAACAGCTTGTGCAGGTCCTCGCAGAGCGCCACGTCGGCGGTCAGCAGGCTGTAGTCGGTGTACAGGCGAGCGTTGCCGGCATGGTAGTTGCCGGTGCCCAGGTGCGCGTAGCGGCGCAGTTCGCCGTCCTCGCGACGGAGGATCAGCATCATCTTGGCGTGGGTCTTGAAGCCGACCACGCCGTAGATCACCACCGCGCCGGCCTGTTGCAGGCGGCTGGCCAGTTGCAGGTTGGACTCTTCGTCGAAGCGGGCGCGCAGCTCGATCACCGCGGTGACCTCCTTGCCGTTGCGTGCCGCCTCGACCAGGGCGTCGACGATCTCAGAGTTGGCGCCGCTGCGGTACAGGGTCTGCTTGATCGCCAGCACGTTCGGATCCTTGGCGGCCTGGCGCAGCAGGTCGATCACCGGGGTGAAGGACTCGAACGGGTGCATCAGCAACACGTCGAGCTTGCTGAGGACGTTGAAGAGGTTTTCCTTCTTCTGCAAAAGACGCGGGATCGCCGGGGTGAAGGGCGGGTACTGCAGCTCCGGATGGCTTTCCAGGCCGGTGACGCTGAACAGGCGGGTCAGGTTGACCGGGCCGCTGACCTTGTACAACTCGCTTTCGGACAGGCCGAACTGCTTGAGCAGGTAGTTGGTCAGGTTCTGCGGGCAGGTATCCACCACCTCCAGGCGTACCGCATCCCCGTAGCGACGCGAGAACAGCTCGCCGCGCAGCGCGCGGGCCAGGTCCTCGACATCCTCGGTGTCCACCGACAGGTCGGCGTTGCGGGTCAGGCGGAACTGGTAGCAGCCCTTCACCTTCATGCCGGGGAACAGGTCGTCGGCGTGGGCGTGGATCATCGACGACAGGAACACGTAGTTGTCGCCCTCGCCGCCAACGTCTTCCGGCAGCCTGATGATCCGTGGCAGCAGGCGCGGCGCCGGGATGATCGCCAGGCCGGAGTCGCGGCCGAAGGCATCCATCCCCTCCAGCTCGACGATGAAGTTGAGGCTCTTGTTCACCAGCAGCGGGAACGGGTGGGTCGGGTCGAGGCCGATCGGGGTGATGATCGGCGCGATCTCGTCGCGGAAGAAGCGCCGCACCCAGGTCTTGATCTTCAGCGTCCAGTGACGCCGGCGGATGAAGCGGATCTGGTGCTTGGCCAGCTCCGGCAACAGGGTCTCGTTGAGGATCCGGTACTGCCGCGACACCTGCTCGTGGACCAGCTCGCTGATCCGCGCCAGTGCCTGGTGCGGCAGCAGGCCGTCGGCGCCGGCCTGCTCGCGGGCGAAGGTGATCTGCTTCTTCAGGCCGGCGATGCGGATCTCGAAGAATTCGTCGAGGTTGCTCGAGAAGATGAGGAGGAACTTCAGCCGCTCCAGGAGCGGGTAGGACTCGTCCAGCGCCTGCTCCAGCACGCGGATGTTGAACTGCAACTGGGAGAGCTCGCGATGAATGTACAGGCTGCTGTCATCCACGCTGGGAACCACCACAGGTGGCGTTTCCACCGGGATCGTTTCGGCCATCTTCACTTCTGCTTCGCTTTCCACGTTCGCCACTACGGTTTCGTCGGCGGCGATACGTTCGATCTCATCAAGTCCTTGCTGCGTATTCATTCATCTTCCCGAGGGGGTCAACGCCCCCGTCTTAATTGTTCTGCGGCCTGCTTGGCGAAGTAGGTCAGAATGCCATCGGCGCCGGCACGTTTGAAGGCGGTAAGGGACTCGAGGATCACCGATTCGGCCAGCCAGCCGTTCTGGATGGCGCCCATGTGCATCGCATACTCGCCGCTGACCTGGTAGACAAAGGTCGGGGCGCGGAATTCATCCTTCACCCGACGCACGATGTCGAGGTAGGGCATGCCCGGCTTGACCATCACCATGTCGGCGCCTTCGGCCAGGTCGGCGGCCACTTCGTGAAGTGCCTCGTCGCTGTTCGCCGGATCCATCTGGTAGGTGGCCTTGTTGCCCCTGCCGAGGTTCGAAGCCGAGCCGACCGCATCGCGGAACGGACCGTAGTAGGCGCTGGCGTACTTGGCCGAGTAGGCCATGATCCGCACATTGGTGTGGCCGGCAGACTCCAGGGCCTCGCGGATCGCACCGATGCGACCGTCCATCATGTCCGAGGGCGCTACCACCTGGGCGCCGGCCTCGGCGTGGGACAGCGCCTGCCGTACCAGCACGTCGATGCTGACGTCGTTGAGGACGTAGCCATCGTCATCCAGGATGCCGTCCTGGCCATGGGTGGTGAACGGGTCGAGCGCCACGTCGGTGATGATGCCCAGCTCCGGAAAGCGCTCGCGCAGGGCGCGGGTGGCGCGCTGGGCGATGCCTTCCGGGTTGTATGCCTCGGCGGCGTCCAGGGACTTCTTCTCCACCGGGGTCACCGGGAACAGCGCCAGCGCCGGAATGCCCAGGGCCACCCACTCTTCCGCCTCGATCAGCAACTGGTCGATGGACAGGCGCTCGACGCCGGGCATCGACGGAATGCTTTCACGCTGGTTGACCCCATCGAGGACGAACACCGGCAGGATCAGGTCGTCGACGGTGAGGACATTCTCGCGGACCAGGCGGCGGGAGAAGTCATCGCGGCGATTGCGCCGCAGGCGGGTGTAGGGATAGGCGCGGTTGGCGGGAGTGAAGCTCACGGTTTTACTCCAGGGCCCAGATAACGGGCACAGTGTGACAGTTATAGTCCCTGATTATGACGGATTGGCAACAAGCGACGACAGTGACTCAAGGTCGCGGCATCCTGCCGCACCGCCAATCATCGCAAAAAGCCAGCGGCAAAGGCCATTCATTGCACAATCAATGACCTGGGCCGTGACGATCGCGCTTTCCCCACGCCCTCAACCGAGTTAGGCTGCGCGTTCATTTCGCTTCGCTGCCCCGATGATGCTCCAACAATTCCTGCAGGACTTCGGCTATTTCGCCCTTTTTCTCGGTACTTTCTTCGAGGGCGAAACCATTCTCGTGCTGGCCGGGTTCCTTGCCTTCCGCGGCTACATGCAGCTGGATACCGTGATTCTCACCGCCTTCCTCGGCAGCTACGCCGGTGACCAACTCTGGTACTTCCTCGGACGCCGCCACGGCCGCCGGTTGCTGGCGCGCAAGCCGCGCTGGCAGAAGCTCGGCGACAAGGCGCTGGACCATGTGCGCCGCCATCCTGACCTGTGGGTGCTGAGTTTCCGCTTCGTCTACGGCCTGCGTACGGTGATGCTGGTGGCCATCGGCCTGTCCGGCTATCCACCGGCCCGCTATCTTCTTCTCAACGGCATCGGCGCCATCGTCTGGGCCGCCGCGCTGGGCTCCGCCGCCTACTATTTCGGCAGCGTACTGGAAGGCATGCTCGGCAACATCAAGAAATACGAACTCATGGTCCTCGGCGGCCTGATCGTGCTGGGCCTGCTGCTCTGGCTATGGCGGCGTTTCAAGACACCGCGCGGCAACGGCGCGGGCGGCAACGCCGATAAATCCGAGTGAACCCGCGCCGGCGCGACTGAACAGCCGGCCCCTTCGCACACTCCAACTCCTTGTACCCTCCGCTCCGGCTGGCCGCCGGGGCCGGCGGCTCGCTATGCTTGCGCGATACCGACCCCGGCCAGGCCCGTCCGGTCCGGATCCTGCGTTCCCAAGGAGTAAGCCTCATGCACAAGAAAGTTGCCGTCATCCTCTCCGGTTGTGGCGTCTACGATGGCGCGGAAATCCACGAAAGCGTGATCACCCTGCTCCGCCTCAGCCAGCGCGGCGCCGAGGCACAATGCTTTGCGCCGAACATCGCCCAGCACCATGTGGTCAACCACCTGACCGGCGAGGAAATGCCAGAAAGCCGCAATGTCCTGGTCGAGTCCGCGCGTATCGCCCGCGGCGAAGTCAAGGACCTGCGCGAAGCCCGCGCCGAGGACTACGACGCGCTGATCGTGCCCGGTGGCTTCGGCGCTGCGAAGAACCTCAGCGACTTTGCCATCAACGGCGCGCAATGCCAGGTGCAGCCGGACATGCTGGCGCTGGCCAAGGCTTTCGCCGAAGCCGGCAAGCCAGTCGGGCTGATCTGCATCGCTCCGGCGATGGCGGCGAAGATCTACGGCGCCGGCGTCCAATGCACCATCGGCAACGACGCCGACACCGCCGACGCGCTGAAGCAGATGGGTGCCGAGCACATCGACGCGCCGGTGGACGAGATCGTCGAAGACAGCGCGCGCAAGCTGGTGACCACCCCGGCCTACATGCTCGCCCAGTCGATCGCCGAAGCCGCTTCCGGGATCAACAAGCTGGTCGACCGGGTGCTCGAACTGGTGGACCAGGACAAGGCCTGATCGGCCAAGCACGAGGGCGGTCGCGCCGCCGCCCTTTTCAAATCCGTGCCGCTACGCCAGCGTGCGTCTCGAAACCATCGAATCGAGACGCCGCGATGAGCGAAACGCCCTCCCCCGCCCTGCCTGACGACGTCCACCAACTGGTGGCGGATTTCTTCCAGCGCATCCCCTTCAACCGCATGCTCGGGATCCGCGTGGCGAGCCTGGGCCGCGAGCGGGTAGTCCTCGACCTGCCGATGAAGGACGAACTGATCGGCAACTTCGTCCAGGGCATTCTCCACGGCGGGGTGATCTCCAGCCTGCTCGACGTCACCGGCGGAGCGATGGCCCTGATCGGCGCCCTCGAACGGCATCGCGAACTGCCAGGCCACGAGCGCATGGCGCGGCTGTCGAAACTCGGCACCATCGACTTGCGCGTCGACTACCTGCGCCCGGGACGCGGCCGGACGTTCACCGCCCATGCGGTGCCGCTTCGCTCGGGCAACAAGGTCGCAGTGGTGCGCTCGGAACTGCATAGCGACGACGGCACGCTGGTCGCCGTCGGTACCGGTACCTATCTGTGCGGCTGACTCGCGCGTAGATCGGCTTCCCGCTGCAGGCGGGTGAGCAGGCGGTCCAGGGCGTTGGCGAACGCCTGGCGGTCACGCTCACCGTAGGGCGCCTGGCCGCCGCCCATCTGCCCCTGGTCACGCAGGTCGGCCATCAGGTTGCGCATGGCCAGCTTATCGCCCATGTTCCGCGCGTCGAACTCGCGGCCGCGAGGATCGAGGGCGGCAACCTGTTTCTTGATCAGCCGATCGGCCAGCGGTACGTCGCTGCAGATCGCCAGGTCGCCCGGCTCGGCCTGCTCCACCAGGTAATCGTCAGCCGCATCCATCCCGCTTTCCACCACCACCAGACGCACGCAGGCGAACGGCGGCTTGACCTGCGGCTGGCCGGCGACCATCCAGACTTCCAGCTTGCGCTTGAGGGCGAACTTGCAGACCAGTTCCTTGGCCGCCTTGGGGCAGGCGTCGGCATCGATCCAGATACGCATGAACGGACTTCCGTAGAAATGACGACGGCCAGTATCGCACTGGCCATCGTGGTTGCGCGAACCCGCTCAGTCGGCCGCGTTGGCCGCCGCACGCCGGCGCTCGACGATCCGGCTACGTCCGTAGAGCAGCGCGATGGCCACCAGCGCCATGGCCTGGGCCGACAGCGAATAGGCGTCGGCCTTGATCCCCAGCCAGTCGAAGTCGAAGAACGGGACCGGACGAGTGCCGATCACCCCGGCTTCCTGCAAGGCGATGACGCCATGTCCGGCGAACACCACCGAGAGCGCACAGAGCAACGCCGCGTTGATGCTGAAGAACAACCCCAGCGGCAGTTTCGCCGAACCACGCAGGATCACCCAGGCCAGGCCGATCAGCAGGACCACGGCGGTCGCCGCGCCGCCGATCACGGCATTGTGCCCGGCCGGTCCGGCCTGCAACCAGAGGGTTTCGTAGAACAGGATGACCTCGAACAACTCGCGGTAGACCGAGAAGAACGCCAGCACTGCGAAGCCGAAGCGTCCGCCACCGCCCACCAGGCTGCTGCGGATGTAGTCCTGCCAGGCTGCCGCGTGGCGGCGGTCGTGCATCCAGACGCCGAGCCAGAGCACCATCACGCAGGCGAACAGCGAGGTGAAGCCCTCCATCAGCTCGCGCTGGGCACCGCCGATATCGATCACATAGGCGGCCAACGCCCAGGTGGCGAAGCCGGCGACGAAGGCCAGCCCCCAGCCGACGTGCACGCCACGCACGGCACTTTCCTGCCCGGTATTGCGCAGGAAGGCGAGGATGGCGGCAAGCACCAGGATTGCCTCTACCCCTTCGCGCAACAGGATCAACAGGGCGGAAACGAAACTGATGGAGAAACTCAGCGAGTCGCCGCCAAGCTGCTTGGCGGCCTCCGCCAGCTTGCCCTTGGCCAGCTCCAGCTGTTGCGCCACCTGAGTTTCCGGAAGGCCATCGCGCAACGCCTGGCGGTAGGCCATCAGTTGCTTCTCGGTGGAGCGGCGCAAATCGGCGTCGACGTTGTCCAGCGAGCTTTCCACCAGCTCGAAGCCTTCCAGGTAGGCCGCCACCGACAGGTCGTAGGCCTGGTCGCGGTCACCTTCGCGATAGACCGCGAAACTCTTGTCCAGGGTGGCGGCGGTATAGTCGATCAACTGCCCAGGACCGCGCTGCTCCAGCGGCGGATGCGCACGCAAGGCGCGGAAGCTCTCCGCAGCGGCCTCGCCGTCGTGCTCGGCGACTTCGGCCGGAGTCTGCGTGGCCAGGGTCGCCAGCGGGTAGGCATGGGCCTTGTCCGGCTGCGCACTGCCGGCGCTCAGGCCGGCCACATAGCTGGCCAGGTCCCAGCGCTGGCGTTCGTCGAGCTGGTCGGCGAACGCCGGCATGTCAGTGCCAGCCACGCCCAGGCCGATGACGTTACGCAGGTCGTAGAGGCTCAGGTGGTCGAGGCGCTGGCGATCGGTGAGGTTCGCCGGCGGCGGTTCCAAGCCGATGCCGGCGGGGCCGTCGCCCTTGCCCGCATCGCCATGGCAGATCGCGCACTGCTGGGCATAGATCGGCGCTGCGCGGCTCGGGTCGGGGGTGATCGCGGGGGTCTGCACCACCTGGTAGATATCCGCCACCCGTGCCTCGAGGTTGCGCGCCTGGAGGGCCACGTCCCTTCCCGGCAAGCGCTGCTCGATGGCCTGGCGCAGGCTGGCGACGCCCCTCTCCAGCTCGGCGCGCTCGGGGCGCATCGGCAGGGTCAGGACCAATGCCTGCAGGTTGCCAACGAACTCCACCTGTTCCTGGTATTCGCTGGGGTCGACGATCTTGCCGTCAGCCACGGTCGGCGGATAGTCGGCCGCCAGGTAACTCAACAGATGCAAGGCTTGGGAGGGGTCGACGGCCGTGTCGGCAATAGCTCCAAGGCTGAACGCGCAGACCAGCGGCAGCAGCCACAGCAGGATTTTCGGAGGGTGCATGGCGAAGACGAAGTGAGAATGGAAGAGATTAAATTGTCCCTTCGCCTTCCCGCCCATGCAAGAAATACTCTGTAACAATCACGCCCGTCGGCGTGTCGGGCGGCTCAGAGCGGCGCTCGGCGTACCGTCGCCAGCAGCCCCGCGGCGCCGACGAACAGGCTGGCGAAGGTACGGTTCACCAGCTTCTGCTGGCGCGGCGAACGCAGTACGCGTAGCACGCGCGCAGCCAGTCCGGTGTAGCCGGCCATGACGATCAGGTCGACGACGATCATGGTGCCGCCCATGATCAGGTACTGCGCCAGCAGCGGCTGGTGCGGGTCGATGAACTGCGGCAGCACCGCGAGCATGAAGATCACCGCCTTGGGATTGCTGGCGTTGACCAGGAAACCACGCAGCACCAGGGTCAACGGTCGCCCCAGAGGCCGTTCGCCATCGGTGCTCAAGGCCTGTGGCGGCGCCTGCCACTGGCGCACCGCCAGGTAAACCAGGTAGGCCACGCCGAACCACTTGATCAGGCTGAAAGCCAGTGCCGAGGTCGCCAGCAACGCACCGACGCCGGCGGCGACGATGGCGATCTGCAGGGCCAGGCCGATCTGCAGGCCCAGCGCGTTCCAGTAGCCTCGCGCAAAGCCGTACTGCAACCCGCAGGACATCGAGGCGATGGCTCCGGCGCCCGGCGACAGGCTGATGGCCCAGCAGGCGAGAAAGAAGGCGAACCAGGTACTGACGAGCATTGCACACCTCGGAAAGCGAACGCGGCTGGCGGCGGGAACGAAAAAGCCAGTGTGCACCAAGGCGGAGCAGCCGCACAGGTTTTCCGACCACGCGCCTCGCCCAACCTTTGCGGGCGCAACCTGGCGGACAGAAAAAACCCGGCAGATGCCGGGCTTTCCCGAGGATACGCGCTCAGCCATGTTGGGCGGACCACCGCGATGCGGCTATTCGCCCTGGCCCCGAACGCTCTCAGTCCGGCGAACCCTTGCGCAGCTTCACCGGCTCTTCGCCGCGCTTGCGCGCCATGGCCCCGCGCAAGCGGATGTTCAGCGCCTCCACCGCCAGGGAGAAGGCCATGGCGAAGTAGACGTAGCCTTTCGGCACGTGCACTTCGAAGGACTCGGCCACCAGCACGGTTCCGACCACGATGAGGAACGACAGGGCGAGCATCTTCAGCGATGGGTGTTTCTCGATGAAGTCGCTGATGGTGCCTGCCGCCAGCATCATCACGCCGACCGAGATGACGATCGCCGCGACCATCACCGGCACGTTCTGCACCAGACCGACGGCGGTGATCACCGAGTCCAGGGAGAAGATGATGTCGATGATCGCGATCTGGACGATGATGCCCATGAAGCCGTGGACCTTGCCGCCGCTCTTCTGCTCTTCTTCCGCGCCTTCCAGGCTGTGGTAGATCTCCATGGTGCTCTTGAACAGCAGGAACAGGCCGCCGAAGAAGAGGATCAGGTCACGCCCGGAGATGCCCTGGCCGAACAGGTGGAACAGGTCGGTGGTCAGGCGCATGACCCAGGTGATCGAGAGCAACAGCAGGATCCGCGTGCCCATGGCCAGGGCCAGGCCGAAGAAGCGCGCCTTCGGTTGCTGGGCCGGCGGCAGGCGCCCGACCAGGATCGAGATGAAGATGATGTTGTCGATGCCGAGGACGATTTCCAGGGCGGTCAGGGTCAGGAACGCGACCCAGATTTCAGGACTGGCGAGCCATTCCATAGATGGTTATTTCCCGTTTTTTGTTGGAGTTGAAAAACCTGGCCCACGCCAGCGACGCACGGCTTTCTGGAAGAACAGGCTGTTGGGAACCTGCAGCAGCGGGCCCGGCGAGCCATCCTCGAGGGTTTCTTCCAGTGTCGTATACAAGAGATTGATGGCAACCACGCGTCCGGTGACGCCCGGTTTGTCGGCGCTATCGATCAGCTCCACGCGGTCGCCGATGCGGAACGGCCCGACGGTGAAGATCAGCAACGCACAGAACAGGTTGGAGAGCACGCTCCAGATGGCGAAGAAGGCTACCGCCGCCACCGCGGCGAAACCGGTCAGCGCGGTCCACAGCACTTCGGCGGACACGCCCAGGCGCTCCAGCACCATGATCAGTGCGCTGACCATGATCAGCCAGCGCAGGCCCCCACGCAGCGGCAGGAGCAGCTCCGGCGGCACCGGATAACGCTCGCCGATACGGGTTACCGTGCGTCGGACCAGGCGCTGTAGCAGCCAGGCGACCAGCAGGATGAGCAGGATCTGCATCGCCACCACCAGCGGCCCGCTCCAGGTCTGCGTCAACACCTGCAAGTCTTCCATCACTCACTGGCCTCTAGTTCTTTCTGCAGGGCTTCAAGGGTTTCCAGGGCCTCCAGCCAACGTTCCTCCAGCTCGCCTTCGCGAACCTTCAGGCTCGATTGTTCGGACAGCAACTCGCGCAATTCGTCCTTTCGCGATACGTCGTACAGGGCGCTGTCGCCCAGCCGCGCCTCGATAGCGGCTAGCTTTTCGTGCAGGCCGCCGAGTTCGCGCTCCAGCTTGTCGGCCTCGCGCTTGTGCGGCGCCAGCTGCTGGCGCAGCGCGGCCGCTGCCTGGCGCTGGGCGCGCTTGTCGGTGCGTTCGGTCGGCGCACCCGGCGCGGTCTCGGCCTGCGGCGCCTTGCGCGCGCGATAGTCGACCAGCCAACGGGCGTAATCGTCGAGATCGCCATCGAACGGCACCACGCGCCCATCGGCGACCAGGAGGAATTCATCGGTGGTGCTTTTGAGCAGGTGCCGGTCGTGGGAAACCACCAGGACCGCCCCGGAAAACTCCTGTAGAGCCATGGTCAAGGCCAGGCGCATTTCCAGGTCGAGGTGGTTGGTCGGCTCGTCGAGCAGCAGCAGGTTGGGCTTCTGCCAGGCGATCAGCGCCAGGGCCAGGCGCGCTTTCTCGCCACCGGAGAAGTTCAATACCGGCTCGTCCACCCGAACGCCGCGGAAGTCGAAGCCGCCGAGGAAGTCCTTGAGGGTCTGTTCGCGCTCGCCGGGGGCGATACGCTGCAGATGTAGCAACGGGCTGGCCTGTGGATCCAGCGAATCGAGCTGGTGCTGGGCGAAGTACCCGATGGCCAGGTTCTCGCCGCGCAGCAGGCGGCCGCCCAGCTCGGGCAGGTCCCCGGCCAGGGTCTTGATCAGCGTCGACTTGCCGGCGCCGTTGGGACCGAGCAGGCCGATCCGCGCACCGGGCACCAGTTGCAGCTTGACCTTCTCCAGCACCGCCTTGTCGCCATAGCCGAGACGGCCTTCGCCGAGATCCAGCAACGGCCGGGAGATCTTGTCCGACTCGCGGAAACTGAAATTGAACGGCGAATCGACATGTGCCGGCGCCAGTTCCTCTAGACGCTCCAGCGCCTTGATCCGGCTCTGCGCCTGGCGCGCCTTGGTGGCCTTGGCCTTGAAGCGGGCGATGAAGCTTTCCATGTGCGCACGCTGCGCCTGCTGTTTCTCGTAGGCCTGCTGTTGCTGAGCCAGCCGCTCGGCGCGGGTCCGCTCGAAAGCGGAATAGCCGCCGCGGTAGAGGGTCAGCTTGCGGTTTTCCAGATGCACCACGTGGTCCACCACCGCATCGAGGAAGTCGCGGTCGTGGGAGATCAGCACCAGAGTGCCGGGATAACCCTTGAGCCACTCTTCCAGCCAGAGGATGGCGTCCAGGTCGAGGTGGTTGGTCGGTTCGTCGAGCAACAGCAGGTCGGACGGGCACATCAGCGCCTGCGCCAGGTTCAGGCGCATCCTCCAACCACCGGAGAAATCACCGACCCGGCGCTCCATCTGCTCGCTGCTGAAGCCGAGCCCGGCCAGCAGCTTGCGCGCCCGTGCATCGGCGGTATAACCGTCGGCGTTGTCCAGCTCGGTATGCAGGCGCGCCAGGGCAGAACCGTCGTGCGCCGCTTCGGCGACGGCCAGCGCCGCCTGGATCTCGCGCAGGCGACTGTCGCCGTCGAGCACGTAATCCACCGCCAGGCGATCCAGGGTATCGACCTCCTGGCGCATGTGCGCGATGCGCCAGTCGGCGGGCAACAGGCAGTCGCCGGCATCCTGCCCGAGCTGGCCGCGCAACAGCGCGAACAAGCTGGACTTGCCAGCGCCATTGGCCCCGATGAGACCGGCTTTCTGGCCGGCGTGCAGGGTCAGTTCAGCAGCTTCCAGGAGGCGCTGCGGCCCGCGCTGTAGCGTAAGATTGAGGAGTCGGATCATGGCGGCGGAGTTTATCAGTTTCGCCCTTGCGGAGCGTGAGGCTGTATGACTGGAAATGTCTGGAAATTCGCGGTGGACGTCTATGCCCGGCCGGGCGTGGAAACGGCTTGCCTCGCGCTTCAGGAGCAAGGTGCGGACGTCTGCCTGTTGCTGGTCGCCGCCTGGCTTGGCAGGCGCGGAGTGAGCTGCTCGAAAGAACGCGCCCAGATCCTGGAGAACGCCGCGCGTCCCTGGCGCGAAACGGTCATCGAACCCCTGCGCAGATTGCGTTGCGCCTGGCGCGAAGCGGCAACCCACGACGCCTGCCTGGCCGAACTCCGCGAGGAAATGAAGGCCCAGGAACTACGAGCGGAACGGGAACACCTGCAACGCCTGGCCGACCTGGCCACAGCCTGGCTGGAGGGCCAGGAAGCGAATCGCAGTGCGGATGCCTGGCTGCAAGCCTGCAGCCGGGACATCTGCACGGAAGCAGAGCGCCGGGCTTTGCTGGTGCTTGGCTCGGCGGCTTTGCAGACAGCGCCTTAGGAGGCGCTGGTCGGGGCGGCGCCGTTGCTGCCCGCGGCAGGCGTTGCCGAAGCAGCGCTGGAGGCGGCTGCCGGGGCGCTGGGAGTCGCCGCAGGCTTCGCAGCAGGAGCGGTGGCGGGCTTGGCTGCGGCAGGTTTCGCGGCTACGGGTTTCGCCGCAGGCTTGGCCGCCGGTTTCGCCGCAGGCTTCGCAGCCGGCTTGGCTGCAGGCTTCGCGGCCGCGGATTTCGCCACAGGCTTGGCCGCCGGTTTCGCCGCAAGCTTCGCAGCTGGCTTGGCTGCGGGCTTCGCGGCTGCGGTTTTCGCCGCGGGCTTGGCCGTCGGTTTCGCGACAGGCTTCGCCGCCGGCTTGGCGGCGGGCTTCGCGGCTGCGGTTTTCGCCGCAGGCTTCGCCGCCGGCTTGGCTGCGGGCTTCGCGGCTGCGGTTTTCG
>NZ_KV800303.1:0-18450 GCF_001810205.1 Pseudomonas sp. HMSC076A11 | reverse complement strand
CGGGCTTCGCGGCTGCGGTTTTCGCCGCGGGCTTAGCCGCCGGTTTCGCAGCAGGCTTCGCCGTCGGCTTGGCTGCGGGCTTCGCTGCCGCGGTTTTCGCCGCAGGCTTGGCCGCCGGTTTCGCAGCAGGCTTCGCAGCCGGCTTGGCCGCAGGCTTCGCCGCTACGGTTTTCACCGCAGGCTTGGCTGCCGCCTTCGCAGCAGGTTTGGTCGCGGGTTTCGCCTTGCGGCTCTCCAGAGCCTTGCCAGCGGCTTCCTTCACCTTGCCGACACCCTGCGCCAGCTTGAGGCTTTCCTGTACGTCACGCTTGAGGCCGACGATGTAGGTACGGGTGTCCGCCTGCCGGGCCTTCAGGGTATCCAACGCCTCTTCCAGGTCGCTGATGGTCTCGCGCGCCTTGGCCTGTGCCTTGGTCTTGCCGGCCTTGGCAGCATCCTGCAGCTTGGTGCGAGCCTTGTGCAGTTTTTCCTGGGCTTTGCCACGTTGCTTTTCAAGTTTGGCCAGGAGCTTTTCCGAATCGACCAGCGCTTGTTTGCACGCACCTTCCAAGTGCTCGACAAGGCTGTGGGAAAGTTGCTGCAACAGGTGCAAGGGGGTGGTGACGGGCTTCTTGTTGGCCGACATGACGTGCCTCCAGGCGGACGTGGTTGCGCCCATACTAGACCCGCACACCCCCTCTCGCCAACGGGTTCGATGTGCTACAAGCGACGTGCGCCAGGATTGCCCGCCGATTCGTTTGGAGAAACCGCATGCCGCGCCGCCTTTTCATCGGTCTTTTTCTACTGCCGCTGCCGCTTTTCGCCGCGCCTCCCAAGGACGAACTGGCCTATGCCGTAGGCGCCCGCCTGGGCATGCGCCTACAGCAGGAAATGCCCGGCCTAGAGCTATCCGAGCTACTTCTCGGACTGCGCCAGGCCTATCGCGGCGAGGCACTTGAAATCCCCCCCGAACGCATCGAACAACTTCTGCTGCAACACGAGAACGCCACGACGGAAACACCGCGGACCACACCCGCCGAGGCCCGCTTCCTGGCCAACGAAAAAGCCCGCTTCGGCGTCCGCGAATTGACCGGCGGCGTCCTCGTCAGCGAATTACGTCGTGGCCAAGGTAACGGCATCGGCGCGGCAACCCAGGTACACGTCCGTTACCGCGGCCTGCTCGCCGACGGTCAAGTGTTCGACCAGAGCGAAAGCGCCGAGTGGTTCGCCCTGGACAGTGTGATAGAGGGATGGCGCACAGCGTTGCGAGCGATGCCTGTCGGCGCGCGCTGGCGAGTGGTGATTCCTTCGACGCAAGCCTATGGCCACGAAGGCGCTGGCGACCTGATCCCGCCCGACGCTCCGCTGGTCTTCGAGATCGACCTGCTGGGCGTCCGCTAAAATGCAAAAACGGCGCTCTCCCGCATGGAGACGCGCCGTTTCGTAACGACTCGCCGGTGAATCAGACCGGTACTGCCGAACCCTCTGCGCCGCTCTGGCTGTGGGCGTTGTGCAGGACTTCGATGAGGCAGTCCTCCAGCTCGAAGCGTTCGTGCAACTGTTGCCGCAGGACCTTCAGCTCCGCGATGAGGCAGGCTCCTTCACGGCAATCGCCGTTGTCGCAGCGGTCGTTGAAGTTCAGCGCGGATTCGGTGATGGCTTCCAGCCGGGGGAATATCTGCTTGGCCAGCTCCAGGCCGCGCTGATCGCCGAAGGCCTTGCCTTCCGCCGTCAGTTGCTCGTAGACCTCGAAGTGTCCGGCAGATACGTAGTCCAGCAGCAATTGGCAGAAATGCTGGAGTTCTTCGGCGTTGGGCGCCGGTGCCTGAATACCGCTCAGGGCATCGAAGGCCTGCACCAGTTGCTGGCGCTCATGCAGCCAGCGATCGATCAGTTGGTGCACGCCCCCCACCGCTCTTGGGCATTACGGCAGCTTTCGAGCATGTTGTCCTCGCTTCCCTCTTCGGACGTCCCGGAGAATCATCGTCCGCTCCGAGACGCATTGCTGACGCACTCTCTGCGCTCTGTGGGAGAACGCCTGTGCAAGGGGCGGACTCCGGCGCTACGGAAAGCCAGATTATGCCCCCCGGATGACCCCATCAAGACGCCCGTACAGAAAAATTCATACGGATGTTTGATCGGTATCCCGCATCCGCTCTGGTTTTCGCCAAATCGATACGGCCGACGCTCGAGAGCTGACGAAAGACCACGCGACAGCCCGCATCAGGCACGTCGGAGGAACTGCACGATGGAGAAGCCGAGATAGGCAACGAACGCCAGCAGGCTCCATTCGGGAATGCTCAGGGTGAATAGCGTCCAGCTCACCTGGGCACAATCCGCGGTGCCATGCAGGACCAGGCGGATCACTTCCTGGAAGGGAAGCGCCTGCATCATGTAGTCGAGGCTGGGCAGGCAGGCCGGCAGTTGGTCCAGCGGAACGGTCTGCAACCATACCTGGCGGGCGGCCGTGGCCCCGCCGCCGAGAGCGAGCAGGAACACCAGCACGGAGTAGATACGCCGCCCACGCAGGCCGGGCCCCTGGATCGCGCCAGCAAGGCAGGTCAGGCCGATCAGGATGAAGAAGATCCGCTGCACGACGCACAGCGGGCAGGCCTCCAGGCCAACCACATGCTCCAGGTACAGCGCCCCGCCCATGATGGCGACGCAGGCCAGGAACGCGAGAAGGAAAAGCTGACGGGGGCTGGCCAGGGGCATGGCGGATCCACAGGTACACAGGGGAAAGGCCGCCTACGGTAGTGGAAAGCCTCCGGCAGTTTCAAGCCGCAAGGCAGCTCTGCGGCAAGGCATCCCGAATCATGCCGGGCACCCGCGACAAGCCGCCACAGTCCTGCCGATGGAGCCGAACGGGGAACGCCACCCGGCGTTCCCCATGCTCAAATGCCCGCCACCACCACGGGCAGCCCCGGAGTACGCCGATCGAGCAGGACCAGGCCCTCCTGGAACAACTGGTTGCTGCGCTCGACCTCGCCGAGCTGCGCCAGCAGGCGTCCCAGCTCGGCGCAGGTCTCGGCACTGCGCTGGAAGCTCAGGCTGGCCTCCAGGTATTCCCGGGCCTTGCCCCAGAGCTTGTTGATCAGGCACAGGCGCCCCAGGGTCAGCAGCAGGCCGGGATCGTTCGGATGTTCCTTGAGCCAACCTTCCGCGGCCTGCAATTGCTTGCCCGGATCGCGCCCGCGCACCTGCCCGTAGAGTTGCACCAGGGTCGCGTCGAAGCCTTGCTTGAGCGCATGGCGGAGGACTTCTTCGGCCTCTTCCTCGGCGCCCAGGCGAAGCAGTTGGGCGGCATAGCCCGCGACGATCGCCGGGTCTGCACGCAGCGCCGAAGGCACGTTCTGCCAGCGCTGGGTCAGCGGCTGCAACGCCGTCTCGCCCTCGTTCAGTCCACGCTCGCCGGCTTCCTGCAAGGAAGCCACCCAGGCACGGCGTTCGAGGTCGCGCAGTTCGGAATCCTTCAGCACACGCTCCTTGCGCAGCTCCGGCAGCAGGACGCAAAGGGCCTGCCAGTCGTGCTGGGTGACGTACAGCTGCTGCATCAGCCGCAATACCGTGCGGTGCTGCGGCTGGAGCCCGTGCAGCTCTTCGAGGGGATTGCGTGCCTGCGGGGAGTCGCCGCGATTGATCAGCAGTTGCGCACGGGTCAGGCCGACCAGCAATTGGGCATCCGGCTCGCGCTCGCGAGCCCGGTTCAGCAGGTCGTCGGCCTCGTCGTAGCGCTCGAGTTCGTTGGCGGCCCGCGCCGCGCCGAGGTAATGCATCAGCGGCCGCTCGCCCATCTCCGCAGCCCGCCGCAAATGACGCAGCGCCTGCGGCCAGTTGCCTTCGCCGAGATCGCGCAGGCCGCTGTGCTCGGCCATCTGCACGCGACGCCGGCGGTTGTAGCGCGACCAGGGGTTGACCACCCGCCCCGAGCTGCCGAGCAGGCGCAGGACCAGGCGCACCAGCACCACCAGCAGCCAGACCACCGCCAGCAGGGCGAGGAACGACCACAGGCTGGATTCGTAACGGAAGCTCTTGTAGGCGATCAGCACATAGCCGGCCTGCTCGGAGATCGCCAGCCCAACCAGCGTGGCGACCAGCACCACCGCCAGGACCAGGAGGTAGATGCGTCTCATGGACGGCCCTCCGTGGCCGGAGCCGCCTGCGCCTCGGGCACCAGGTTGCCGGCGGCCTCGCGGCGCGACACGTAGGACTGCAGGGCGCTCAGGGCCGGTGCGAGGTCAGGGACCTGCACGGTGACCGGCTGCTTCGCCAACTCATCGATACGCAACTTCAACGCGCGGCTGTCGGCCAGCTCTACGTTGAAATAGCCGTCCAGCACGTCCTGGGCCTGCTTCAGCGCCTGCTCGTAGACTTCCTGCTTGCCATTCAGCGCCGCCCACTGGGCTTGCTCCAGGGCCAGGCCGATGGTCAGGCGCACCTGCGCCAATTGCTCGCCGGCCAGCAGCGGACGAATGTCCTGGCCGGCATTGAAATCGATGCGGATGTAGCGCGAGATCTTCTCCCACCACAGCTCCCAGGTGCTGTTGCCGTCGCCCCAGGCGACATTGCTGGCACCGCTTTCGCCTTCCTTGAAGGTCGGCGTGAGCGGTTGCAACTGGTTGACCTGCTCGCGCAACGCCGCCAGTTGCACGAACAGCCCGGTACGGTCCGGCTCCGGCAACGCGCGCAGGGCCTCGAGGCTGGCCGCCAGCTTGGCGCGGGCGGCATAGGCGCCGGGATCGTTCTGCGCGCGCAGGATGTCATCGGCGCCCTGCACCAGTTCGGTGGCGCTGCCCACGTCCTGCAAGGCGGACAGGCGCAGACTGGCCAGACGCAGCAGGTGTTCGGCCTCGGCCAGTCGCCATTGCTGGCGGCTCTGGCCGAGGATCTTCTTCAGTTGCTCGCTAAGATGCTGCTGGTCGCCCTGCAGCTCCACCACAAGGCGTCGCCGGGCCTCCAGTTCGTCCGCGGTGGGCAAAGCGTCCAGGCGGGCAGCCAGTTGCTGGTTGCGCTGGGCCAGGGATTCGGTCTTGCCACGGGCATCTTCCAGCTGCGCCAGCTGGTCGCGCTCGGTGCCCTGCAACTGCTGGACCTGCCAGAAGCTCCAGCCACCCGCGCCAAGTCCCGCCACGCCAACCAGCAGGGCGAGCAACGCCAGGCCGGTGGCGGTACCGGAACGCCTGGATGCATCGGGTGCAACGGGAGAAGGGGTGGAAGTGGAAGTTCTTGCGTCGTCTTGGGGAGTGACTGCTTCGCTCACAGGTCCATCCTTTGGTCAAGAAAGTTCTAGGCGGCGCTCGTCAGGGCCGCCAGCAAGGCCGGCGCGCTCGCGCCCCGGCAATCAATCACCCGTTGCGCACCCAGTTCGCGCGCCATCTCGGCGACCCGCGGGCTGGGTACGAACAGCGGCAACCGGCCTATCTCGGGCCAATCGGCTGCCGCCAACTGATACAGATTTTGCAAACCCTGTCCACTGCTGACCACCAGGCCGTTCAGGCGTTCCGCCCGCACCCTTGCCAGCAGCTCTCCGGCCGGATAGTCCGGAGCCCGGCGCCGGTAGAGTGGCAGGTAGTCCACCTGCACGCCTTGGCCGCGCAGGCGCTCGGCGAGGAATTCTCGGCCACCTTCGCCGCGCATGATCAGCACTTTCGGATCGTGCACGCGCAGGGAATCCTGGAACGTCGGCAGCGCCAGCAACGCTTCGCTGTCGTCGCCCTGTTCAGGGTAGGTTACGTCGAGGCCGTAGGCCTCGAGGATCGCCGCGGTCGCCGCGCCGACGCTGCACCAGGTCTGCTGCGGCGGCTGCGGCCAGTAGCGGTCGAGCCGCTCCAGTCCCAGGCGCGCCGCCGGCTTGCTGACCACCACCACCGCGCAGTAGCGGTCCAGGTCGAGCATCAGCGTACGCTGCTCCGGGGTTTCTTCCAGCGGATCGATCGCCAACAGCGGCAGGCTGCTGCTATGGACGCCCGCCTCGCCGAGGCTGGCGGCCAGCGCCGCGCACTCCTCGTCGGGGCGCGTCAGCAGGAGCCGCCAGCCGCTCACGGATGTCCGGCCTCGCCGTAGACGGCTTCGAGAATCGCTTCGGCGCCCTGTTCCAGCAGGTCCTCGGCCACCCGCACGCCCAGCGCCTCGGCTTCCGCCAGTGGCGCCCGCCCCTCGGCGCGCAGCAACTGGGTGCCATCAGGCTGGCCGACCAGGCCGCGCAGCCACAGCTGGTCGCCCTCGCGGATGGCGTAGCAGGCGATCGGCACCTGGCAACCGCCGTTGAGTCGCTTGTTCAGCGCGCGCTCGGCAGTGACCCGCAGAGCCGTGTCGGAATGGTGCAAGGGTTCCAGCAAGGCATGCAGGTCGCTGTCGGCAGTACGGCATTCGATGCCGACGGCGCCTTGTCCGCCGGCGGGCAGGCTGTCGTCGACATTGATCGAGGAGCGGATGCGCGACTCGAAGCCGAGGCGGATCAGGCCGGCGGCGGCGAGGATGATCGCGTCGTATTCGCCGGCATCCAGCTTGGCCAGGCGGGTATTGACGTTGCCCCGCAGGAAACGGATCTGCAGGTCCGGCCGGCGCGCCAGCAGCTGCGCCTGGCGGCGCAGGCTGGAGGTGCTGACCACGCTGCCGGCTGGCAGTTGCTCGAGGCTGGCGTAGGTGTTCGAGACGAAAGCGTCACGCGGGTCTTCGCGCTCGCAGATGGTGTAGAGACCGAGCCCCTCGGGAAAGTCCATCGGCACGTCCTTCATCGAATGCACCGCGATGTCGGCGGCGCCTTCGAGCAGGGCGGTTTCCAGTTCCTTGACGAACAGGCCCTTGCCGCCGATCTTCGCCAGCGGTGCGTCGAGCAGCTTGTCGCCGCGACTGGTCATCGGCAGCAGGGTGACGGTCAGGCCAGGATGAGCCTGCTCCAGGCGCGCCTTGACGTATTCGGCCTGCCACAAGGCGAGGGCGCTCTGGCGAGTGGCGATGCGGATTTCGCGGGACGACATGGGATATTCCGTGCACAGGGATGCGCCCATGATAACAGTTCGAACCCGAGTGCGCGGACGCTGGGCCCGATAGCCGCACCCGGGTCGCTGGCGAACCGCCGACCGCTGTCAGAGCTGATGCATCAGACGCCTGACCCCGGCCACGTGCCGCCGGCTGACGGTCAGTGCATCGCCGTCGAGGCCTTTCAGGTAGAGCTGGAAATGCCCCAGCGGCGTACGCTGCAGGCGTTCGATCCGTTCGCGGGCGACCAGCGCGTTGCGGTGGATGCGCACGAAGCGCTCGCCGAACTCGTCTTCCAGCGCCTTCAACGGCTCGTCCAGCAGCACCTCGCCCTGCGCATGGCGCAAGGTCACGTACTTGTGGTCGGCAATGAAGAAGATCACCTCTTCCAGCGGGATCAGCTCGATCCCCTTGCGGGTCCGCGCACTGATGTGGCTGCGCGGACCGCTGCCGCCGGAGGCCGGGGGCTTGGTCAGCGCGGCCAGTTGCACGCGGTTCGGTCGCGAGGCTTTCTTCAACGCCTCGGCCAGGTCTTCGCTGCGCACCGGCTTGACCAGGTAGCCCACGGCGCTGACCTGGAAGGCTTCCAGGGCGAATTCGTCATGGGCCGTGCAGAAGATCACAGCCGGCGGCGCTTCCCGCTCGCAGAGTCTGGCCGCGACCTGGAGGCCGTCCAGACCGGGCATGCGGATATCCAGCAGGACGATATCGGGCTTGAGGCTGTCGATCAGCGTCAGCGCTTCTTCGCCATTGCTGGCCGAGGGCTCGAGGACGCGATAGCCGTCCAGTTGCCCTACCAATCGGGCCAGGCGCTCTCGCGCCAGAGGTTCGTCATCGACAATCAGGACATTCATAAGCTCAGGCTTCCTGCATGAGTCGCGCACATGGATAGCGTAGACAGGTGTAGTGCCGTCCGTCACGGCGCTCGACGCTGAGACTCGCTTTAGGCCCGAAAAGTGCCCCAAGTCGTGCATCGATATTGTGTAACGCCTGTCGCGTGCCTTTCGACGGGGGCGACTCGAGCGCCTCGTCGTAGGGGTTGCTCACACATAGCTGGAACACTCCTTCACGATAAACCGCCTCGACCTGCACCAGGCCACCTTCGACCCGCGGCTGGATGCCATAGATAAGCGCATTTTCCAGCAGCGGCTGCAAGGTCAGTTGGGGGATCGGCAGGTTGGCCGGCACCCCGTGCACCTGCCAGTCCAGTTGCAGGCGATCGCCAAGACGATACTGCTCAATGGAAAGATAGCGCCTTGCCAGCGCCAGTTCCTCCTCCCAGGAAACTAAAGTGCCGGGCTTCGCCAGGCTGGCCCGGAACAGGTCGGACAGGTCCAGCACCGCATGCTCGGCCTTCAGCGGGTCCAGCTCGATCAGGCTGGCGATGCTGTTCAGGCTGTTGAACAGGAAGTGCGGGCGAATCCGCGCCTGCAGTGATTCCAGGCGCGCCTGCAACTCGGCCTGCTGCTGCCGGCGCCACTGGCTCTGCAGGTAAAAGTAGCGCAGCACCAGGGCGGACATGATCAGCGCGATCAGCGCGTGCCGCAGATACAGATTGACCTCGCCGGCACGCGTCAGTTCTCCGCCCAGCTGATAGTGCTCGGCGACCGCCGTGCAGCCCAGGGTGAGGGCCACCACCAACAGGCAGCAGGCACTCCCCGCCAGCGCCACCGGCAGGCGCGCGAGCAATGGCCGCAGGCGGCAGAACAGCGCCGCCGAGAGCAGTACGATCCACTGCACGAACAGCGACGCCAGGGCCAGGCGCACCCAGTTGAAGCTCGGCGTCATCGGCTCCGCCAGTACCAGCACGAGCACCAGCAGCTCCGCCAGCAGCACCAGGGTGAACAGGGCTTCGGCTTCGCAGAGCTCGGGAATGAAGAAGTCGTCTTGGACGGCCGGCCGGGTCGAGCGGCCGGGCTTGAATCGGATAGGCATCGACAGAGTTTCCGCAAGGCCCGTGGCGCCCGCAAGACAGCCGCGGGCGTACGGGCGAAATAAAGCACCGAAATGCCATCTGCCGCAAAAAACCGCGAAACAGCGCTCGTTCCGGCTTCGTCGACGAGCCGCCGGTTTTTCCTCCCGGCCTGCTATCATCGTCGCACTTTGCCCGTCACGCAGGCCGCGCGGCCTGTCCGTTTCTTGTTGCAGCGAGAGATACCATGAGCGTAGAGAAGACCAACCAGTCCTGGGGCGGCCGCTTCAGCGAGCCCGTCGACGCCTTCGTCGCCCGTTTCACCGCCTCCGTCGACTTCGACAAGCGTCTCTACCGCCACGACATCATGGGTTCCATCGCCCACGCCACGATGCTGGCCAAGGTCGGCGTGCTGAGCGACGCCGAGCGCGATGCGATCGTCGACGGCCTGCAACAGATCCAGGCGGAAATCGAAGCCGGCAGCTTCGACTGGCGCGTCGACCTGGAAGACGTGCACATGAACATCGAGGCGCGCCTGACCGACCGCATCGGCGTCACCGGCAAGAAGCTCCACACCGGCCGCTCGCGCAACGACCAGGTGGCCACCGACATCCGCCTCTGGCTACGCGACGAGATCGACACCATCCTCGCCGAGATCACCCGCCTGCAGGAGGGCCTGCTGGGCCTGGCCGAAGCGGAAGCCGACACCATCATGCCCGGTTTCACCCACCTGCAGACCGCCCAGCCGGTGACCTTCGGCCACCACCTGCTGGCCTGGTTCGAGATGCTCGGCCGCGACTACGAGCGCCTGGTCGACTGCCGCAAGCGGGTCAACCGCATGCCGCTCGGCTCGGCGGCCCTGGCCGGCACCACCTACCCGATCCAGCGCGAGATCACCTGCCAGTTGCTGGGCTTCGACGCGGTTGGCGGCAACTCCCTGGACGGCGTCTCCGACCGCGACTTCGCCATCGAATTCTGCGCCGCCGCCAGCCTGGCGATGATGCACCTGTCGCGCTTCTCGGAAGAGCTGGTGCTGTGGACCAGCGCGCAGTTCCAGTTCATCGACCTGCCCGACCGCTTCTGCACCGGCTCCTCGATCATGCCGCAGAAGAAGAACCCCGACGTGCCGGAGCTGGTACGCGGCAAGTCCGGCCGGGTGTTCGGCGCCCTCACCGGCTTGCTGACCCTGATGAAGGGCCAGCCGCTGGCCTACAACAAGGACAACCAGGAAGACAAGGAACCGCTGTTCGACGCCGCCGACACCCTGCGCGATAGCCTGCGCGCCTTCGCCGACATGGTCCCGGCGATCCGGCCCCGGCGCGAGATCATGCGCGAGGCGGCACGCCGCGGTTTCTCCACCGCCACCGACCTGGCGGACTACCTGGTGCGCAAGGGCCTGCCGTTCCGCGACTGCCACGAGATCGTCGGCCACGCAGTGAAGTACGGCGTAGACAGCGGCAAGGACCTCGCCGAGATGAGCCTCGACGAACTGCGCCGCTTCAGCGAGCAGATCGACGCCGACGTCTTCGACGTGCTGACCCTGGAAGGCTCGGTCAACGCCCGCGACCATATCGGCGGCACCGCGCCGAACCAGGTCCGTGCCGCCGTCACCCGCGGCCGGCAGTTGCTCGCCCAGCGCTGAGGCTTGCGACAATCCGACCTCGCACCCAGCAGGGTCGGGCGACACGCGGAGCGCAGCCTTAGCGCTCCGTATCCCCCACCTCCGCAGCCGACGACGCTCCGCCAGCTATGCTTCCGGAAACGACGGGCGCTCAGCGTACGCCAGTCGCCGAAGCCTCTCGCCGTACCTCGGTAAATATCTCGATGATCGAGCGTTGCGGATCACGCTGTCGCAAGGCCCTCACCCGTTGACTCTGACGTTGCAGCTCCTCGCTGGGCCTGACCCACTGTTCGGATGGCAGGGGCTGTGACCAGGCACGCATGGCCTCGGGCAACTCCTGGCGTTGCATGCGCTTGACCCGGCGGATTTCCCATTCGACTAGATGGAATGGCAGCGTCCATAAATCCATTGCGTGGTAGAGATACCAACCGACCATATACCAACGCCCTACTTCACCCTCCCGGTAGCGACGATGAGCACGAGCGCGGGCATTGCGGAAGGTGTGCAGCCCCTCGTGAGGCGGGTCGTCCGGGCCTTGCAGGTCGAGTGGGTCCTGGATTTCCTTGAGGCTGTGCACCTCATGCTCCATATAGGCTCGGACGGCCTCCCAGTTGGCGATGGCCAGAGGCAGGCCGGCACAAGGGAACTCCAGGGAGAAGTCCTCGCCGCTGGCGGCATGATGGAAGCCCACACCCATGCCGTATTGGCGCTGGATGCCGTACTGGGTGGCACCCTGGGCCTGGATCACCCAGGCCGATAGGGACTCCCAGGGGACGAAGATGGGGGCGGAGTGGCTTTCTGGGACGAAGCAAACTTCGCGGCGCTGGCGATTGAAGCGAGTAGGGATTATCTTTTTATACTTTATATGATTGGACCACCATGCACTTAACAAGATAAGAAAGCCAAACAGCGCACACCCCGAGCCATATGTTATCCCTATATCAAACAACCCTACAGCCAACTGTTTAGCCGTGCTTATATCACCACCTAACAAAGGCGTGCCGACCATCATTAGGGTTGGAATTAAAAAAACAGATATTATCCAGAGAGTAAATGGGCCACCTAATCTGACCTGCCAGGCAAATGCATTGGGCAGCCCTGTCCCGAAGTCAAGATAAGTATCATTCATTTCCCCCACGGCATGAGAATAGTCCTGTGCGGGCTGGACTGTAGGTAGAGGTAAAGGCGCGAGATAACTGACCAGCCCGCTGGAAAAGGGAACCACATCACCTGCTCGGTGGCTCTCCATCAGTCGCAACGGCGGCACATCCATGGGCTTATCGTTCTGGAGCATCGGCAAAATCCGGCAGCAAACGGGGGTCAATTAGCATCCAGAATGCTTCCTGCCCCTGGATACGTTGTGGCGAAGCAGGATAGTCTCCTTCGCTGTGTGGCGACAGGCGAACCATGTGCCGATCGGCATGATATTGACCCTGCGGGTTCAGTCGTTCGATCTGTACAGCCAGTAATAGATCCTCCGTGACCGAGCCCCCGGTCACACCCTCCAGCGGCGCTAGCCGCGGCACCAGCAACACCAACGGTTCGGCGGACGCGACCTGTAGACTGTCGCCGACAACTTCGGTGACGGGGAACCAACGCACCATGGGCGAACCTCTTTCGTATTTCACACTACGAATGCGGTAGGCCGCCAGGCTCAAGCGTACTTCAGGGCGCCCGGCCAAGGTCTGCTGCAGTGCTCCCAGACTGATACCAGGCAAGGCTAGGCTGATCTCCGCAGTGGCAGGTGAGGAGAGCAGGTCTCGCCACCAACTGCCATGACTCGCGTGCTTGACCTCACCTCTTGGCGTCTGGACGATCCCCAGAAGTCGTTGCTGATAGATTTCCAGGGACTGGTTCAGGCGCCCTCCGATGTCGCGGCTCCAGGGTGTACTGAGCAACCAATCGTCATGGGGCGTGGTATTACTGCGGTTATACCAATAGGTTCCTACCAGTTCGAGGGCGGTGAAAATGGCACCGGCGATATTGAATCGAGCAAATATGCTCGAAAGTCGCGTGCCAGCCAATGCCCAGGCTGTACGCTCGGCAGCAGGTGTTGCAGCCCTGAGCACACCTTTTAAAGCATACCCCGTATGCCATACCCCGTAGGCGCTGCTGGCCAGCATTCCGCTGGAGCCAACCATAGCTAAAGCGGCACCTTGCTGAGCTTGAGCATTTCCGCTGCGTATAGCACCAAGCCACTCGCCATAGTGGGTTTGAGTAGCAACAGCTGCTGCAAAAAAACCTGCCGCATATCCCACAAACCCTAGG
Source organism: Pseudomonas sp. HMSC076A11 (assembly GCF_001810205.1). NCBI lineage: Bacteria > Pseudomonadati > Pseudomonadota > Gammaproteobacteria > Pseudomonadales > Pseudomonadaceae > Pseudomonas > Pseudomonas sp. HMSC076A11. The sequence goes on along the minus strand of NZ_KV800303.1, from coordinate 5,689 downwards.
CGTAAGTGCAGTTTTCCCATTTGTACATGAGCAACTTCCACAGCGTGGTTTTGCAGCCCCTGTGCCAACTGAGCACTTCTGGCCTGAAGAGCTGTATCGGCAATGGCCTGAGCTGCCGCTACGCCCGCAGATATTGTGGTGAAAATAGAACCAGCCAGCGGCATTAGCTCACGCTTATCCGGCGAAGTCGCGATAACCCCCCGCCATACCTGCACCATATTGACAAACTGCGCCACAAACACAGCCAGACCAATTCCATCCCCCACCTTATTGAACGCGGCTGCACTGCTATAGCCATTGCGCAGGTTACGGATACCACTGGCAACTTCCTGTAACTGTGCAGACGGCAGGATCAAGGTGATTCCGGCGCGGCCTGGTGTCGCACCGGCGAGACGGATGCTGTTGTCCGGAAGCTCGGCGATCGGGCTGAGGGCGGCGGCCAGGCGCGGCTCCAGGGCGTTGAGCTGGAGGCGGACACGCTGGATGTCGGCGAGCAAGGCGCGGGCGTCCGTCGACTTGTGTCCGGCCTGGCTCTTCACCTGCTTGCGCTGGCGGACCAGCCGGCGCAGCTCCGCGCGCTGTTCGAGCACTTCCTTCAGATCGGCCTGGAGGATGGCCTTTTCCGCTTCGCTGGCAATGGTGAAGGTCACCCCTTCGCGGACCGCGGCGTCGAGCAGGCGACCAGGAAGGGCCTTGGGCAGCTTGCGGAACAGCGCGTCGAGATCCGGCGCCTGCTGCTGGCCTACGCTCTTGAAGAAGCCCTCCATGGTCCGGCTGATGCCCAGGGTCAACGCCGGGTTGAGCGTGGCCTGGGCGCTGTCGGCAAGCGCTCGGGTGGCCTCCGGCAAGCCGTCGAGAGCGGGCAGCTTGCCCAGCTCCAGCGAGTCGCGCTGCTGCGCCCACTCTTTCAGCTTGGAGAGCCAGAGATGGCCGGGCGGCCCGAGCTGCGCGTATTGCGCGATCAGTTCGGCCTGGGTGTTCAACGGCAGAGTCTGGAACAATGGGCGATCGTATTGCGGATTTTCCTCCAGGAAGGCGAGCACGGCCTCGCTGGCCTCGTCGCTGCGGCAGATATCCTTCAGGCAGGCGTACTGGGTGGCGAAGGCCAGTCCCAATTGCTCGGCCTGCTGGAAATCGTAGTACCAGGCGGCGCGATGGAATCGCTGCTCGGTAAGCATCTGCGTGCGGTCTGCGCTGATCTGCTCGAGCAGGGCGTTCCAGCGCGCCAGGTTGGGCCTGTTGGCGGCGAGGAAGGCATCCATGGCGGGACGGTCGATCAGGTCGTCGATGCCACGCTGGCCGAATTTGGCGCCATGCAGCGCGTCGTCGACCTTTTCGTCGTGGCTCTTCTTCAGGCGGATCAGGGCGTCCAGGTTGCGTTCGACGAAGGCCGGATCGGCAACCGCCATTTTCCGCTTGGTGAAGTGTCGCTCCACAGGTCTGTGCAGCGGCTCCGGCATGGCTGGGTCCATCGGCTTCGGCAACGGCTCGCCGTTGAGGTAGTCCAGCAAGGCCTGGCGCGATCGCTCCCGCTCGGGAGGTGGCAGCCGGTCGAGATCGTCGAACAGCGGCTGGGCACTCTCGTCGGCCAGCTTGGGCAGTTCCGCGGCGCGGATCTGGGTCAACGACTCGATGTAGCAGGCGATCACGTAGTCGCGCTCGTTGGCCCCGGCCTGGGCGCCGCCCTGCAGCCATTCCTCGAGCCAGCCGACCACTTCGTCCTGGTAGGCGGCTAGGTCGCGCATCACGCCGATGTCGTCGCGCAGCGCCAGGAACAGGGCATCATGCTCGTACTGCGGGAGTACCTGCGCAGTCAACTCGCCGAGCTGGGTATCGCGGAACAGCGGCGGATCCTCCCATACGTAGTCGCGTCGTTCGTCCGGATGGGCGGCGGGTGGACTGGCCGGGCGCTGCTGGTGGGGCGGGAAGCGCTGCTGGCCCTGCTCGTCGCGATGCACCTTGTTCTGCACCACTTCGGCCAGCCAGGTTTCCGCCTGCCGTCGGGTCAGCAGATGCGGCCCCCCCTGCTGCGGGTCGGCGCGGCGCAGATCGACGGCCTGCATGAAGTGCTCGCGGTCCTTCGGACTGGCGAGCACCTGCATGCACTTGCGCGCGGTCCATTGCAGCTCCGAATAGGCCACGTACAGGATGCTGGTACGGGGAAAGACCAGTTGGGGCTCGCCGACCGCGCGGCTGCGTATGTCGGCGCGAACCTCGGCGTCCTGCCACAGCAGCTTGTCGATAGCGCCCTTGTCGATGCGGTATTCGTGCAGCTTTCCGGTTCCGCCGTCGATCACGTAGAGATAGCCATTGCGCACCAGCCGCAGACCCAGCGGCCGGCTTTTCAGGGCGAAAGGCATCGCCAGCTCGGCGCTCGGATCGACGCCTTCGGTCAAACCGTAGCGCAGCGGCAACAGCTGCACCTTGGCGTTCATCAACGGACAGGTGCCGCTCGGCGAACGACTATCGCTGGACGAGGCTTCGTTTGCCGCCAGGTTGGCGCTGTCTCGCCGGGGTGTGGCCTGCGCAGTCATGAATGCATCCTTTCTGTCTCGGCGGCGCGACGCTCCGCCAGCTCGGCCGCAGCGGCCACCCGCTGCGCCGGGGATTGGCTGGAGGGACCATCGAGCAGCACGGCGATGTCCGCGTGCGCATCCAGCGCATCCTCGCCCAGGTAGCCGAAGATATTGGCGTAGAGCAGGATGTCCCGCGCCGAGCACATCCCACGACGGTAGGCCTGCTCGGCCAGCATACGCAGGTGCTGGAAGCGCTCTCGGCCGCACAGGGCCGGGCGATAGCCGGGGAAATACAGATTCATGTGGCGATCCATGTCCATGAGGGTCTGGCGGAAGCTGACTTCGCCAAGTGCATCGAATTCGGCCTCGCTCAGACGGTAGGGCTGCGTGCGGTCGCGAGCGATCGCCGAACCGCTTCGCCGGTGTTGCCACCAGCGGATTTCCAGGGCATCTGGAGCACATGCCTGCTCGATCGGACCGAACAGTTCCATGCGTTCATGTTCCAGCAGGCTATGCATCACTGCCGGGTCGGCCAGGCGCAGCAGCACCGGCTCGCCATGGGGAGATTGGACGCACAGAAGGTCCCGCAGGTGCTGCGACAGGATCGGCAAGCTGACCCGGGCGAAGAGCAGGTAGCCCCATTCCTGTGTGGCGTTGTCGAGGAACGCCTGCAGGATAGGGTCCTGGCGGCCGTCGAGGGCGACCAGGCAGGGCGACAGGTCCAGCAGTTCCTGCCAGCGGCTGTCGCGGTACAGCGGCTCGAAGGTCGGAGTATCGCTCCATTGGTAGAGCTTGCGCGGCAGTTCCGTGACGCTGACGCCATCGAGCAGCAGGTAGGCATTCAGCGTCCAGGGCAGGTCGGCGGGCAAGGCGGGCAGCATCGGTTCAGTGCGCATCGGTTTTCGCCCTGGCCGCTTCGCAGATGGCGCAGATCGGTTTCTTCTGCAGCAATGCCTGACGCTGCGCGCGGATCAGCAGGTCGCCCGGATTGTCCGCGTCGGCCTGCCGCAGCGGCCCCGGCAACAGCGGCGCCGCGCCGCTGCCGTTGCCCGGGCTGCCGCCGGAGTTGACCCGGACGTTGGCCCCGGAGAGGGTCACGCCGCTGGCGTCGAGCTTGAGGAAGCTGCCACCGCCCTTCAGGGTCAGTTCGGCGCCGGCCTCCAGCACCACCTTCAGGCCGCTGCTCAGGTGGATCTCCTGGCCGGCCTCGACAAACTGGCCGCTGCCGATCTTCAGGTGCTGGTCGTTGGCTACGGTGAGGTGGTCGCTGGCGCGGACCTCCACCTTGCGCTCGGCGTGGGTGGTGCGGTGTTCCTCGGCCTTGAACTCGCTGTAGCTGTTCGCCTCCACGGTGTCGTGGCGTTGGTGACCGACGCGGATCTTCTGGTCGTGCTCGATGTTTTCGTCCCAGTCGCGCTGGGCATGGACGAAGATCTGCTCCTGGCCCTTGCGGTCCTCGATGCGCAGCTCGTTGTAGCCACCGCCGCCAGGGCTGCTGAGGCTCTTGAAGACGCTGCGGGTCTTGTGCCCCGGCAGTTCGTAGGGCACCGGATGTTCCCTGTGAAACAGGCAGCCGGTGACCAGCGGCTGGTCGGGATCGCCTTCGAGGAAGGTCACCAGCACCTCCATGCCGACCCGCGGGATGGCGATGGCACCGTAGTTCCTTCCCGCCCAGCCGGAGGCAACGCGTAACCAGCAACTGCTGCTGTCGTCGGCCTGGCCCTCGCGATCCCAGTGGAATTGCACCTTCACCCGACCGTAGCGATCGCAGTGGATTTCCTCGCCCTTCGGGCCGGTCACCACCGCGCTCTGCGTGCCGAGGATGCGCGGCTTCGGCGGTGTCAGCGGGGGACGGAAGAACGCCTCCCAGGGCGTGGCCTGGAAGCGGTTGCGGTAACCCTGCCGGAAGTCGTCCGGGCTCGCCGAGGCATCGGAGACGATGCTTTCCTCCAGCACCTGAGGCTGCCGCCCCTCGTGAATCACCTCGGTGAGCAGCCAGAGGTCGTTCCAGCCCGCCTGGGGATGGGCGGCCAGCGGCAGGAAGTGGCCGCTGAGCAGCAACGGTTGGTCGCTGCGGCCCTCGGCCAGGCGGTAGTCGCTGCGCTGCCGTTCGAGGGCACGCCTGGCCAGGTGCTTGCCGCGCTCGCGGTCGACGAAGCGACCGGGATAGTCGTAGTCCTCGAGGTCCGGCCGGGCTTCGCCGCGGGCGGCGCTTTCCAGCGTCAGGCGCGGTTTCTCGAAGTCGTAGTCGCGGCGGGTGACGCGGCTGGTGCGGGTTTCCAGGCGTACGCCGAAGCGCTTGACCGCCGGCCGGTCGGCGACCAGGCCGGAGTCCTGCTGGTAGGCCACCGGCGCGAGCCGCGGGAACACCGTCTGGTCGTCGCCGAACACCAGCAGGTGCGCCGTGGCGCTGTGCTGGAAATGAAAGTGGATGCCCTCCTCGCAGCACAGGCGCTGGACGAACTGCAGGTCGCTCTCGTCGTACTGCACGCAGTATTCGCGCTCGGGGTAGCGGGTGCCGAGCTGGAAGCGGTAGGCGTCGGCGAGGATGCCGTGTTCCTCCAGCACCCGGCCGACGATCTGCGGCACCGTGAGGTGCTGGAAGATGCGCTGGTTGGTGCGCTGGGCGAGGTAGGCCAGTTGCGGGACGAGGGTGATGCGGTAGCGGGTCAGGCGCTTGCCCGAGTCGCCCTGTCCGGCGCTGCGCACCAGGCCGTGGATACCGTTGCCGGCGGGCCCGAGGGTAAGGAAGGCGGGTTTGTGCAGCAGGCTTTCGAGGTCCGGCACGGGGCGTTCGCCGACCAGCTCCAGGTCGAAGGCGAACGGCTGGCTGATGGCTTCGCGGCCGCTGAAGGAGAGCACCTGCAGGTCGAGGACGAGGCCGTCGATGGCGAGGCTGAAATGGGTCTGGTTGGCTGCTGCGAACATCCGTTGTCCCTCACTGGCGCAGGCGACCGATTCGATTGTCCTGCCTGGCGCGGGCGAGACAAGGGCGCGCAGGCTCGATCGGAAGCTGCCTACAACAAAGCGGCATCGACCCGGCACGGGCTTTCCTGGCCACGGCGCTATGGGTCATCGAGGGCACGACGGCCAGCGAGGCTGGCCGCGTGCGGCGGTCGCGGCTCAGCCGGCGACCGGGGAGCGCCAGTCGTCGGAGCCGGAGGTGCCGGAGA
>NZ_KV800302.1:47443-48514 GCF_001810205.1 Pseudomonas sp. HMSC076A11 | reverse complement strand
GATCACCCTGTCCCATCACGGCCCCGAGAAAACCCTGGGAATGGCGGATAGCCGCAAGCGGATATCCACCCCCACCCGTCCCGCGCGCCGAGCCCCCGGCGCCTAGAAAAAAGCCCCGCATCGCGGGGCTTTCCGTCTCAGGCGCCAGGCCTCAGAACTGCTCGGCGTCCAGCAGGTACAGCGACTCGCTGCCGGCGCGCACGGAGGCGCTCAGGGAATGGATGCGCGGCAGCAGGCGGGCGAAGTAGAAGCGCGCGGTACCCAGCTTGCTGGCGTAGAAGTCGTCCTCGCCCTGCTTGGCCAGCGCGGTGCGCGCCATCAATGCCCACATGTAGGCGTAGGCGGTATAGCCGAACACATGCAGGTATTCGACCGACGCCGCGCCGATCTCGTTGGGGTTGCCCTTGGCACGGTCGAGCAGCCAGGCGGTCAGCTCTTCCAGGTTCTCCACGGCGGCCGCCAGCGGCTTGCTGAACTCGCCCAGGGCCTCGTCGGCGGAAGCGACGAAGGCCTTGATCTCGTCGGTGAAGTGACGGGAGAAGGCGCCGCCGCTGCCGATCACCTTGCGCCCCACCAGGTCGAGCGCCTGAATGCCATTGGTGCCTTCGTAGATCTGCGTGATGCGACAGTCGCGCACCAGTTGCTCCTGGCCCCATTCGCGGATGAAGCCGTGGCCACCGAAGATCTGCTGGCCATGGATGGTGGTTTCCAGCCCCATGTCGGTGAGGAATGCCTTGGCCACCGGGGTCAGCAGCGCCACCAGCTCTTCCGCGCGCTTGCGGGTGACCGCGTCTTCGCTGTACTTGGCGGTGTCCAGCTGCATCGCGACGTAGCTGGAGAAGGCGCGGCCGCCTTCGTTCAGCGCCTTCATGGTGAGCAGCATGCGACGCACGTCGGGGTGCACGATGATCGGGTCGGCGGCCTTGTCCTTGGCCACCGGGCCGGTCGGCGCGCGGCTCTGGATACGCTCGCGGGCATATTCGATGGCGCTCTGGTAGGAGCGCTCGCCGGTGGCCAGGCCCTGGATGCCGACGCCAAGGCGCTCGTAGTTCATCATGGTGAACATCGCCG
>NZ_KV800302.1:44887-47343 GCF_001810205.1 Pseudomonas sp. HMSC076A11 | reverse complement strand
TCATGGTGAACATCGCCGCCAGGCCCTTGTTGACCTCGCCCACCAGCCAACCGGTAGCGCCGTCGAAGTTCATCACGCAGGTGGCCGAGGCCTTGATCCCCATCTTGTGCTCGATGGAGCCGCAACCCAGGCTGTTCTTCTCGCCCAGCGAGCCATCGGCGTTGACCAGCACCTTCGGTACCAGGAACAGCGAGATGCCCTTCGGCCCGGCCGGGGCGTCGGGCAGCTTGGCCAGCACCAGGTGGATGATGTTCTCGGTCAGGTCATGCTCGCCGCCGGTGATGAAGATCTTGGTCCCGCTGATCTTGTAGGAGCCGTCGGCCTGCGGCTCGGCCCTGGTGCGGATGATGCCCAGGTCGGTGCCGGCATGCGGCTCGGTCAGGCACATGGAACCGGCCCAGATACCGGCGTACATGTTCGGCAGGTACTTGTCCTTCAGTTCGTCGCTGGCATGGGCATTGAGCGCCAGGCAGGCGCCGGCGGTCAGCATCGGATACAGGCCGAACGACAGGTTGGCCGAGTTGACCAGTTCCTCGACCTGCGCCGAGATCACCTTGGGCATACCCATGCCGCCGTAGGCCGGATCACCGCCGACGCCGACCCAGCCGCCTTCGGCGTAGGTCCGGTAGGCCTCGGGGAAGCCGGCCGGGGTGCTCACCGCGCCAGCGTTCCACTGGCAGCCTTCCTCGTCGCCCGGACGGTTCAGCGGGGCGATGGTACCGGCGGTGACCTTGCCGGCCTCTTCGAGGATCGCCGCGGCGGTCTCGGCGTCGACCACTTCGGCCAGCGCCGGCAGTTGCGCCCAGAGCCGGGAGACCTCGAACACCTCATTGAGGACGAAGCGCATGTCGCGCAGCGGAGCTTTGTAATCAGCCATGTGGGGAATCCTCGATCGTACCGATCGCCGGCCGGGGGCCAGCGGCAACAAAATGGAGGCACGAAAGGCGTGCCGCGGCCGAGTCTACACCACCAACATTTCGGACTTGTAGCGTCACGTCGTGACCGGAAAGTCTATATCGGTCTTCTATGCGACAGGCATGAAAAAGCCCGCTTTTCGCGGGCTCGAGCGAGTTCGCCGGGAGTCCGACGGGCCCGGCGGGTGCGGGAGAAACCGGGGGAAGAAGCGCCGCGCCCCTGCCCCGGCAGCCGCTAGAGCGAAAACTGCTCCGCCGACAGGCTCATCAGGCCCGCCGCGCCGGCCTGGATCGCCGCGGCGTGCGCCGCGGTGCGCGGCAGCAGGCGACTGAAGTAGAAGTCGGCGGTGGCCAGCTTGGCTTCGTAGAACGCGGCCTCGCCGCTGCCGGCATCCAGCTTCTCGCGCGCCACCAGGGCGATGCGCAACCAGAAATAGGCCAGGGTCACGTAGCCGGAGAACATCAGGTAGTCCACCGAGGCGGCGCCCACTTCGTCGGCATTCTTCATCGCCGCCAGGCCCACCTGCTGGGTCAGTTCGCCCCACTGCGCGTTCAGCGCCGCCAGTTGCGCGACCTGTCCCTTCAGTTGCGGATGCTCGGCCTGGGCCTGGCACAACTGGTGGACCAGTTTGGTGAAACCGCGCAACAGCTTGCCCTGGCTGCCCAGTACCTTGCGGCCGAGCAGGTCGAGGGCCTGGATGCCGTTGGTGCCTTCGTAGATCTGTGCGATGCGGCAATCGCGGACCAACTGCTCCATGCCCCACTCGCGGATGTAGCCGTGGCCGCCGTAGACCTGCATGCCGAGGTTGGTCACCTCCTGCCCGGTCTCGGTCATGAAGGCCTTGCAGATCGGTGTCAGGAAGGCCAGCAGGTCGGCGGCCCGCTCGCGCTCGGCGGCGTCCTGCGACAGGTGCTCGGTGTCGAGCAACTGGGCGGTGAAGTAGGCCAGCGCGCGGTTGCCTTCGTTGAACGCCTTCATGGTCAGCAGCATGCGCCGCACGTCGGGGTGCACGATGATCGGGTCGGCCGGCTTGTCCGGCGCCTTCGGCCCGGTCAGCGAGCGCATCTGCAAGCGCTCCCGGGCGTAGCGCACGGCGCCCTGGTAACTGGTCTCGCCAAGGCACAGGCCCTGCATGCCGGTGCCCAGGCGGGCGTGGTTCATCATGGTGAACATGCAGTGCAGGCCCTTGTTCGGCTCGCCGATCAGGTAGCCGGTGGCGCCGTCGAAGTTCATCACGCAGGTGGCCGAGGCCTTGATCCCCATCTTGTGCTCGATGGAGCCACAGGAGACCGCATTGCGCGCGCCCACGTTACCTTCGGCGTCGGGAAGGAACTTCGGCACGATGAACAGCGAGATACCCTTGGTCCCGGCCGGCGCATCGGGAAGCTTGGCCAGCACCAGGTGGACGATGTTCTCGCTCAGGTCGTGCTCGCCGGCGGAGATGAAGATCTTCGTCCCGCTGATCGCATGGCTGCCGTCGGCGTTCGGCACCGCGCGGGTCTTGATGATGCCCAGGTCGGTGCCGCAGTGCGGCTCGGTCA
>NZ_KV800302.1:0-44787 GCF_001810205.1 Pseudomonas sp. HMSC076A11 | reverse complement strand
AGTGCGGCTCGGTCAGGCACATGGTGCCGGTCCAGGTGCCGGCGGTCATCCGCGCCAGGTAGAGGTCCTTCTGCGCCTGGCTGCCGTGGGCGTGGATCGCCGACATGGCGCCGCGGGTCAGGCCCGGGTACATGCCCCAGGAGACATTGCTGGCGCCGATCATCTCGCTGAGCAGCAGACCCAGCGAGTGCGGCAGGCCCTGGCCGCCGTACGCGGGATCGCTGGCGACACCGTTCCAGCCACCCTCGACGTACTGTGCATAGGCTTCCTTGAAACCCTTGGGCGTGGTCACCACGCCGTTGTCGAAGTGGCAGCCCTCTTCGTCGCCGGAGCGGTTCAGCGGCGCCAGAACCTGTTCGCAGAATTTCGACCCTTCATCGAGGATCGCCGCCACCATGTCCGGGGTCGCGTCGCTGGCGCCGAGCGCCTGGTAGCGCCCATGGAAGTCGAATACCTCATCGATCAGGAAGCGCATGTCGCGCAGCGGAGCCTTGTATTCCGGCATCTCTGTTCTCCTCGGCAGGGGCGCCCCACAGGCGCGAATCCCTCGAAGCTACTGCGCCGGGCGGGCGCCTACAATCACGCTGCGGACGCTGAATGCAACGCCATAACCCCGAGGTCGGAAGGCCAGGATGCAGCGGATCACAGGCATGAAAAAGCCCGCCGAAGGGCGGGCTCTTTCTCACCTGGGGAACGGGCCGCCAGCGGCCCGTGCCATCAGTAACCGAGGGCGAAATCTTCCTCGGCCATCTCCATCAGGTTGTTGGCGCCGGACAGCATGGCGGCGACGTGGGCGCGGGTACGCGGCAGGATGCGCTGGAAGTAGAAGCGCGCGGTCTGCAGCTTGGCCTTGTAGAAGGCTTCCTCGCCGGTGCCGGCGGCCAGCTTCTCGGCGGCCAGGCGCGCCATGTCGGCCCAGAAGTAGGCCAGGCAGGCGTAGCCGGAGTACATCAGGTAGTCCACCGAAGCGGCGCCGACTTCCTCGCGATCCTTCATGGCGGCCATGCCGACCTTCATGGTCAGGTCGCCCCACTCCTTGTTCAGCTGTGCCAGCGGAGCGACGAATTCCTTGACGGCTTCGTTGGCTTCGTTGGCCTGGCAGAACTTGTGCACGATCTTGGTGAAGCCCTTCAGCGCCTCGCCCTGGGTCATCAGCACCTTGCGACCCAGCAGGTCGAGGGCCTGAACGCCGGTAGTGCCTTCGTACAGCATCGAGATGCGGCTGTCGCGGACGTTCTGCTCCATGCCGTGCTCGGCGATGAAACCGTGGCCGCCGAAGATCTGCACGCCGTGGTTGGCGGACTCGAAGCCGACTTCGGTCATGAACGCCTTGGCGATCGGCGTGAGGAAGGCCAGCATCGAGTCGGCGGCTTTCTTCTGCTCTTCGTCCTGGCTGCGCTGGACGATGTCGACCTGCTTGGCGGCGAAATACAGCATCGCGCGGTTGCCTTCGGCGAAGGCCTTCATGGTCAACAGCATGCGGCGCACGTCAGGATGCACGATGATCGGGTCGGCGGGCTTCTCGGGCGCCTTCGGACCGGTCAGCGAGCGCATCTGCAGACGCTCGCGAGCATAGGCGATGCCGCCCTGGAAACCGACTTCGGCATGGGCCAGGCCTTGCAGCGCGGTACCCAGGCGAGCGGTGTTCATGAAGGTGAACATGCAGTTCAGGCCCTTGTTCGGCGGGCCGATCAGGAAGCCGGTGGCGGCGTCGAAGTTCATCACGCAGGTGGCGTTGCCGTGGATGCCCATCTTGTGCTCGATGGAACCGCAGGAAACCGCGTTGCGCTCGCCGGCGTTGCCTTCGGCGTTGGGCAGGAACTTCGGCACGATGAACAGCGAGATGCCCTTGGTGCCCTGCGGGGCGTCGGGCAGGCGGGCCAGGACGATATGGACGATGTTGTCGGCCATGTCGTGCTCGCCGGCGGAGATGAAGATCTTGGTGCCGGTGACCTTGTAGCTACCGTCGGCCTGCGGCTCGGCCTTGGTGCGCAGCATGCCCAGGTCGGTGCCGCAGTGCGGCTCGGTCAGGCACATGGTGCCGGTCCACTCGCCGGAGACCAGCTTGGTCAGGTAGGTTGCCTGCTGCTCGGCGGTGCCGTGGGCATGCAGGGTGTTCATGGCGCCGTGGGACAGGCCCGGGTACATGCCCCAGGACCAGTTGGCCTGGCCGACCATCTCGCTGATGGCCAGGCCGAGGGATTCCGGCAGACCCTGGCCGCCGTGCTCGACGTCATGGGCCAGGCTCGGCCAGCCGCCTTCGACGAACTGCTGGTAGGCCTCCTTGAAGCCGGTCGGGGTCTTCACGCCGTCGGCGCTCCAGGTGCAGCCTTCCAGGTCGCCGACGCGGTTCAGCGGAGCGATCACCTGTTCGCAGAACTTCGCACCTTCCTCGAGGATGGCGTTGACCATGTCGGGAGTCGCGTCTTCGGCGCCCGGCAGGCTCTGGTAGTGCGCTTCGTAGCCCAGCAGCTCGTCGCGAACGAAACGGATATCACGCAAGGGGGCCTTGTAATCAGGCATAGCAGTCAACCTCTACGAAGGGTTCTGGTTAATCGGCGACCGGACGGATGTCCAGAGTCTGCGGTCGCAGTGCGGGATCGCTCCCGGTCGCCTTGCCGGACGCACTCATGCGTCCCGACTCTCAAACAGGCGTTTGAAACATACGTTTACGCCAATCCCTTGTCAAGCATCCGAACCGACCGCTCGGTCATGCCCGAAATCACTGGCAGCCACGTCCTTCCAAAGCACTTTCGTCTCTCTCAGTAAAGCCCATGGCGAAGCGCCCGGCAGGCTTCAGGGGCCGCCGGGTGACAGTCGGAAAAGGAAGGGTCGGGGCGGCCGCTGCCGGCCGCCAGGAAGTCAGGCGTGGGTATCGATCAGGGTACCGAGGGTCTCGTCGGCTACCTCGATGACCCGGGCGCCGCTCTGCGCCTCGAGCTTGCCGCGGGTCAGTTCGACCATCTGCTCGGCCTGGGGCGAACGGGCCTCCACGGTATTGCGGGCGATCTCGCTGCCGGCCTGGGCGACGCGGGCGCTGCCCGACTGCACCGCGTTGAGGCCACTGACGAAAGCGTTGCCGGAAATTTCCACCCTCTACTCCTGGGGACGCGCACGCGCCACTGCGATAGCAAGTGGCTTCTATTCAAGCAGACTTGGCCGGCGCTGGGTACCGCCCGTTGGTTATGGACGGCCCGCTGTTTATAGCCCGATACCCAGGGGCCGCAGGTCGAGGTGCGCGGCCACGGCCGCGGGAGTGGCTTCCTCCAGGCGCGGTACCCGACCCAGGCAGGGCGCCGGCAGGCGTTCGGCGAGGGTCGCCAGGTTCTCTTCCAGGCGCGAGGTAGCCGGGTCGACGACGTTGGCCACCCAGCCGACCAGCGCCAGGCCGTCGCCCAGGATCGCCTCGGCGCTGAGCAGCGCATGGTTGATACAGCCCAGGCGCACGCCGACCACCAGCACCACCGGCAGCGCCAGCAGGCGCGCCAGGTCGGACAGGTTCTCGCGGCCCAGCAACGGCACGCGCCATCCGCCGGCGCCCTCCACCAGGGTGAAGTCGGCCTGTAGCGCCAGCACCTCGCGCACCGCCTCGTGCAAGCGTGCGGCGCTCAGTTCGACGCCAGCCTCGCGCGCCGCCAGGTGCGGGGCGATGGCCGGTGCGAAGGCCAGCGGGTTGACCTGCTCGTAGGCCAGCGCCAGCGAGCACTGGCCGAGCAACACCAACGCGTCGCCATTGCGCAGGCCTTGCGCCGTAGGCTCGCAGCCGGAGGCCACCGGCTTCGCCGCGGCGGTGCTCAGGCCGGCACTCCGGGCCGCGTGGAGCAGGCCGGCGGCGATGGTGGTCTTGCCGATCTCGGTGTCGGTACCGGTGACGAAGAACGCCGGCATGGTTCAGGAATCCTTGCGCAGCACGCCGAAGACGACGCGGTAGGTAGCGGGCAGCCCCTCGGGCTGGCGGAAACGCTCGTAGGCGGCGACCAGCGCGCGGATGCGCTGGCGCCCGGTCAGGCCGTCGGGCCGCCCGGGGTTGAGGTTGTGCGCGCCCAGCGCCTTGAGTTCGTGGGTCAGGCTGCGCAGGTCGGGGAAATGCAGGAGCCGGTCCTCGTGGCGCAGGGTCAGCGGCAGCAGGCCGCTGCCGGCCGCGTGTTGCAGGTAGTCGGCGAAGGCGCGGAAGCGATTGACGTGGACGAAGCCGTCCACCACCCGCCAACTGTCGCGCAACTCGCCCAGGGTACCGACGCACAGGCTGCTGAACGCCAGCACGCCGCCCGGCCGCAGGACCCGCCGCGCCTCGGCCAGGACCGCCGGGAGGTCGGCGCACCACTGGATGGCCAGGCTGGAGAACAGCAGGTCGCAACTGCCGTCGCGCAACGGCAGCCTCTCGGCGTCGCCGCCGATGAAATGGCTGGCGCCGCCGCGCGCGCGGGCATGCCGCAGCATGCCTTCGGCGATATCCACGGCCAGGCCCTCGGCCGCACCGAAGCGTCGTTCCAGGGCCCGGCTGAAATAACCGGTGCCGCAGCCGAGATCGACCCAGCGGCGCGGCGAGAAGCCTTCCGGCAATGCCGACAGCAGGCTCTCACCGACGCCGCGCTGGAGTTCGGCCACCGCGTCGTAGCTGGCCGCCGCGCGGGAAAACGACGCGGCGACCTGGCGCTTGTCGGGCAGCGCGGCAACGCCATGGGGCGCCAGCAGCGGCGAGGAATCGTCAGGCATCGTCACCCTCGCGAAGGAATCTCAGGATTGCGCCGGCCACCTCGTCCGGGCATTCCAGCGGCAGGCCGTGACTGGCCGCCAGGGTCGAGACCTCGACGTCCGGCAGCCACTCGAGCAGGGCCTCGGCGGCGGCCAGCGGCACCAGCGCATCGGCTTCGGCGAACAGGTGCAATTGCGGCCCGCGGAAGTTTTCCAGGGCGGCCCGGGTATCCAGTTGGCCGAGCAACTGCAGGCCGGCGACCAGCGCCTCGCGCTCCAGCTGCGGCAGCGCCACCTGCAGTTGCCGCGCCAGGGTCCGAGGGTCGCGCGCACCCTGGCTGACCAGCAGGGTGAAACGCTTGCGGGTCAGGTGCGGTTCGAGCAGGAAAGCCTCGAAGAAGTCCTCGAAGGTTTCCGCCGGCATCGCGTTCGGCCAGTCCTCGCGCACGCGGAAGCACGGATTGCTGGCCAGGGTCAGCAGTCCCCGGCAATCGTCGCCGCGGCGCGCCGCCAGTTCGCCGGCGAGCATGCCTCCCAGCGACCAGCCGGCCAGCCAGCTATCGCGCGGCAGGTTATCGTCGAGTTCGTCGAGCCAGTCGGCGGCGTCGTCCAGCGACGGCAGCGGCTCGATCAACACGTTCAGGTGCGGCTCGCGCTCGTGCAGCGCGTCGCGCAGCGGTTCCAGCGGTGCGCTACCCAGGCCCCAGCCCGGCAACAGGATCAAGTGGTCACGCATCGTCTCCCTCCTCGGCTTCGATCTCTGCCAGAAGGCTAGACGACAGCTGTCGCCAGCTTTCGCCGAGGGCTTCGAGCAAGCGGTCGACCTGCGCTTCGCTGTGCGCGGCGGACAGCGTGACGCGCAGCCGCGCGCTGTTGGCCGGCACGGTTGGCGGGCGGATCGCGCCGACCATGATGCCACGGGCTCGAAGCATGCCGGCCAGGGCCACGGCCTGGCGGCTGCCGCCGACCAGGATCGGCTGGATCGGCGTGAAGCTGTCCATCAGGGTCAGGCCAAGCGCCTCGGCGCCATGGCGGAAACGGGCGATCAGCGCCGCCAGGTGTTGCCGCCGCCAGCTTTCGCGGCGCAGCAGCTCCAGGCTCTTCAGGGTGGCGCAGGCCACCGCTGGCGGCTGGCTGGTGGTGTAGATGTAGGGGCGGGCGTACTGGATCAGGGTCTCGATCAGTTCCTCGCTGCCCGCTACGAAGGCGCCGGCGGTACCGAAACCCTTGCCGAGGGTGCCGATCAGCACCGGCACCTGCTCCTGGCCGAGGCCGAAGTGTTCGACGATCCCGCCGCCGCTGGCGCCCAGCGGGCCGAAGCCATGCGCGTCGTCGACCATCAGCCAGGCGCCGCGGGCCTGCGCGACGGCGGCCAGGGCCGGCAGGTCGGCGAGATTGCCGTCCATGCTGAAGACCCCGTCGGTGACCACCAGGGTATTGCCCTCGCCCTTGTCCAGGCGCGCGGCGAGGCTTGCCGGGTCGTTGTGCAGGTAGCGCGAGAAACGCGCGCCGGAGAGCAATCCGGCATCCAGCAGCGAAGCGTGGTTGAGGCGGTCCTCCAGCACCGTGTCGCCCTTGCCGACCAGCGCGGTCACCGCGCCGAGATTGGCCATGTAGCCGGTGGAGAACAGCAGCGCGCGGGGCCGCCCGGTGAATTCGGCGAGGGCCAGCTCCAGTTCGTGGTGCGGGCCGCTGTGGCCGACCACCAGGTGCGAGGCGCCACCGCCCACGCCCCAGCGCTCGGCGCCGGCGCGCAGCGCGGCGATCACCTCGGGATGGTTGGCCAGGCCGAGGTAGTCGTTGGAACAGAAGGCCAGCAGCGGCTGGCCGTCGACCACGACGTCCGGGCCCTGGGCCGACTCCAGCAGCGGCCGCTGGCGGTAGAGGTCTTCCGCGCGCCGGCTGGCGAGGCGGGAAGCGAGATCGAAGGACATGGCAGGTCGCTCGTGTTGCTGGACGGACGCAGGCGCACCCGTCCACGCAGGGCCGACATCAGCGGCTGCAACGAAGGGACGGCGGCACCCTCCCTTCCAGTATGGTCAGGCGGAAGCGGCGTTATAGAACAGCTTCGATTCGCGTTGTTCCACCAACGCCTGCTCGATGGCGGCCTGGTGCACTTCGTCGGCGTGCTCTTCGCGCTCTTCCGGCTTGATGCCGAGACGGGCGAACAACTGCATGTCCTTTTCGGCCTGCGGGTTCTTCGTGGTCAGCAGCTTTTCGCCGTAGAAGATCGAGTTGGCCCCGGCCATGAAGGCCAGCGCCTGCATCTGCTCGTTCATCTGCTCGCGGCCGGCGGACAGGCGCACGTGGGACTTCGGCATCATGATCCGGGCCACCGCCAGGGTGCGGATGAAGTCGAAGGGATCGACGTCCTTCTCTTCCGCCAGGGGCGTGCCCTTGACCTTCACCAGCATGTTGATCGGCACCGACTCCGGGTGCTCCGGCAGGTTCGCCAGTTGGATCAGCAGGCCGGCGCGGTCGTCCACCGACTCGCCCATGCCGAGGATGCCGCCGGAGCAGATCTTCATCCCCGCCTCGCGCACGTAGGCCAGGGTCTGCAGGCGCTCGCTGTAGGTGCGGGTGGTGATGATGTTGCCGTAGAACTCCGGCGAGGTATCCAGGTTGTGGTTGTAGTAGTCGAGGCCGGCGTCCGCCAGCGCCTGGGTCTGTTCCTGGGTCAGGCGGCCGAGGGTCATGCAGGTCTCCAGGCCGAGCTTCTTCACGCCCTTGACCATCTCCAGGACGTAGGGCATGTCCTTGGCCGACGGGTGCTTCCAGGCAGCGCCCATGCAGAAGCGGGTCGAACCGATGGCCTTGGCCTCGGCCGCCGCCTCGAGGACCTTCTGCACCTCCATCAGCTTCTCCTTGTCCAGTCCGGTGTTGTAGTGGCCGGACTGCGGGCAGTACTTGCAGTCCTCGGGACAGGCGCCGGTCTTGATCGACAGCAGCGTCGAGACCTGCACGCGGTTCGGGTCGAAGTGCGCGCGATGCACCGTCTGCGCCTGGAACAGCAGGTCGTTGAACGGCTGCTCGAACAGGGCACGGACGTCGGCGAGGGACCAGTCGTGACGGGTGACGACGGAAGCGGTTGCACTCATGGGGAAGATTCCTTCGACGCTTGTATGGCGCCTTTTGTCGGGGAGCCCCGGCACGCCGGGGGTCAGGCTCAAGGGCATCATAAGTGGCTGTATGACGCTGTCAACCCAACCCAGGACACAGGTCTACATCTGATCAATATTTGATCACCCATATAGAAGCCAGCAGTCATCGACTGCTCCAATCGGCCTCGTCCTCTATGTGGCATTCGGCTCCCTGGAAGAAACGGCGCAACTACCTCGGAAAACTACAAGTAATGCTTAGGATATTTCCTACAAGAAATAGGAAATATCTTATTTATATATTCCCTGGCAGGTTTCTAACATGGAGAAACATTGAATCTCTTGCCACCCTAGCGGTGCGCAACGAAAACAAGTTATCCAGACTTGAACCATGAACGCAACCAACCACCCTAAATATAGCCATTCAAAGCGCAGCGGAAGTATAACGAAAAATATATTCGATCCTTCCGACCAACCACTTTCCAAAACACGATACGGGTTTCATTCGGGCACATTCAGGAATATGAATGGAAAGCGCCTCTTCCAGGTCCGAAGTTGGCTTCGGATGGTTCTTGCATCGATATTCGCCTGGCTGTGCATGTCCGCCCATGCCGATCTCTCGTTCGACGGCCAGAACCGTTTCGTGATGAAAGGCAAGCGCCTGCCGATCACGCTGGTCAACGAGGGCAAGGAGCCGGCCCTGGCGGAAATCTCCCTGGATTGGGGTACCGACGGCAAGGGGCAGGCGCTGCCCTTCGCCGTGTCCAGGCCGCTGCTCCGCCTGGGCGCCGGCCAGCGGGCCAAGGTGGAGGTGCTCTACCAGGGCCAGGGCCTGCCCACCGACCGCGAGACCTACCTGCTGTTGAGCGTGCTGGACGTGCCGCACGCGACTGGCAAAGGCGATGCTCTGCAAATCGCTCTGCGCCATCGTTTCAAACTGTTCTACCGACCGTCCTTGAAAGCTACCGTCGAGCAAGCCATGGCTGGCTTAACCTGGTCCTACGATCCTGAGGGTAGTCCCAGGACGCGGAATCCCTCTCCCTATTACGTGACCCTCAGCCAGGTGGAGTTTCTCGATGCGCCCGGGCGGCTCTGCGCCCCACCCATCGATCACCTGATGCTGGCTCCTTATACCGAACACTCATTCGACAGCATCGATTGCCAGGCCATCAAGGCTCGATATGAGGTAGTCAGCGACGCCGGCAACCTACGACCCTTTCAGGTCATATTGCCAACGAATGGGAAAGCTACCGCCAATCCACTCTGACCTAGAAGAGACTCCCTATGAAGTTAACCATCCAACTCCTGTTCCTGGGACTGCTCCTGGCTCTATCCCCAAAAAGTCTCGCTTTGACTTGTCTGAAAAACGCGACGGACGTATCTGATCAAATCTCGATGGATACGACCGTCGCGGTACCCATTGTGCTTCCCAAGGACACCATTCTCTGGCGTTCCCCCAACTACAGCGTCAATATAAGTTGCTGGGCGAACCAGTTCTGGAACGCCGAAGAGGAGATCTATTTCTACCTCAGCCCCAAGGATCCTGGCTTGAGCATGATCGGACCCGACCTGGAGGTCGGACTGAACCTCGACGGGAAGGACATACGGTGTACGCAGGTCGATCGCTGCCGAATCAAGCTTCCCTATAAGACCCTGCCCTGCCGGAGCAATGCGCCTGGCGGCTGCCCACATCTGAAAACAAACTTCACGCTGCACTACAACTTCTTCATTTCCAAGCGAAGCCTTCCCGGCACCAGCAAGGAAGGGCCGATCGCTGGCCACGATAGCTACGTGATTTTCCAACTGGATGGTGTTGGAGGTCCTATCGCCAACAACTTCCGCATGGTGCTCAATGGCCTGAACCAACTACGCTATGTCGCATGCTCGTCTACCCTGAGCATTTCACCCAAGACACTCGACTTCGGCCTCCTTCAAGCGCTTCAAGCCGCCACCAACCAGACCATCAAGGAAAAGCCCTTCCAGATCACTGCAAGCAAGAACTGCAATAGCGCCTATGGCCTGGGAGCACTTCTGAGACCCGTGAATTCTTCCAGCACCGTAGGCGACACGTTGGTGCCGGGAGACAACAAGTCCGTAGGCATCACCGTGCTCAGGCAAGAAGACCGTAGCATCGTCCCCTTCAACAAAGAATTCCAATTGGTGGAACACAGCAAAGACCAGGTCGTGGTGAAGAACTTCCTGGCCCAACTGAAATGGATGACCAACGCACCTACGTTGGGTCGATTCAATGCCACCGCTGCGATAGATATCTACTACAAGTGAGCGGGAGGCCGCTTCGCAGACGGAAGCGGCCGGTATCGACGACTCAGCGCAGGAAGAAGTGCTGGAGTCGTTGCACTTGCCAGTTGTAACGGCGACGCGCCTCGAGACCTTCCTCCAGGCTGACGGCGACGAAACGCGCCTTCTGGTTCGGTTGCATCTGCGCCAGCCGGTTCAGGTCGGGGCTGATCACCGTGCCCAGCGTGGCATATCCCCCACCGGACACCGCATCACGATGCAGGACGATGGGTTCGAGCCCGCCCGGTACCTGGATCGAGCCGATGGGATAGCAGGCGTCGACGATGTTGGACGGGTCCGAGCCTGCGCCGAATGGCTGTTCGCGCGGCTCGAACCGGAGCGCCGTGCCGCCCTTGAAGCGGTAGCCGGTGCGGTCCGCCTCCGAGCCGACGGACCAGGTCTCGGCGAAGAAACGCTCGACCGCGTCGGGGGTCAGGCGATGGACGTAGAGTCCGGGAACCACCCGCAAGCTCACCTCGCCGCCGACCTCCACCTGCAACGAACGCGGCAGCGCCAAGCCCTCCACGGCAGAGGGCGAGGCAGGCCCCAGGGGCAGCAGGTCGCCCTCTGCCAGCCGTCGTCCCTGCAAGCCACCGATCGTCCCCAGACCGTAGGTCGAACGGCTGCCCAGCACCTCGGGTACCGCGATGCCGCCGTCGATGGCGAGATAGCCACGGGCGCCGGCACGGATGAAATCGAACCCCAGGACCTGGCCGGCGCGAACCCGGAAGGAAGTATCCAGCGGCATCTCCGCGCCCTCCAGGCGAGGCGTCATGCGCGCCCCGCACACGGCCACCAGGGCGTCGCGCTGGAACTCCAGCTGCGGACCCAGCAGCGCGCACTCCAGCACGGCGGCGGTCGGTGCGTTGCCCACCAGCAGGTTGGCAGCGCGCAGGGCATACTGGTCGAGCGCGCCGGACGGCGGGATGCCCAGGTGATAGTGGCCTTCGCGGCCGGCGTCCTGCACCGAGGTAGCGAGGCCGGGCTTGAGCACCTTAATCGACATACAGCACCTCCTGCAGATGTTGCGTGCAACCTCGCGGATCGGCGAGGAACGCGTCGAGATCGAAACTCACCGGGCGGATGCGCAGGTCGAATGTGCCCGCTTCGACTTCGGCCGCCATGCGCTCGTATTCGGTCCGCTCGATGGGGCGGAACTGGACGATGTCGCCAGCGCGGAAGAACACCATAGATTCCTCGAGATAGGGCAGGCCCTGGCGGGGATCGAAGATCGGCGCCGGAGTCACGCCGAACATCTGATAGCCGCCGGCACCGCGCACCGAATAGATGCAGCCGAAGCAACCGCCGTGGCCGAGGGTCAGCTTCGGCGTGTCGATGCGCGGACGCAGGTACTTGGGCACCTGCAACTGCCGCTCGCGCTCGACCATCTGGTACATGAACGGCAGGCCGGCGACGAAACCGACCATCGAGACGAACCACGGCGTGCCGCTGTGCGCCTGGATGAACGCCTGCACGTCGGCGTAGCCGTTGATCCGCGCAGCGTACTCGAGGTCGGTGGAGTCCGGGTCCTGGTGACGGTCGCGGAAGCGCATCAGGGTCTCGTGGGTCCAGGGATCGTTGTACAACACCGGCACTTCGACGATACGCGTCTCGATGCTGCGCGCGGCGACCGCCTCGACCTCCAGGCCGCGTACGGTCTCCAGCAGCGCCTGCGGGGCCAGCCGGTCGGGGTCGAAGCGGACCTGGAACGAGGCGTTGGCCAGGCATACGTCGAGCACCCCGGGCAATTGCAGGGTCTCGATGGCGCGGGTGATCGCCATGCCGCGGAAGAAGGCTTCCAGCGACATGGACTCGGCGACCTCGGCGAACAGGTGCTCGTCGCCGCCGAAGCTGTAGCGGATGTTGGCATGCATCTCAAACCTCCTGCGCGGCGGCGGTCCGCTCGGCGAGCCAGGTTTCCAGGGTAGCGGTATCGAACTGCGCGGCCTGTACCCGCGCATCGGCGAGCAGCCAGCGGTGCAGCGGCAGGGTAGTGGCCATGCCGGCCAGCACGGTGCGCTCCAGCGCCTGGCGCGCGCGGGCGAACGCTTCGTCGCGGTCGCGACCATGGACGATCAGCTTGGCCAGCAACGAATCGTAGTACGGCGGCACCCGGTAGCCGGGATACAGGTGGCTGTCCACTCGCACGCCCTCGCCCTGCGGCCATTCCAGGCGCTCCACGGTGCCGGGGCTGGGGAAGAAATTGCGCGTCGGGTCTTCGGCGTTGATCCGCATCTCCAGCGCCGCGCCGTTCAGGCGAATGTCCTCCTGGCGCCAGGGCAGCGCCTCGCCGGCGGCGATGCGCAGCATGGCCTGGACCAGGTCGATGCCGGTGACCATCTCGCTGACCGGATGCTCGACCTGGATACGGGTGTTCATCTCGATGAAGAAGAACTCGCCGCTGTGCGCGTCGAACAGGTATTCCAGGGTGCCCGCGCCACGATAGCCGAGACTCTGCGCCAGGCGCACCGCGCTCTCGCAGAGGGCCTGGCGCTGCGCGCCGTCCAGCGCCGCCGAAGGTGCCTCCTCGAAGACCTTCTGGCGCCGCCGCTGCAGCGAGCATTCGCGTTCGAACAGATGCACCGCGCGCTCGCCATCGCCGAGGATCTGCACTTCGATGTGCCGCGCCTGGCGGATGAAGCGCTCCAGGTACACCGCCGGCGAACCGAAGGCGGCCTGCGCCTCGCGCTGGGCGATGGGGAATTCCCGACGCAGTTCGTCGGCGTCGTGGGCGATACGGATGCCACGCCCGCCGCCGCCGGCGGAGGCCTTGACCAGCAGCGGATAGCCGACCTCTTCGGCGCAAGCCAGCGCCGCGTCGAGGTCGCCCAGTTCGCCGGGCGAGCCCGGCACCACCGGCACCCCGGCGGCCATCGCGGTACGCCGCGCCTCGGCCTTGTCGCCCATGCGGCGGATGGTCTGCGCCTCCGGACCGACGAAGACCAGGCCGGCCGCCTGCACCGCTTCGGCGAAGGCGGGGTTCTCGGAGAGGAAACCGTAGCCGGGATGGATCGAGTCGGCACCGGTTTCCCGCGCCGCCATGAGAATCGCCTCGATATCCAGGTAGCTCCGCTCGGCCCGCGCAGGGCCGATCAGGCGTACCTCATCGGCCAGCCGCGCGGCCAGCGAATCGCGATCCGCCTCGCTGCACACCGCTACCGTGGGAATGCCCAGTGCCTGCGCGGCGCGGATGATGCGCACGGCGATCTCGCCGCGATTGGCCACCAGCAGCTTGTTCAGTCGCTTGTGCATGGCGTCCTCCTCAGGTAGCGCTGGCGATCCCCGCCAGCACCTGTCCCGGCTCGATGGCCTCGCCATCTTCCACGTGGAACGCCTGGAGTATGCCGGCCTGCCCGGCCTGCACTTCGGAAAACTGCTTCATCACCTCGATCAGCCCGATCACGCTGCCGGCCTCGACCGCCTGCCCGACCTCCGCGTAGGGCGGCGCGTCGGGGCTGGCCTTGCGATAGAAGGTGCCGGGCAAGGGGGACTGCACGTTATGTTCGGCCATGACGAATCCTCATTATTCGAACGTTGTAGGAAATGGCAGAAAAGCTTGTCGCGAGGCTCGCCGAGGCGAGCGGCGCTCAACGCGGCGCCTTGATGCGGATGCCGGCGCCTTCCAGGCGCGCGCGGGTGCTGGCGACCAGCTCCAGGGCGCCGGGGGTGTCGCTGTGGATGCACACCGAGTCGAAGGCGATGTCGAGGTCCTCGCCCTCGACGGTGCGCACCTTGCCCTCGCGGCAGGCGCGCAGGACCTTGTCGGCGACCTGTTGCGGATCGAGGGCGGCGACCCGCCGGGTGAAGACGATGGAGCCGCTGCGGTCGTAGTCGCGGTCGGCGTAGAACTCGCGCACCAGCGGCTGGCCCAGTTCCCGACCGATGCGCCAGGTGGCCGAACCGGGCATGCAATAGAGCAGCAGTTCCGGTTCCAGGCGTTGCAGGGTCTCGACGAACAGGCGCGCGGCGGCCTCGTCGCGCGCCAGGTGCATGTAGAGCGCGCCGTGGGGCTTGACGTGTTGCAGCGACAGGCCCTGCAGCCGGGCGAATTCGCGCAGGGCGCCAAGCTGGTAGAGCATGTCGTTGACCAGCTCGATGGCCGGCGCGGCGATGTGCCGGCGACCGAAGCCGACCAGGTCGCGGAAGCCCGGATGGGCGCCGATGGCCACGCCATGCTCGGCGGCCATCTCCACGGTGCGGCGCATGCTGCTCGGGTCGCCGGCATGGAAACCGGTGGCGATGTTGGCGCTGCTGATCAGCGGCATGATCGCCGCATCCACGCCATCGCCGATGGTCCATGGGCCGAAGCCTTCGCCCATGTCGGAATTGAGGTCGACTTCAGTCATTGCCGGCTGGCCTCATCTGTCTTGTTGTTGGATGGAGCCACGGTAAAAGCCGGGAAAGGTATTGGGTAGATTTATTATTCGATAGACTGGTTTCTGAAAAACAGATACCTCTTCCGGATGCTGCCCATGGCCCTGACCCTCCGCCAGGTTCGCTACTTCATCGCCACCGCCGAGTTCGGCCAGATATCCCAGGCCGCCATCCACCTGAACATCTCGCAGTCGGCGGTGACCAGCGCGATCCAGGAACTGGAGGGCATGCTCGGCGTCGCCATGTTCACCCGCACGGCCCAGGGCATGAACCTGACCGACAGCGGCCGGCACTTCCTCAACCACGCCTATTCGATCCAGCGCAGCGTCGACGACGCGCTCAACAGCCCGCAACCGGACACCCGGGTCGAAGGCACCCTGAAGGTCGCCGCCAGCTATACCGTGATGGGCTATTTCCTCCCCCACCACCTGCAACGCCTGGCGCAGTGGTACCCGGAACTGGAGCTGCAATTGTTCGAGGACGAGCGCGCCAGCATCGAGCGCGGCCTCCTCGACGGTCGCTACGACATCGCCGTGCTGCTCACCGGCAATCTCACCGAGCCCGGGATCGCCGCCGAAACCCTGTTCAACTCCGAGCGCCGGTTGTGGCTGCCCAGCCGCCATCCGCTGGGCGAGAAGGCCGACCTGGGCCTGGCCGACGTGGCCGGCGAGCCCTACATCATGCTCACCGTCGACGAGGCCGGGCAGAGCGCGCTGCGCTACTGGCAACAGAGCGGCCACCGGCCGCAGGTGATCCTCCATACCAGTTCGGTGGAAGCGGTGCGCAGCATGGTCGCCAACGGCTCCGGCGTGGCCATCCTCTCCGATCTGGTGTACCGGCCCTGGTCGCTGGAAGGCAAACGCATCGAGACGCTATCGCTGGTCGACCCGGTGCCGTCGATGAGCGTCGGCCTGGCCTGGCGCCGCGACACCGAAGCGAGCGCCGGGATGCGCGCGTTCCGCGAATACTTCCGCCAGTCGTTCCTCGCTCCGCAGCAAAGCAGCAGCCGGCGCTGAACCCGGCGGCTAATCTCTGATCCAACGCTGGGAACACTCAGGACAGGACACTCATGGGTACAGAAGGCTTTTTCGACGGACTGGGCGAGATGCTGGGCAGGGCGATCCGCTTCGTGGTGGACCTGCTCTCCGGCCTGCTGGGCGGCATCTGGGACGCCATGGACGACTTCCTCCACGGCCTGGCCAGGGCCATCGGCATGGACGCATCGCTGTTCAGCTTCGTCTTCCTGGTGCTCGGCCTGTTGCTGCTCTACAGCGGCATACGCGCCTTCATGCGCCGCTCGATAGTCGGCGGGGTGATCTGGACGGTGCTCGGCCTGATCGTCATGAGCTGGCTCATCCACTGATCCACGCGTCGGCCGTTTCCGCAAGGAGCGAAGGAAGGTTTCGGTTATCCACAGGCGAGTTCCGAACCCGCTGGCAACGGCTGGTCGGCGGCGCGCGCCTGCGGTTGCATGGTGCGACATCCGCCAGGAAGTCCCGCCATGTCGTTCCCGCTTCGTCCTCTCACGCGCTGGCTTTTGCCGCCGCCGGCCTGCCTGCTCTGCGCCGCCCGCAGCGACCAGCCGCCCCGCCCGCTGTGCCGCGCCTGTGCCGCCGACCTGCCCTGGTCGCGCCAGCAGTGCCGGCGCTGCGCCCTGCCCCTGCCCCTGCCCCTGCCCCTGGACGGCCAGGTGTGCGGCGAGTGCCTGCGCCGCCCGCCGGCCTATGAACAGGCGATCGCGCCCTGGCGCTACGCCTTTCCGCTCGACAGCCTGATCAACCGCTTCAAGCACCAGGCGGCCTGGCCGCTGGGGCGGCTGCTCGGCGAGTTGCTGGCGGAACACCTGCGGCAACGCTACGCCGAAGGCCTGCCGCACCCGGCACGCCTGCTGCCGGTCCCGCTGGCGCCACGGCGCGAACGTCGTCGCGGCTTCAACCAGGCGCAACAGCTCGCCGAGCGACTGGCCGGCGAGCTGGACCTGCGCTGCGATCCGTACAGCCTGCGGCGAGTGCTGGATACTCCGGCCCAGCAGGGCCTGGACGCGACGGTGCGGCGGCGCAACCTGCGCCACGCCTTCGCCCTGGCGCCCGCCAGCGATGTTCGCGGGCTGCACCTGGCACTGGTGGACGACGTGCTCACCACCGGGGCCACCGCCGAGTGCCTTTCCCGCCTGTTGCGCCGGGCGGGCGCCGCGCGGGTCGACGTCTACTGCCTGGCGCGCACGCCGAAGCCCGGCTGAGCTGGGCTAAACTGCCGCGCAACCGATACGGGAGAGGATCCATGCGCGCACTGCTACTGCTGGTCGCGGCCTGCCTGTTGCTCGGCGGTTGCAGCCACTTCGCCGAAGACGACTGGCTGGGCGAAGACAAGGCCCTGCATTTCGCCAGTTCCGCGGCCCTTACCGCGGCGGGCATGCAGATGGCCCACGACCGCGGCCTGCACGGTGCTCGCCAGGCACGCTTCGGCCTGAGCTTCTCGCTCGCCTTCGGCGTCGGCAAGGAACTCTACGACAGCCGTTCCGCCGGCAGCGGCTGGAGCTGGAAGGACCTCGCCTGGGACCTGGCCGGCGCCGCCGCCGGCTACGGTCTCCACCAGGCCGCCGAGTGACGCCCTTGCGTTTTGCCCATGGCTGTTGGAGCCTTCGCCGTATACGTCCGCTCATAGCGAAGCCTCCATGTCCGCACTCTCCACTCTCGCCCAGCACGTCACCCGTCGCCCGCAACGCATCGCCCTGCTCGCGCAGATCGCCGAACTGGGCTCCATCACCCGTGCGGCGAAGGCCGTGGGCATCAGCTACAAGGGCGCCTGGGACGCCATCGACGAACTGAACAACCTGGCCGAGCGTCCGCTGGTCGAGCGTAGCGTCGGCGGCAAGGGCGGCGGCGGCGCCCGGCTGACCGCCGAGGGCGAACGCCTGCTGGCTCTCTACCGGCGCCTGGAAGCCTTGCAAGCGCAGGTGTTGCAGGCCGCGGAAGACGCCGAGGACCTCAACCTGATCGGCCGCCTGATGCTCCGCACCAGCGCACGCAACCAATTGCACGGGCGGGTCCTGTCGATCCATGGCGAAGGCTTCCACGACCGCATCGCCATCGAGCTGCCAGGCCAGCAACGCATCGAGGCGCTGATCACCCGCGCCAGCACCGAGCAACTCGAACTCGGTCGCGGCCGCCCGGTACTGGCGCTGATCAAGGCCGGCTGGCTGGACGTCGGGCTGGAACCGCGCGAGGACCAGCCGAACCAGTTGCACGGCACCCTGGAGGAAATCCTCGCGGCCAAGGCCGGTCCCAGCGAGGTGCGCATCGCCCTGGGCAGCGGTCTTACCCTCTGCG
Source organism: Pseudomonas sp. HMSC076A11 (assembly GCF_001810205.1). Taxonomy (NCBI): domain Bacteria; kingdom Pseudomonadati; phylum Pseudomonadota; class Gammaproteobacteria; order Pseudomonadales; family Pseudomonadaceae; genus Pseudomonas; species Pseudomonas sp. HMSC076A11. The sequence continues at coordinate 26,993 of NZ_KV800302.1, read as the reverse complement.
CGCTGCTGTCCGGCGAACGCCTGGCCAGCCTGGGGCTGAAGAAGGGCCAGAAGGTGATCGCCTCCTTCGATCCGGCCCAGGTCCTGCTCGGCACGCCGCTGTGAACCTGCCGGCCCGCGCCGGCTTGCGTACACTAGGGGTCTTTCGAGCCTTGGATGCCCCGTCATGTCCCATCCCTTCGACCAACTGACCCCCGACCTCGTCCTGGATGCCGTGGAAAGCCTCGGCTATCTCAGCGACGCACGGGTGCTGGCGCTCAACAGCTACGAAAACCGCGTGTACCAGGTCGGCATCGAGGACGGCGAGCCGCTGATCGCCAAGTTCTACCGACCGGACCGCTGGAGCGACGCGGCGATCCGCGAGGAGCACGCCTTCTCCGCCGAGCTGGCGGAATGCGAGGTGCCGGTGGTGGCGCCGCTGTCGCGCGACGGCGAAAGCCTGTTCGCATTCTCCGGCTTCCGCTTCGCCCTGTTCCCCCGGCGCGGCGGGCGCGCGCCCGAGCCGGGCAATCTCGACCAGCTCTACCGCCTCGGCCAGTTGCTCGGCCGCCTGCACGCGGTCGGCGCCACGCGGCCGTTCGAGCACCGCGAGGCGCTCGCTGTGGATAACTTCGGCCACGCCTCGCTGGCCACCCTGCTGGAAGGCAATTTCATCCCCAGGAGCCTGCTGCCGGCCTACGAGTCGGTCGCCCGCGACCTGCTGAAACGCCTCGACGCCCTGTTCGCCGAGGTGCCCTACCAGCCGATCCGCCTGCACGGCGACTGCCATCCGGGCAACCTGCTGTGCCGCGACGAGGCCTACCACATGGTCGATCTCGACGACTGCCGCATGGGCCCGGCCCTCCAGGACCTGTGGATGATGCTCGCCGGCGAGCGCCACGAACGCCTGGCGCAGATTGCCGAACTGGTCGACGGCTACAATGAGTTCCACGACTTCGACCCGCGCCAGCTACCGCTGCTCGAAGGCCTGCGCAGCCTCCGCCTGATGCACTACAGCGCCTGGCTCGCGCGGCGCTGGGACGACCCGGCGTTCCCACCGAGCTTCCCCTGGTTCGGCAGTGAACGTTACTGGGGCGAGCAGGTGCTGGTGCTGCGCGAACAACTGGCGGCGCTGGACGAGGAACCGCTGCGGCTGTTCTGAGCCTCCTGCGGACGGGACGAATGGCGCGCGGCGCTATCCGTCCCGCCGCGGGGCAGGCGAGGGAACGGCAAGTGTGCCGGTGCTTTTCCGCGGGAACTGTGCGCAGACAACCCCGTCACCCCCCTACTAGAATTCACAGGTCATCCGCTCGTGCATGCCGTGCACGGCCATTCTTACCTGCCTGACGTTTCAAGGATTCTCCATGGCGACCGCCAACCTCCGTCGGGGCTATGTCCTCGGCCTGACGGCTTATGTGATCTGGGGATTGTTCCCGCTCTACTTCAAACTGCTCGAACGCATTCCCGCGGTGGAAATCATCGTCCAGCGCGCGGTCTGGTCGGCCCTGTTCGGCGCCGTCCTGCTGCTGTTCTGGAAGCACCCGGGCTGGTGGCGCGAGCTGCGCCAGAATCCGCAGCGCTTCGTCGTGCTGGCCGCCAGCGGACTGCTGATCGCCAGCAACTGGATGACCTATGTCTGGGCGGTGAACAACGGCCACATGCTGGAAGCCAGCCTGGGCTACTACATCAATCCGCTGATCAACGTGATGCTCGGCATGTTGCTGCTCAAGGAACGCCTGCGTCCCCTGCAATGGCTGGCGGTGGCCCTGGCTTCGCTGGGCGTGGCGCAGCAGGTCTGGCAACTCGGCAGCCTGCCCTGGGTGTCGCTGGTGCTGGCCCTGACCTTCGGCTTCTACGGCCTGATCCGCAAAAAGGCGCCGGTCGCCGCGCTGCCCGGACTGGTGGTGGAAACCTGGCTGCTGCTGCCGCTGGCGCTGGTCTGGTTGCTGTTTTTCGCCGACGGGCCGACCAGCGAAACGGCTTTCTGGAGCACCCCGGAAGCCCTGTGGGTGGTCGCCGCGGGCCCGGTGACGCTGGTTCCGCTGGTCTGCTTCAACGCTGCGGCAAGGCACCTGCCCTACGCCACCCTGGGCTTCCTGCAATACCTGGCGCCGACGCTGGTCCTGCTACAGGCGATCCTGCTGTTCGGCGAGCATCTGGACTCCAGCCGCCTGACCGCCTTCGCTTTCATCTGGCTCGCCCTGGCCGTCTACAGCTTCGACGCCTGGCGCAGCCTGCGCCGCCTTCCCCAGCCGGGCTGACGTTATCCCCAGGCTTGCGGAACTCCGCAAGCCTGGCGAAAAAACACGCACTCCTTCCTATCCCCCGCCAATACTGACGCTCAGCGATCCACCCCAGGCTTTTCCACAGGTTCATGCACGTACTTTGTGCATAGACCTGCCTTCTCCTCCCCGCAGGCGCGTGGATAACTCGTCGGAAGAAGCCCTGCAAAGCGCCTGATCAGTCTTTGAGCACACCGCTGTATGCCAGTATTACCAAGGGTTACAACGATATACACAAGGCTTATCCACAAATCTGCCCAAGGCTTTTGTGAGCAACTGTGGATGAACCGGAAAGCCATCGATCAAAAAACGTACTGACACCTGGAGTACCGATGGATAAAGGCCTGCATGGATTCTTCCCCGGCTTACCCACAGACTGCTCCACGTTATTTGTGCACAGGGGCAACGATAGCGGCGAAGGTTAATCCACAAGCAAAAGCGCAAGAGAGGCTGCTCAGAAAACGATCAAACCCTTGTATTGCCCATGGATGAAGGCCTGCAAGGTTATCCACACAGAATACCCACAGGCTGGTCCACCTGGTTTGGGAATAACCGCAACGCAGCTGGTCAAAAAACGCGCTACGACCTCCAAGCCTAGCGGCGCCTGGGCTTCAGGGTTTCACCCAAGGCTTTTCCACAGGCCAGTCCCCGGCTTTCCTGAACAACTTCAGGACGCGTCCAGCACCAATTCCACCATCAGGTCGTCGGCCAGGTCTTCCAGTCGCTCGCGCAGGGTGTCCAGCGACAGGGTCAGCGGCACCGCCAGCAGCGCATCGGCATGGAACAGCGGTTCGCTGCTCATCGGCGCCGGGCGCACTTCGGTGGACAGGCTCTCCAGGTTCACCCCGTGCTCGGCCAGCAGCCGGGTGATGTCGCGCACGATACCGGGGCGGTCGTTGCCCACCAGGTCGAGGTGGATAGGCTTCCAGTTGCATACCGGCTCGATCCCGCTTTCCGCCAGGAGCACGCGGATACCGTGGCTGGACAGGCCCTGTAGCCCTTCCACCAGTTCGTCGTAGCCTTCCGCCGGCACGGCCACCCGCAGTATCCCGGCGAACTGCCCGGCCATCCGCGACATGCGGCTTTCCAGCCAGTTGCCGCCGTGGGAGGCGATGCATTGGGCGATGCGCTCGACCAGGCCGGGATGGTCGGTGGCGATCACGGTCAGGACCAGGTGATCCATGAGCTTGCCTCCTGCTGGGACGAATGGGAGTTCAGAGCTGCAGCCAGTAAGTGTAGAACTGTTCGTCACGGACATAGCCGAGGCGCTCGTAGAGCGACTGCCCGGCGTGGTTGGTCTTCGCCGTCTCCAGTTGCAGGCCGCAGGCGCCCATGCTTTCGGCGAAACCCCGGGCCTGGTTCATCAGGGCCTCGCCGACACCCCGGCGACGCGCCTCCGGGCGGACGTAGAGATCGCTGAGCAGCCACGAAGGTCGTAGCGCCAGGGAGGCGAACAGCGGATAGAGTTGGACGAAGCCCAGCGCCCGCGCCTCGGCATCCCTGGCCAGGAACAGGGTCGAATCGCCCTGGCGCAGGCGCTCGGCGAGGAATGCGCGAACCTGCTCTTCCGGCGCCGGCACTTCGTAGAAGTCGAGGTAGGCGGAAAACAGCGGAACCAGGTCGGCGAGATCGGCGAGGGATGCGGCATGGACGGGCATGGCGAGGCTCCTGGGGCGATTCCGGGAGTATAGGCAAGGCGCTCGCAGCGCAGTGAAACATCCTGCGACGCCGCGCCGCAGTTGGGCTCGCGATAAATCGTGTACTGTTTTTAGATTTATCTGGAACAAAGTACAGTTTTTTTGCGAACATTGAGCCTGGCCAACGTGACCGTGAAGCGTCATCCAGTCGTAACGCGACGCGTAACCACTGATTTTTCCCGCGGCATCATGTAGTATGCCGCGGCTCGGACTACAAGGCCGTGCGGCCCGGGTCCAGAGCTGGTCTAGAGCAGAGTGAGGCAAACAATGACTGAACGCGTTCAAGTCGGTGGCCTGCAGGTCGCCAAAGTCCTGTTCGACTTCGTGAACAACGAAGCCATCCCCGGAACCGGCGTCTCTGCCGACACGTTCTGGACCGGTGCGAAGGCCGTGATCAACGACCTGGCGCCGAAGAATAAAGCCCTGCTCGCCAAGCGCGACGAACTCCAGGCCAAGATCGACGGCTGGCACCAGGCTCGCGCCGGCCAGGCCCACGACGCAGTTGCCTACAAGGCCTTCCTCGAGGAAATCGGCTACCTGCTGCCCGAGGCGGAAGACTTCCAGGCCGGCACCCAGAACGTCGACGACGAGATCGCCCGCATGGCCGGCCCGCAGCTGGTGGTGCCGGTGATGAATGCGCGCTTCGCCCTCAACGCCTCCAACGCCCGCTGGGGCTCGCTGTACGACGCACTCTACGGCACCGACGTGATCAGCGAAGAAGGCGGCGCCGAGAAAGGCAAGGGCTACAACAAGGTTCGCGGCGACAAGGTCATCGCCTTCGCTCGCGCCTTCCTCGACGAGGCCGCGCCGCTGGAGTCCGGCTCCCATGTCGACGCCACTTCCTACAGCGTGAAGAACGGCGCGCTGGTCGTCGCGCTGAAGAACGGCAGCGAAACCGGCCTGAAGAATGCTGGCCAGTTCCTTGCCTTCCAGGGCGACGCCGCCAAGCCGCAAGCGGTACTGCTCAAGCACAACGGCCTGCACTTCGAAATCCAGATCGACCCGAGCAGCCCGGTCGGCCAGACCGATGCCGCAGGCGTGAAGGACGTGCTGATGGAAGCCGCCCTCACCACCATCATGGACTGCGAGGACTCGGTCGCCGCGGTCGACGCCGACGACAAGGTAGTGATCTACCGCAACTGGCTGGGCCTGATGAAAGGCGACCTGGCCGAGGAAGTCAGCAAGGGCGGCAGCACCTTCACCCGCACCATGAACCCGGACCGCGTCTACACCAGGGCCGACGGTTCCGAACTGACCCTGCACGGCCGCTCGCTGCTGTTCGTGCGCAACGTCGGCCACCTGATGACCAACGATGCGATCCTCGACAAGGACGGCAACGAAGTGCCGGAAGGCATCCAGGACGGTCTGTTCACCAGCCTGATCGCCATTCATGACCTGAACGGCAACACCAGCCGCAAGAACAGCCGCACCGGCAGCGTGTATATCGTCAAGCCGAAGATGCACGGTCCGGAAGAAGCCGCCTTCACCAACGAGCTGTTCGGCCGCGTCGAGGACGTCCTCGGCCTGCCGCGCAACACCCTGAAGGTCGGCATCATGGACGAGGAGCGCCGCACCACCGTGAACCTGAAGGCCTGCATCAAGGCGGCCAAGGATCGCGTGGTGTTCATCAACACCGGCTTCCTCGACCGCACCGGCGACGAGATCCACACCTCCATGGAAGCCGGCGCCGTGGTGCGCAAGGGCGCCATGAAGTCGGAGAAGTGGATCGGCGCCTACGAGAACAACAACGTCGACGTCGGCCTGGCCACCGGCCTGCAAGGCAAGGCGCAGATCGGCAAGGGCATGTGGGCCATGCCCGACCTGATGGCCGCCATGCTCGAGCAGAAGATCGGCCATCCGCTGGCCGGCGCCAACACCGCCTGGGTCCCGTCGCCGACCGCCGCGACCCTGCACGCCCTGCATTACCACAAGGTCGACGTGTTCGCCCGCCAGGCCGAGCTGGCCAAGCGCACCCCGGCCTCGGTGGACGACATCCTGACCATTCCGCTGGCGCCGAACACCAACTGGACCGCGGAAGAGATCAAGAACGAGGTGGACAACAACGCCCAGGGCATCCTCGGCTATGTCGTCCGCTGGATCGACCAGGGCGTCGGCTGCTCCAAGGTGCCGGACATCAACGACGTCGGTCTGATGGAAGACCGCGCCACCCTGCGCATCTCCAGCCAGCTGCTGGCCAACTGGCTGCGTCACGGCGTGATCAGCCAGGAGCAGGTGGTCGAGAGCCTCAAGCGCATGGCCGTGGTGGTCGACCGGCAGAACGCCAGCGACCCGTCCTACCGGCCGATGGCGCCGAACTTCGACGACAACGTCGCGTTCCAGGCCGCCCTGGAGCTGGTGGTGGAAGGCACCCGGCAGCCGAACGGCTATACCGAGCCGGTCCTGCATCGCCGCCGCCGCGAGTTCAAGGCGAAGAACGGGCTGTAGGCCGTTCGCCGCAGCGCAACGAAAAGCCGCCCCGAGGGGCGGCTTTTTCATTTCTTCGGGTAGCCATGCACACGCTCCCAACAGTCGTCGCGCAGCTCCTCGGCGTGGCTATGGATGCTGTCCCAACCGTTCTGCCGCAGCGCCTCCCGGGCCTCTCGACGTACCGCCTGCCATCCGGGGTGGGCATAGATGTCGAAGTCGAAGCAGCCCAGCGCTTCCTCGGGCAGCTCGTTGCACAGCGCCCAGACACGCCTCAAGGCATCGCGAAAACTCCCGGCCTGGTGACCCGGACAGCCTTCGAGCCACTCGTGCAGCGGCACGATCTTCTCCGACCAGGTAGAGCAGCCCGGGCAACTGCCGATGGTCTCTCTCTGCATGGCACCGTCAAGGGCCAGGAAATCGAGCGCCAGGAACGCCTCTGCGCTGAGCAGGACCCATCGATGCTCATCCTGCCCGTACCACGTCCAGATGAAACTGCCCGGCTCGTTCATGTCGGCTCCTGCGCCGAGGGAAAAGGCGCGACGATAGCGTAATCAGTCTGCGCCGAGAAAGCTCAGCACCGCGCCTTCGAACGCCTGCGGGAACTCGACGTTCGACAGATGCACCGCCGGCAGCGTAACCAGCCTGGCCCCGGCAATCGACGCGGCGATCAGCTCGCCGTGGCTGGCGGCGGTGACCGTGTCGTACGCCCCTGCGATCACCAGGGTCGGCCGCTCGATCCGCGCCAGTTGCGCGCGCAGGTCGGTATCGCGCACCGCCGCGAAGGAGCCGGCCAGGCCGTGCCGGTTGGTGGCCATGAGCATCGCCCGGAAGCGCTCGACGACGGGCTCGGCGCGCTCCAGCAGCGCCGGCGGAAACCAGTTGCCGAGGAAGCCCGCGGCGGTCTCGCTCATGTCCTCGGCCTGCAGCACCGCGGCGATGCGCTCGTCCCACTGCGCCGCCGGGCCGAGCCAGGCCGAGGTGTTGGCCAGCACCAGCCGCTCGATCCGCTGCGGCGCATGCAGCGCCAGCCACTGGCCGACGATCCCGCCCAGGGACAGGCCGAGGAAATGCGCGCGTCGTACCTCCAGCGCGTCGAGCAGCTCCAGTACGTCCTCGCCCAGCCGGGCCAAGGTGTAGGGCCCCGGCGGCACGCTGGAGGCGCCATGGCCACGGGCGTCGTAGCGCAGGACGCGGAAGTGCCGGGTCAGTGCCGGAAGTTGCGCATCCCACATGTGCAGGGTGGTACCGATGGAGTTGGAGAGCGCCAGCAGCGGTTTCTCCGCCGCACCGTCCAGGCGATAGGCGAGGCTGGCGCCGTCGCTGGTAGCGAGAAAAGACAGGTTGCCCATGGGAGCCTCCGGGGTCAGGGTGATTGCCATGCACGCCAGGCTAGTTGCGACGGCCCCTGGGAAAAACTACAAAGAATGGAACGACTCTGTCAGGGAAGCTGACATGCACGACTTCACCCTCCACGACCTCCAATGCTTCGACGCGGTGGTCGACGCCGGCGGCTTCCAGGCCGCCGCACAGCGCCTGCACCGCTCCCATCCGGCGGTGTTCGCCGCCGTTGCCCGGCTGGAGCGCCAGCTCGGCCTGGCGCTGCTGGAACGGGGCGGCTACCGGGTCGGCCTGACCGCCGCCGGTCGCTCCTTCCACCAGCGTGCCCAGGCCCTGCTCTACGAACTGGAAGGGCTGCGTGGCCACGCCGCGCACCTGGCCCAGGGCGAGGAAAGCGAGCTGCGCGTGGTACTGGGCGACCTCTGCCCGCCGCGCCCGGCCCTGGCGCTGCTCGCAGGGTTCTTCGGCAGCCAGCCGCAGACCCGCCTGCAATTGCTGTTCGAAACCGTCAGCGGCCCGCTGGAGCGCCTGCTGGACGGCGAGGCCGACCTGATCCTGCATCGCGTGGACAAGTCCGACCCACGCCTGGAATGGCTCGACCTGTGCAGGGTCGGGCTGGTCCCGGTCATCGCGCCGGGCCTGCTCGGCGATCCTCCGCCGCGACCGGTGCGCCCGGAACAACTGCGCCCCTTCGCCCAGTGCGTGATGCGCGACAGCGCCCGCCATTCTCCGCCGACGGACTATTTCATGCTCGCCGGCGCGCGACAGTGCAGCGTGCCGGACCAGCGAACGAAGAAAGAGGTGATCCTCCAGGGCCTCGGCTGGGGGCACCTGCCGGACTTCCTGGTCGACGAGGAATTGGCCGACGGCCGCCTGCTCGCTCTGGCCGGGCCGCATCTGCCAGGACGCAGCGAAGAGGTGGTGGCGGCGCGCCGGCGCGATCGCGCGCAGGGCCCGGTAGCGGAACGCCTGTGGGCGTTCCTGCGGGACAACGCTACAGCGCTACGGGAGAGCGGCATGGATACCGGTGGCGATGACTCGGCAGGCGCCAGGCGTCCTCGGTGAGAAACTGGCGGATATCGCCAGGCGCTATTCGCCCTACCCCCCCACACTCCCCCGGCATCAACGTCGGCTTGCCGCCAGCTATTCCGCCATCTTGCGCAACGCCTCGCCATCCAGGCGATAGCGCACCCACTCGTCCTGCGGCAGCGCGCCGATGGAGCGGTAGAAGTCGATGGCCGGCTGGTTCCAGTCCAGCACGCTCCACTCCAGGCGTCCGCAGTCGTTGGCCACGGCCTCGCGGGCCAACTCGCGGAGCAGCCGGCGACCGGCGCCGACGCCACGGTATTCCGGGGTGACGTAGAGGTCTTCGAGGTAGATGCCGTTGCGCCCCAGCCAGGTCGAGTAGCTGTAGAAATACACCGCATAGCCGATCGGCCGGCCCTCGCTCAGGCACATCAGCGCGCGGGTCGGCGAGCCTTCGGCGAACAGGCTGCGGCGGATGCCTTCGACATCGGTGACCACCTCGTGGCGGGCGCGCTCGTAGTCGGCCAGTTCGATGATGAAGGCAAGGATCTGTTCGGCGTCGGCCGGTACGGCGGGACGGATTTCGAGAGTCATGGGCAACCTTCCGGTGGGGGATCCGGCCATCCTAGTGCGACTGCTAAGATGCATGAAGTGCATTCTTCTCATCGGCAACTGAATAACATGCATCCCCTGCTGCGCCGCCTCGATCTCAACCTCCTGCTTGTCTTCGACGCCCTGTATCGCCACCGCAACGTCGGCACCGCAGCCAGCGAACTGGCGATCAGCGCCTCGGCCTTCAGCCATGCGCTGGGGCGCCTGCGCCAGGGGCTGGACGACGAGCTGTTCCTGCGCCAGGGCAACCGCATGCAGCCGACCCAGCGTGCCGAGCACCTGGCCGCTGCGGTGGCCGCCGCTCTGCGCGCCCTCGGCGAGGGGCTGGAAGAGTGGCGGCCGTTCGTACCGGGACAGAGCCAGCGCACCTTCGTCTTCGCCGCCACCGACTACACCGCTTTCGCCCTGCTTCCGCCGCTGATGAACCGCCTGCAGCACAGCGCGCCCGGAGTGCGCCTGCGCCTGGTCAATGCGGAACGCAAGCTGTCGGTGGAGGCCCTGGCCAGCGGGCGGATCGATTTCGCCCTCGGCTACGACGAGGAACACGAGCGCCTGCCCGAAGGCATCCAGGCCCATGACTGGTTCGCCGACCGCTACGTGGTGGTAGCGCGGCGCGACCACCCGCGCCTCGCCGGGGCACCGACGCTGGACGGCTACCTGGCCGAACGGCATGCGGTTGTGACGCCGTGGAACGAGGACAGCGGGGTGATCGACCGGCTGCTGGCCCGCTCCGGCCTGCGTCGCGAAGTGGCGGTGCAACTGCCGACGGTGCTGGCGGCGCTGTTCCTGGCAGGCTCCACCGATTTCCTGCTCACCGCTCCGCGACATGCCGCACAGGCCCTGGCGGAAGCCGCCGGCCTCGCCCTGTATCCCGCGCCGTTCGACATTCCGCCCTACGTGCTGCGGCTCTACAGCCACGCCCAGCATGTCGGGCGTGATGCCCATGCGTGGATGATCGGGCAGTTGAAGGGCCTGGATATTTCCCGGACGGGCTGAGCTTCGCGCCGCGCACCGTCGACGGGCGCGGCGGTAACACTGGGCACAATTATTGTGCACAATTTTCCCAATACGCTCTCCTGGCGCCACGCTTTTTTCCCCTCTCCCTCGTCCGTCCGCATAAGCCCATGAATCGGTTCGAAATTCTTACCTGATCGAGGCGACAGCTTTTTCCCAAGCGGTTTCAGGGGCTTGCCGGTGAAAGGCCGGTTTCCGCAGAACACGGAAAAGTCGGTCGAGGATCGGTTGGCACATAACTGGCTTAAATCTTCGAAATTCTTGTATACAAAAACAATAGACGAACCCGACCTCGCGCCGAGTTCTTCCGACTGCCGGAGGAGACCGCCATGTCCAGCACCCCGAAGCCGCCCGCCTCGCCCCGCGAGTTTTCTCCCTCGCTGCTCGACCTCGGCACCCTGGAAAGCCTCGACAGCCTGCCGCGCGCCGGTCAGCGGAGCGCGGAGTTCTCCGCCTCGCTGCTCGACCTGGGCACTCCGGCCAGTCTCGACTGCCTGCCACGCGCCGGGCTGCGCGCAGCGGAGTTCTCGGCGGCGCGCCTGGACCTGGGCACTCCCGCCAGTCTCGATTGCCTGCCCCGCGCCAGCCATCACGCCGGCCCCGAACTGCCGCCGCTGAGCCCGCGCCTGTACAGCGCCGATCTCGCCCCGACCAAGGCCGAAGGGCGCCGCTGGGGACGCTACAGCCTGTTCGCGCTGTGGACCAACGATGTGCACAACATCGCCAACTACTCCTTCGCCATCGGCCTCTTCGCCCTCGGCATGAGCGGTGCGCAGATCCTCGCCGCGCTGGCCCTGGGCGCGCTGATGGTCTACGGGCTGATGAACCTGTCCGGCTACATGGGCCAGAAGACCGGGCTGCCCTACCCGGTGATGTGCCGCATCGCCTTCGGCATCCACGGCGCGCAACTCCCCGCGCTGATCCGCGCGGCGATCGCCATCGCCTGGTTCGGCATCCAGACCTATCTCGCCTCCATCGTCCTGCGCGTGCTGCTGACGGCGATCTGGCCGGGGCTCGCAGCCTACGACCAGGACGCCATCCTCGGCCTGTCGAGCCTGGGCTGGGCGACCTTCGTCGCCATCTGGTGCGTGCAACTGCTGATCTTCGCCTACGGCATGGAGATGGTGCGTCGCTACGAATCCTTCGCCGGACCGGTGATCCTGCTCACCGTCGCCGCCCTCGCCGCCTGGATGTACCTGCGCGCCGGCGCCTCCATCGCCTGGTCAAGCGGCGAACCCATGAGCGGTTCGCAGATGTGGTTGAAGATCTTCGGCGGCGCGGCGTTCTGGGTGACCCTGTACGGCACCATGATCCTGAACTTCTGCGACTTCGCCCGCGGCTGCCCGGATCGGCGCACCATCAGCGTCGGCAACTTCTGGGGGCTGCCGGTGAACATCCTGCTGTTCGGCCTGTTCGCGGTGGTCCTCGCCGGCGCCCAGTTCAGGATCGACGGCCAGCTGATCCAGAGCCCCACCGACATCGTCGCCGCGATCCCCGACCCCCTCTTCCTGGTGCTGGCCAGCCTGGCGCTGCTGATCGTCACCGTGGCGGTGAACATTATGGCCAACTTCGTCGCCCCGGCCTACGTACTCACCAACCTGGCGCCGAACCTGCTGAACTTCCGCCGCGCCGGGCTGATCAGCGCGACCATCGCAGTGCTGATCCTGCCCTGGCACCTGTACAACAGCCCCGGGGTGATCCTCTACTTCCTCGGCGGCCTCGGCGCGCTGCTCGGCCCGCTGTACGGGATCATCATGGTCGACTACTACCTGGTGCGGAAAGGCCGGGTGAACCTGCCGGAGCTGTACACCGAAAGCCGCGCCGGCGCCTATCACTACGCGCGAGGGGTGAACCCGCGGGCCATCGCCGCGTTCGTCCCGGCGGCGATCATCTCCCCCCTGCTGGCATTGTTGCCGGCATTCGCCGAGCTATCGCCGTTCTCCTGGTTCTTCGGCGCCGGCCTGGCCGGACTGATCCACTACGCCCTGGCCAAGCGCCGCACGGCCTACCGCGAAGTTTCCGGCGAAGCGATCGCGGTGGACAGCGTGCAGCACTGACGGATACCTGGCCGGCCTGGGCGCGACACCCGCCTAGGCCGGCAGTAGCGCCTGCAATTCTTCCTCGATCGCATCCAGCGCCTGGAACGACCGCTCGACGCGGGCCACCGCGACCGCCCCCTCCAGCGCCGCGAGGATCAGCCAGGCGCGCGAGGCGGCGAGCTTTTCCGCCAGTCCGTCGGCGCGCAACGCACGCTCGATGCTGGCGTGCCAGGCGCGGAGCGCCCGGCGGCATTCAGCGTGCACCGGGGCCAGCTCGGCGTCGATGCTCAGGCTGGTGGAAAGCACCGGACAGGCCTCTTCGAAACGCGAATGCTCCAGCCAGCCACGCAGGGTCGCGGTGAACTGGCGGAGGACGTTGCGCGCATGGGGGGCCTGGGTCCCGGCGCGGTCGAGGAAGGACGCCACCTCGTCGGCGACGAAGCCGATCGCGGCGCTGGCGATCTGCGGCTTGCCCTCGGGGAAATAGTGATAGAGCGAGCCTTTCGGCGCCTCGGCGCGAGCGATGATGTCGCTCAGCCCGGTGCCGAAATACCCGCGGCTGGCCAGCAGCGAGGCGGTGGCATGGACGATCCGTTCGGCGGCATTGGACTTCTTCGGCAAACCTGACTCCCCAACTCACGGCAGACGACCGGGCAAGCATGCCCGAGCCTCAGGGCAGATGAAACACGCCGCTGGCGCTGGCCACCAGGCGCTCGCCGCTGTGCAGCCGGGCCGAGGCGAAGGCCATGCGCTGGCCGAGCTTGTCGACCCGGGTATGCACCTCCAGCCAGTCGCCGACCCGCGCGACCCCGCAGAAGTCCAGGCGCAGGCCGACGGTGACCATCGGCTGCGGCGGTTCGCGGGAGAACGCCATGGCGTAGCCGAGGCCAACGTCGGCCAGGGTCGAGAGCAGGCCGCCGTGGGCGGTGCCACCGTGGTTGCAGTGCTTTTCGTCGATGCGCAGCGCCACCACCAACTGGCGCTGGGCGTCGTGCCGGCAGAAGAAAGGACCGAGCAGGTCGAGCAACGGACTGCTGCGGAACAGCGGCTGGAACCCTTCGGGGACGTTCATCACGGTGCGGCCTCCGTTTTATATAGACTGGTCTATATAAAATATGCCCGGACGCTGGATCCACCAGCGCCGCGAAGGTCTTATCGAGGCGCTGAATGGCGCTTCATCAGGACGGCGCCCTGGGCGCCGCCCGCACTCCCTCTCAGCGGCTCATCGGACCGCGCACCGGCCGCTCGCGGGCGTGGCTGGTCGCGCTGAGCGGCGCGCCGGCCTCGCGCAGCGCCTGGCGCTGTTCGGCGACCGGGGTCTGCGCGGTGGCCTTCTCGAAACGCGCCAGATGCTGGAAGGCCGGCAGGGCGAAAGCGTCAGCCAACAGGCGCGCCAGGCGCGGCCAGCGCTCGCCGTCGACCTGGTAGCGCGCCAACTGGGCATTGCGGAACAGGCAGGCGACGGCGACATCGGCGATGGACAGCTCGCCGCACAGCCAGCCGCTCGGCGGGACCCGCCCTTCCAGGTAGTTGCAGATCGATGGCAGGTCTTCGTCGTAGGTGCGTTGCAGGATCGCCTGGTCGGGTTCGCGCTGCCAGATGCCGCGGTTGATCACCAACTGGTGGAACAACTGCCAGATGATCACCTGGCCCAGCCGCGAATCGGCGTACTCCTCCAGCCAGCGGGCCTGGGCGCGCTGGCCGATGTCGGCGGGATACAGGCTCGGCTGCGGGTAGCGCTCCTCCAGGTACTGGCAGATCACGCTGGAATCGTTGAGGACGAAGTCACCGTCCACCAGCACCGGAATCTGGCGCAACGGACTGAGGCGCTCGAAGGCCTCGTCGCCGAAGAACGGCACGATGGGGTCGATGCGGTAGGCGATGCCTTTCAGTTCCAGCAGCACCAGCACCTTGCGCACATAGGGGGACAGATAGGAACCGATGATCAGCAAAGGTTCGGCCACGGCGAGACTCCTGTTCTTGTTATGGGAACGCCGATCCTCCGGCAAACCGGTGGGACGACTCAAGTGGCTTCCCGACGGACGCCAATTGCAGGGATAGTCGCACTTTGCGATCATTTGCGAATAATTCTCGTTTTTCCATTCAATCCCGTTTCGGGATGGGGAGCGGCCGTGTCGGCGGGTGACGTCAGCAACAGCGAATTCGTGGGTAGCCTGTACCGGGACCACCGCGGCTGGCTGCTTGCCTGGCTGAACCGCAACCTCGGCTGCCGCCAGCGCGCCGAAGACCTCAGCCAGGACACCTTCGTTCGCCTCCTCGGCCGCCCGGAGCTGCCCGGCCTGCGCGAACCGCGCGCGTTCCTGGCGAAGGTGGCGCGCGGCCTGATGATCGACCACTTCCGCCGCGCCGCCCTTGAGCAGGCCTATCTCGCCGAACTGGCGCTGGTTCCGGAAGCGGAGCAGCCTTCGGCCGAAGAGCAGTACCTGATTCTCGAGGACCTCCGCGAGATCGATCGCCTGCTTGGCACGCTGTCGCTGAAGGCGCGCAGCGCGTTTCTCTATAGCCGCCTGGACGGCATGCCCCACGCGGAGATCGCCGAGCGTCTCGGAGTCTCGGTGCCGCGCGTGCGCCAATACCTGGCCCAGGGTCTGCGCCAGTGCTACATCGCCCTCTACGGAGAGCCCCGGTGAGCGCCGACGATCGTCATTCGCCGGTACGCGCGCGGGTGCTCGACGAAGCCATCGCCTGGCAATTGCTGCTCGACTCCGGCGAAGCCCATCCCGACGATCACCGCGCCTTCCACCGCTGGTACGCGGCGCATCCCGAACACGAACGCGCCTGGGAACAGCTCGGCGGCCTCGACCGGCACCTGGCGAGAGCCGCCAACGGGCCGGCACGCAACGCCCTGCTGTCCGGCAACGCACGCTTCAAGCGCCGCCTGCGCCGGCTCGGCAGCAGCGCCCTGGGGCTAGTGCTGGCGCTGGGCGTCGGGCTCGGCGTGGCCAACCGCTACGTCCCGGTCCGCTACCTGCTGGCCGACGCCTACAGCGCTACCGGCGAGCAGCGCGAGCTGACCCTCCCGGATGCCACCCATGTGCGCCTGAACAGCCGCAGCGCCATCGACGTCCGCTTCGACGGCGAACGCCGCCAGGTCGTGCTACTGGCCGGCGAGATCCTGGTGGAAACCGCCCATGGCGACCCGCGCCCCTTCGTGGTCAGCAGCGCCGATGGCGACATGCGCGCCCTCGGCACGCGCTTCCTGGTGCGCCGCGAGGAACCCGGCACGCGCCTCACCGTGTTGCAGTCGGCGGTGGCCGCGCGCGCGGAAACGCTCAGCGAAGAGCGTGTAATCAAGGAAGGCCAGCAGGTGCTGATCCTGCCGCAAGGCCTGCAGGCCAGCGAAGCGGCCCCGGCCCTGGCCGGCGCCTGGGCACAAGGCATGCTGGTGGTGGAGAACGCCCGGCTGGCCGACCTGGTGGCGGAACTGGGGCGCTATTCGCCGGCGCTGCTGCGGGTCGACCCGAGCATCGCCGACCTGCGCGTCACCGGCAGTTTCCCGCTGAAGGACACCCGCCTCGCCCTTCAGGCTTTGCAGCCGAGCCTGCCGGTGCGCAGCGTGAGGCACAACGCCTGGTGGTTCGAAGTGGTGCCACGCTGAACCGAACGGGCCGGCGAAAAATTTTTCCCGCCGGCCCTATCACTTTTTCCGACTCGTCCGGCAAGGAGGCATTGAGACTCGTTTCCATCCAGGAGCCCCGCACATGCCCCGCCCGACGTTCCGTCCCGGCCTGCTCGCCCTAGCCATCGCCCTCGCCGTTCCCGCACCGTTCCTCCACGCCGCCCCGGCCGAACAGGCCAGCGTGCGCGACTACCGCATCGCCGCCGGGCCGCTGGCAGGCACCCTGAACCGCATCGCGGCCCAGGCCGGCCTGGTCCTCACCCTGGACCCGGCGCTCGCCGAAGGACGCAGCGCCCACGCCGTACAAGGTCGCTTCGACGCGCCCGGCGCATTGCGCGAAGCGCTCAAGGGCAGCGGCCTGGAGCTGGTGGAAAATGCCGGCGGCACCTACAGCCTGCGCAAGGTGCCGGAAGACACCCTGTCGTTGCAGGCGATGACGGTCAGCGGCGCCGAGGAAGACCCACTGGGGCCGACCAGCGGCTACGTGGCCAAGCGCAGCATGACCGGGACCAAGACCGATACGCCGATCCTCGAGACCCCGCGCTCGATCTCGGTGGCGACCCGCCAGCAGATGACCGACCGCGCCGTGCACAACCTCGACGACGCGGTGCGCTACATGCCCGGCGTCGTCGCCAGCAGCTTCGGCAGCGACACCCGCTCCGACTGGTTGAAGGTGCGCGGCTTCAAGCCGACCCAGTTCCTCGACGGCCTGCCGATGGCGGTCGGCGTCTACAACAACCCGAAGCTGGAAACCTGGAACCTGGAGCGTGTCGCCCTGTTGCGCGGCCCGGCCTCCTCGGTCTACGGCCAGACCCCGCCCGGCGGCATGCTCGACATGGTCAGCCTGCGTCCGCAGAACGTCGCCAGTCACGAGGTGAAGGCCGAGGTCGGCAACTACAACCACAAGCAGGTCAGCTTCGACAGCACCGGCCCGCTCGACGACGAGGGACGCTTTCTCTATCGCGTCTCCGGCGTGGTGCGCGACAGCAACACCCAGGTCGACCATATCGACGACAAGCGCTACAACATCGCCCCGAGCCTGACCTGGAACATCGACGACGACACCAGGCTGACCTTCCTCGGCCAGTTCAACCGCGACGATACCGGCATCACCAGCCAGTTCCTGCCGCTGCGCGGAACCAAGTACGACGCGCCGTTCGGCAAGGTTTCCCACCACAAGAACCTCGGCGATCCGGACTGGGAATACTACGACCGCACCTACTACTGGCTGGGCTACGCCTTCGAGCGGCGGATCAACGATGTCTGGCAGTTCCGCCAGAACCTGCGCTACCTGCGCAACGACCTGTCGTTCCAGGGGATTACAGCGGGCACAGCTCATGCCGACGGCACACTGGAACGCAGCACCACCTCGGTGGATGAAGACGTCAGTCAGTTCGTAGTAGATAACAACTTCCAGGCCGACTTCGAAACAGGCGCCCTGCGCCACACCCTGCTGCTAGGCCTGGATCACAACCGCACCGACAACCAATACACATCGATCTTTGGCAGCGCGCCGCCGAGCAACGTCAACAACCCGATCTACGGCCAGCCGATTCCCAAGCCGCCGCGTTCCGACGCGTACTACGACTACAAGCAGCAGACCTACCAGACCGGCCTCTACGTCCAGGACCAGATCGCCCTCGACAACTGGCGCCTGACCCTCGGCGGTCGCGAGGACTGGGTGCACACAGGCGCCACCTTCTACAACAAGGGCGACGCCACCAATACCAGCCGCGACAAGAAGTTCAGCGGCAACGCGGCGCTCAGCTACATCTTCGACAATGGCGTGGCGCCCTATATCTCCTATGCGGAGTCGTTCCAGCCCACCACTGGCGCCGATATGAACAGCACCAGTTCGCTGAAGCCGACCGAAGGCAAGCAATGGGAAATCGGCGTGAAGTACCAGCCGGTAGGCTCCGACTCGCTGTTCACCGCCGCGGTCTATGACCTGCGCCAGGAGAACGTCAGCGTGTCGCAGAACATAGGCGGCACGCCGGTCACTTCGCAGACGGGCGAAGTGAAGGTCTCCGGGATAGAACTGGAAGCCACCAGCAACGTCACCGACAACCTGAAGATGATCGGCGCCTATAGCTACGCCGACACCGAAGTGAAAAAAGGCCAGTACGCAGGCAACCGCCTGCAACAGGCGCCGCGCAACCAGGCCTCGCTATGGGCCGACTACACCTGGCACGAGGGTACGCTGAACGGTTTCAGCGTGGGTGCCGGCGCCCGCTACGTAGGCTCGACCTACGGCGACCAGGCCAACACCTACGACGGCTACGCCGGCTCGTACACCCTGTACGACGCCGCCGTGCGCTACGACCTGGGCCAATTGAACGGCAGCCTGAAAGGCGTCAGCGTGGCGGTCAATGCCAACAATCTGTTCAACAAGGACTACCTGGCGTCCTGCGACGGCTACTACTGCTACTACGGCGACCAGCGCAGCGTGGTGGGCAGCGTCAGCTACAAGTGGTGAGCGACGCGTCACAGGTGCGTAACGGCGGATAACCGCTTCGCGGTTATTCGCCCTACCGCAGAACGTACCTTCCGGGCACCGGATGCCCTCCTCCCGCCTGAGGGAGAGGGCCGGGATATCGGCAGCCGGCGCAATGGGGAGGACCTGCATTCCGGGCGCCGGAGATCATCGTTCACCCCGCGATCCGACCCCACAGCGCGCTGGCGTCGTCGTGGATCTTGAAACGCGGGAAAGCCAGGGCCTGGTCGTCGCCCTGTTCGATCTCGCGCAACTCGTCGAGCATGGCGCTCACTCCGACGTCCTCGAGGCGCCGCAGCAACTGTTCGTCGGTATAGCGGCGGAAAGGCTCGACCAGCCGGTCGAAGCCGTCGGTCATCAGCACGAAGGAACGCAACGCGGCGAGCGGCAAGGTCTCGCGCTGCACCTGGCCGAGCCAGCGGTCGCTGATGTCCAGCGCCCAGTAGCCCTCGGGCTTGTTCATCAGCAGGCGGTTCTGCCGCACGCGCGGGCGGCTGGCCTTGAACAGTTCGGCGTGATCCCACTGCGGATGTTCCTCGCGCATCCGGCAGAAATGCGCCAGGGATTGCCGATCCAGTTCGTGTAGGGCCGAATCGCCGAAGCTGCGTACCTGGCCGTCGGCGCCTTCGACGAGAATCCGGCTGTCGCCGATGTTGAGCAGTTCGATTTCTCCGCCGCGAATCCGCAGCAGGCTCAGGCAGGCCGCCGGCATGTCTTCGAGGTCGTGCCAGTCGCGGCCGCTCTGGGCGCGGAAGTCGCCCTGGATATCGTTGAGCAGGCGCCGCAGCAGGGTCTCGCTGGATTGCTCGGGCTCGACTTCCAGCAGCAACCGCAGGTGCCGGTCCACCGCCTGGGCCAGCCAGCGCGCGTCGCTTTCCACGCCCAGCACGCTGCGACCGATGCTGGTGGCACCGTCGATCACCCAGGCGGCCTGCGCCGTGCAGCCCAGCGCATCGTCGTTCACCGCGCCCCCCGCGCGGCATTCCGCCCCGAGTATTTCCACTGTGGCCATTCGCAGTTCCTCCTATGCTCAATGCGCTGCCAGAATAGCAAGACAGAGCCTTTCCACGTTCCGCTCGTCGTTCCGGGAGAACCGTATGCGTCACCTGCCCTACCCGCTGCTGGGCCTGTTCCTGGCCCTGTCGTCGACCGGCGCCGCCCTGGCCGGCGAACAGTACTACCCGCTGGACAAGGGCTCCGCGCCCTACGCGGTCGCGCCCAGTGCACAGGGTGCGGTCTGGTACGGCGCGGACGGCGGGCATTCGCTGGGGCGCCTCGACCCGACCAGTGGCGAGAGCGTGCAGGTGCCGCTCGGCGAAGGCGCGCGGCCGCGAGCCATCGTCAGCGACGAGAGCGGCAACGCCTGGGTGCTCGACAGCGGCCTCAACGCCATCCTTCGCATCGGCGGCGAGCGCCTGGGCAGCGAACGTTTCCCGCTACCGGCCAAGGCCGCGCCGGCCGGGCTCGAGTCCGCGGTATTCGACGACGACGGGCGCCTCTGGTTCACCGGCAGCCGCGGCTTCCACGGTCGCCTCGACCCAGCCAGGCGCCTGGTGGAGGTCTGGCCCTCGCCCCAGGGCAAGGCGGCGAACGGCATCTGCGTCACCCCGGACGGCGAGGTCTGGTACGCGCAGGACGACGCGCTGGTGCATGTCGATCCGCTCGACGGCAGCGCCGAGCAGTTGCCCGCGCCTGAAGGCACGAAGGCCTTGCGCGGGATCGGCGCCGACTCCATCGGCAGGCTCTGGGCCAGCGACAGCGGTGGCGCCCGGCTGTACCGCTACGATCCCAGCGATGCCTCGTGGCAGAGCTGGCCGCTGCCGGACAGCCAGGCCCGCCCGGACAGCCTGCGGGTCGACGCCATGGACCGTGTCTGGCTGCACGACGCCGCCAGCGGGGCGCTCTTGCGTTTCGACAGTGAGCAGGCGACATTCCGCGTCCTGCCCAGCGACCGGCCGGCGCCCGGCAACGCCCTGCTCGGCGGTCGCCCCGGAGAAACCTGGAGCGCCGAGCCTGCCGCCGATCGTCTGCGCGTCGTCCGCGACTGATCCTTCCAAGGAGCCCGCATGAGCGCTACCCATACGCTGTTCTACGCCGCCGCCTCGCCCTTCGTGCGCAAGGTCCTGGTCCTGCTCCACGAAACCGGCCAACGCGAGCGCGTGGCGCTCGAGGAAGTCACGCCGACGCCGGTCGCGCCCATCCGGCAGCTCAACGCCAGCAACCCGGCCGGCAAGATTCCCGCCCTGCGCCTGCCGGACGGCCAGGTGCTGCACGACAGCCGGGTGATCTGCGACTACTTCGACCAGCAGCACGTCGGCGAACCGCTGATCCCCCGCGAAGGCAGCGCCCGCTGGCGACGCCTGACCATCGCCTCGCTGGCGGACGCCGTCCTCGACGCCGCGGTGCTGTCCCGCTACGAAACCTTCGTCCGCCCCGAGGAGAAGCGCTGGGACACCTGGCTCGAAGCACAGCGGGAAAAGATCGGGCGGTCCCTGGCGTGGCTGGAGGGCGACTGCATCGCCGAACTGCAGGCGCGCTTCGACATCGCCGCCATCGGCGTCGCCTGCGCCCTGGGCTATCTCGACCTGCGCCAGCCGGAGTGGGACTGGCGCGGCCGCTACCCGCGACTCGCCGCCTGGTTCGCCGAAGTCAGCCAGCGCCCGTCGATGCAGGCCACCCGCGCCTGACCCCGAGGCCCGCCGACGCCTGCTGCCGCCGCAGGCGCTCGGCGCGTTGCAGCCAGGCCGCCGAGGGGCCGGGGAACAGCAGGCCGATCCGCGCCGCCAGGCGCTCGCCGTCGCGACGGTCGTCGCGCAGGCCGACATAGCCATTCATTTCCAGCACACCAGGCGGAACAGCAGCAGGCCCAGCAACAGCGCGCTCTGTCCGAGCCCCATGCAAAGCTCCAGGAAGGAGCGCACGTGCGGATTGCCGGCGGCGCCCTCGATGCCGCTGAGGCCTTCCCAGAATCCGTCCGGCATCAGCACCAGCATGGCGTGGGCCAGGGGCTTGCCGCTGGCGATCCAGTACTCGATCAGGCCGAACTTGCCGAAGAACAGCAGAAAGATCAGGATCACGCCGCTGACCAGCAGGCCGAGGGCGGCACAAAGGGTGAACTCGAAGAATAGGCGCATGCTTTTCCTCCTTGGAAATCGGCGGCGGCCGGCGCCGCCGCCTTCGTCGTCAGGCCCTGGCGGGTACCGCCGGGAAGTCCTTGCGGCCGACCCCGTACCAGTCCAGGCGGCGGGTCAGCACCATCACCGCGGCAAGCACCGCGAACAGCAGCAGCGAGCCCATCAGCAAGGCGTAGTCCTCCGCGCTCAGCAAGCCGTAGAGCAGGCCGTACAGCCCTGCCAGGCCGACGCTGAAGCCCAGCCCTCGGGCCACGCTGCGCAGGACGAAGCACAGGTAGAAGCCGATCAGGCCGACGCAGGCTCCGGCGGAGACCAGGTAGGCCAGCTCGAAGCCGACGTGCTCGGCCAGCGACAGCAGCAGCAGGTAGAAGAACGCCAGCGCCAGGCCGACCAGCGCGTACTGGACCGGGTGTACCGCCAGGCGCTTGAGCACCTCGAAGAGGAAGAAGCCGGCGAAGGTCAGGGTGATGAACAGCAGCGCGTACTTGATCGCGCGGTCGGCCTTCAGGTACTGGTCCACCGGATCGACCAGGCCGACGCCGAAGGCGCGCGCCTGGAAGCCGTCGCAACGCTGCTCCTCCACGCAACTGCGCAGCGCCTCTTCCATGTTGGTGGCGAAGAAGCTGGTCTGCCAGCGCGCGGTGAAGCCCTGGGCGGTGATCTCCCGCTCGCTGGGCAGGAACTCGCCGCCGAAGCTCGGGTGCGGCCAGTCGGCCTTCAGGATGACCTGGCTGTCGCGGCCCACCGGCACGATGTCCAGCCGCTCGCTGCCGAGCAACGACAGGTCGAAGGCGTACTCCAGGCGCTGCGCCTGGCGCCCGTCGACGCCTTGCAGCGGTGCGTGCACACCGCTGCCGAGCAGGCCGACCCGGCTACCCGGCTCGAAGTCGACGCTGGCACCGTTGAGGGACAGGCGCAGGGCATTCTCGATGCCGCGGATGTCGCTGATGCCCATCGCCAGGAACGGCGTTTCGAACTGGTAGTCCTCCAGGTCTTCTTCGATGCCATAGTGCGCAGGCACCTGGAAGTAGCCGGCAACCTTGTTGTCGACGTGGTACAGGCGCGCCTGGTAGATGCCGCGGTAGCGCAGCTCGGTGCGCATCTGCCCGTCGAGGGCGAAGCGGTCGGGCAGGAAGTACAGCTCGCCGCGCTGCTCTCGCTCCTGCAACACGCGCTTCTCGGTCTTCTCCTCGGTGACCCACTCGCGCACCGTCCTGCGGTACGGCACCACCAGCAGCGGGCCGGTGAGGCGCTGGCTGTAGCTGGAGCTGCGGGCGATATCCTGCAGCACGCCGTCACGAACCTCCTGGCGATCGCGGATCAGGCCGTCGATCATCAACAGGGGAATCAGCAATAGCAGGATGAGTAGGGCGATGGCGCCGAGCTTGTAGGCCAGCGTGCGGTTCATGGGGGGACTCTCCGTCGGGGTGATGGCGGAAAGTCTGCGGCGCCGCGATGGCGGGCTTCGGGTCGCCGTGTGGAGAGTCGATGGAGTTTCCGTGGAGGCGCCTCAGCCGCGCGGCAGCCAGAGCAGCGCCTCGACGCCGTCGTCGCGGTTGCCGACCTGCAACCGGCCGCCATGCAGTTGCGCCACCTCGGCGACGAAGTTCAGTCCCAGCCCGGTGCTCTTGCGCCCGCTGGCCGGGCGCGGCAGCGAGTAGAAGCGTTCGGTGAGGCGCGCCAGGGCGTAGTCGGGAATCGCCGGCCCCTGGTTGAACAGGCGCAAGGCGATACCCTCGCCGTCGACCTCGGCGAGCAGGCGAAGGATGCCGCCGGGCGGGGTGAAGTCGAGGGCGTTGTCGAGCAGGTTGGCCAGCGCCTGGCGCAGCAGGAACTGCTCGCCGCGAACCTCGCAGGGACCTTCCAGGCGGTTCTCCACCCGCAATCGCTGGCGCTGGATACGCGCCGCCTGGCCTTCCAGCAGGGACGCGGCGATCTCCCGCAGGTCGACCTTGCCGACCTCCTCCAGGCCTTGCCGTTGCTCCACCTGGGCCAGGCTCAGCAGGCGCTCGATCAGTTGTTGCAGGCGCTCGCTCTCGCCGGCGATGTTGCCGACGAAGCGCGCCCGCTGCTCGGCCGGCATCTCGCCGTCGAGCAACTCGGCGGCGCCACGGATCGCCGCCAATGGGCTCTTCAGTTCGTGGGTCAGGGTATGCACGTAGCGCTCGACGTAGTCCTTGCCTTCCAGTTGCGTGCGCATGCGTTCCACCGCGTCGGCCAGTTGCGCCATCTCGCCGCCGCGATAGCGCGGCAGCTCGGCGCGGCGCCCCTCGCTGACCGCCTGGGCGTACTGGGTGAGGCGCCGCAGCGCGCCGCTGAGCCACCAGGAGAGCAGGCCGCCGACCAGCAGCCCGAGGGCGATCAGCCCGGCACCGAGCCAGGCCAGGCGCCGCTGCGAGCGGTCGATGTAGGGTTGCAGGCTGCTGTTCGGCTTGGCCACCGAAACCACCCCGATGATCTTCCCACCATCCTTGATCGGCGCCGCCACGTACATCACCGAGGAATCCGGGTCGTCCGGGTCTTCGCGGCTGGAGCGCGCGCCGTACTGGCCCCGGAGAGTCAGGTAGACGTCGTTCCAGCGCGAATAGTCCTGGCCGACAGCCACCCCGGCGGAGTCCAGCAGCACCTTGCCGCTGGCGTCGGTGACGTAGATGCGGTGGTTCACAGCCTCCTTGCGCAAGCCCCAGATATCCGCCTGCGGCACGCGCTTGCCGTAGTCCTCGAGCATCTCCGGCAGGTCGCTCTGTGCCAGGGTGCCGTTCTTCACGTCCTGGCGGAGGATCTCGGCGAGCAGGTTGGCGGTGTCCACCAGGGTTTCCTCGGTGGACTGGCGCACGCCGGGCCGCACTTCGTCCATCACCGTGCTCAGCACGAAGTAGCCGGTGAGACCGACGAACAGGAAGTAGACCAGGAAGATCCGAACGCCGAGCGGCATCAGGCGTGGTCCGGGCTGTAGCTGTAGCCCAGGCCGCGATGGGTCTGGATCGCTTCGCCGCGTTCGTTCACCTGGCGCAGCTTGGCGCGCAGGCTCTTGATGTGGCTGTCGATGTTGCGCTCGTAGCCGGCCTCGCTGGCGACGCCGAGGGCGTCGAGCAACTGCTCGCGGCTGAATACCCGCTCGGGCTGCCCGAGCAGCGTCTGCAGCAGGCGGAACTCGTGGCGGGTGAGGTTGAGCGGGGTGTCGCGGTAGTGGATCCGCACGCGCTCCTCGTCGACCTGGAACGGCCCGCTCGGCGCGGCCCCTTCCAGCGCCGCCGGGCGCGGCGCCATGCGCTTGAGGATGGCCTTGACCCGAGCCGCCACCTCGCGCGGGCTGAACGGCTTGACCACGTAGTCGTCGGCGCCGATCTCCAGGCCGACCACACGGTCGATCTCGGCATCGCGCGCGGTGAGGAAGATCACCGGCACCTCGGAGAACCGCCGCAGGCGCTTGCAGGCCTCGAAACCGCTGATGTCCGGCAGACCGACGTCGAGGATCAGCAGATCCGCCGGCTGGCGCTCCTGTAACGCCAGCGCCTCGCCGGCGAGGGTCACCCAGGTGGTGGCGAAGCCTTCGGCCTGCAGGGCGTAGAGCAGGGTGTCGGCAATCGCGGCTTCATCTTCGACGATCAGGATATGCGGCATGGCGTGACGGCGGCTGACGGGAATGCCGGAACGGTGCCGCAAGCCGGCGCGCGCGTCAATCGCGCCGCCGGTGGCGTAGGACGCTTACTTGCAGGTGGGCTTGTCGGCGACGAAGCGCTCGGAGGGATCGACCGCGACGTGGAATTTGCGCAAGCCCTTGGTGCCCATCAGGAACGGATAGTTGAAGGCGCTGCGGTCGGTGAGGTTGACCTCGATGGTCTTCATCGCTCCGCCCAGGCAGACCTGCAGGTCGATCACCGGGCGTTCGCTCAGGCGGTCCTCATCCTCGTCCTCGCCGCTGCGGTTGTCGGCGCGGTTCTTGATCTTGCCGATGCGCGCCAGCTTGTGCTCGAACACCGAGCCGTCGGCCTCCTTGGTGGCCAGCCGGAAGCGCACCCACTCCTCGCCGTCGCGCTGGAACAACTCGATGTCCTTGGCCGACAGCGAGGAGGTGTAGGCGCCGGTGTCCATCTTCGCCTGCAGGGTGCGGTCCAGCTCCGGCAGGGAGACCCATTCGTAGCGGCCGTAGAGGTTGGGTTCGGCGGCGAGGACCGGCAGGGCGAACAGCGAGAGCAAGGCAAGGGCACGCTTCACGCGGGCATCTCCTGAAGTGATACGAGGTCCACATAGGACTAGCACGGCGCGGTTTCGTTCGCCACGCCGGCGGCTTGGGCGGCGCGGCGCGGATGCGTATGATGGGCCGCGTCGACCCACACCCAGGACAGGGAAACCAACCATGCGGGAACTGTTGACCGGCCTGACCAGCAGCCTTCTGCTGCTTCTCAACACGCTGATCCTGATCGGCCCGATGATGCTGATCGCACTGCTCAAGCTGGTGCTCCCCGGCCAGCGCCTGAAGGACCTCTGCTCCAGGGGCGTGATGTGGATCGCCGAGACCTGGGCGGAGATCGACAAGTGGATCTTCGCCACCTGCACGCCGACGGTCTGGGACGTGCGCGGCGCCGGCGACCTGCGCCAGGACACCTCGTACCTGGTGGTGAGCAACCACCAGTCCTGGGTCGACATCCCCGCGTTGATCCAGGTGTTCAACCGGCGCACCCCGTACTTCAAGTTCTTCCTCAAGAAGGAGCTGATCTGGGTGCCCTTCCTCGGCCTGGCCTGGTGGGCGCTGGAGTATCCGTTCATGAAGCGCTATTCCAAGGCCTTCCTGGAGAAGCACCCGGAACTCAAGGGCAAGGACCTGGAGATCACCAAGGCCGCCTGCGAGAAGTTCAAGCGCATCCCGGTGACCGTGGTGAACTACCTGGAAGGCACGCGTTTCAGCGAGCAGAAGAAGGCCCGGCAACAGTCGCCCTATCGCCACCTGCTCAAGCCCAAGGCCGGCGGGGTGGCCTTCGTCCTCGCCGCGCTGGGCGAGCAACTGGACGCCCTGCTCGACGTCACCGTGGTCTACCCGAGCGACAAGGTGCCGGGATTCTGGGACCTGCTCTGCGGACGGGTGCCGAAGGTGATCGTCGACATCCAGACCCGGCCGATCGATCCCGCCCTGTGGCAGGGCGACTACGAGAACGACCCGGTGTTCCGCCAGTACGTGCAGGAATGGGTCTCGCGCATGTGGGAAGAAAAGGACGAACGCATCGCCCGCTTGCGGCAACTGCGCTGAAGTACCGGCCGAAGCACACCCATCTCGTAGGGCGGATAACGCCGGGGGCGTTATTCGCCCTACC
>NZ_KV800301.1:0-213 GCF_001810205.1 Pseudomonas sp. HMSC076A11 | reverse complement strand
GTAGGCCACGAAAGGTTTCGCTTTGCGCCGTACACCCGTCTCATCCATCCTTTTGCAATCGAGGAGCTTTCTCAGAACACGGGTCTTCCCGGCTGTACGAAACAGCCACTGGCATTGCCCGGCAAACTCGCTTTCCCCGGCCGCATTGAAAGCGCCCTTTTTCACCTCGACCAGCTTGTCTCGTACGACGATCAGGGCCGAGTCACGCCCGAA
>NZ_KV800300.1:0-323 GCF_001810205.1 Pseudomonas sp. HMSC076A11 | reverse complement strand
GCCGTACTGCACGGCGTTGTACAGCTTGCCGGAGGAGGACACCTTGGCGCCGTGGGTGAGATGGCCGCCGTGGGCCAGGCTCATGCCGAGGATGGTGTCGCCGGCGTTGAGCAGCGCCAGGTACACCGCGGCGTTGGCCGAGGAACCGGAATGCGGCTGGACGTTGGCGTAGTCGGCGCCGAACAGCTGCCTGGCGCGGTCGATGGCCAACTGCTCGACCTTGTCGACGTGTTCGCAGCCGCCGTAGTAGCGCTTGCCCGGATAGCCCTCGGCATACTTGTTGGTCAGGCCGCTGCCCTGCGCCTGCATGACCCGCTTGCTGG
>NZ_KV800299.1:192161-241662 GCF_001810205.1 Pseudomonas sp. HMSC076A11 | reverse complement strand
TAACGCCTATGGCGTTATCCGCCCTACGGACCGGTGCCCCGCTGGCCCAACAGCGGTGTGCTCAGGCGAACCTGGAGAAATCCGGCTGGCGCCGGTGCATGAAGGCGCTGAGCGCCTCGACCGCCTCGGGCGAGCGCAGTCGGGTACTGAAGATATCGCCTTCCTCGGCGATCACCCGGCGAAGCTCCTCGATAAACGGCGCTTTCATCAGGCGCTTGCTCTCCACTACCGCCGAGGGCGCCAGGTGCAGGAAGCGCCGGGCCGCATCGCGGGCGTGCTCCAGCACCGTGGCGCCATCCTCCAGCGCCGCATTGGCCAGGCCCCAGGCCGCCGCCTGCTCGCCGCTGAAGTCCTGGCCGAGCATCAGCAATTCCGCAGCCCTGGCATGACCGAGCATGCGCGGCAGGATCAGGCTCGAGCCGAACTCCGGTGTCAGGCCGAGGTTGACGAACGGCATCTTCAATCGCGCATTGCGACCGACGAAGACCAGGTCGCAATGCAGCAGCAGGGTGGTGCCGATACCCACCGCCGGTCCGTTCACCGCGGCGATCACCGGCTTGGGGAATTCCAGCAGGGCGCTCATGAAGCGGCCGACCGGGCTGTCGCGCAGGGATGGCGGTTGCTCGAGGAAGTCGAGGATGTCGTTGCCGCTGGTGAAGCAGGCATCGCCGCCAGTGATCAGCACTACCCGCACAGCCGTATCGGCCTGCGCCTCCAGCAGCGCCTCGGCCATCCGACTGTACATCGCGCGGGTCAGCGCGTTCTTCTTGTCCTGGCGGTCCAGGCGCAGGGTCAGCAGCCCCGCTTCGCGTTCGACCCGAATCAGCTCGCTCATCGTCACTCCAGGGATGCGGCGCAGGGCCGCGGCAATGGCTGCAAGGCACCGCCACCGCGCCGCGTCAGGCGTGGGGCAGGAACAGGTCCGCCAGGGTCTGGCTACGCGGTACGCCGGCCAGGTAGAGATGCCGGGCGAAGCGTTCGACGCTGGCGGGTTGGCCGCAGAGTAAGGCCATGCTGCGCCGCGGAACAAGGCGGAGATCGGCCAAGGCAGAGGGCAACTGCGCCGCCGACACCAGGTTGACGCGCACTTGCGGATGACGCCCGGCCAACTCCGCCAACTCGCTCGCCAGGTAGTGGTCGCGCGCCAGGTGCAGCAACTGGATCGGCGCCTGGTGTTCCGCGCGCAAGGCCTCGCGAAGTATCCCCCAGAGCGGCGCCAGCCCGGTGCCGGCGGCCATCAGCAACAGCGGTCGCTCCTGCCAGTCCGGCTCGTAGCGCAACGCCCCGCCGCGCAACTCGCCCAGACGCAGGAGCGCGCCAGGCGCCAGGCGCCGGGCGCGGTCGCAGAACGCGCCGGGAGCGCTACAGTCGATGTGGAACTCCAGCCATGGGTCCTCGTGAGGCAGGCTGGCCAGCGAATAGGGACGCGCCACGCCATCGTCGCTCCACAGCAGCAGGTGCTGCCCGGCGCGATAGCGCAAGGGCCGCTCCGGCTCCAGGCGCAGGCGCAGCACATCGCCCAGCCAGTGGCAGGCGACGACCCTGGCCGGCAGCCCGTCGCGCTCAGGATCGAAAGGCTGCAACACGAGGTCGCCGAGCACCCGGCACTGACAGGCCAGCCGCCAGCCCGCTTCGCGCCGTACCGGATCGAGCGCCTCCGGGAGGGTGTCTTCCACCTCGCCCTGCAGGCAATGCACCAGGCAGGCGTGGCAACTGCCGGCGCGGCAGCTATGGGGCACGGCGATGCCACCGGCGAGCAGCGCATCCAGCAGGTTGCTGCCGGCGGCGACGGCAAGGCGTCGCTCGCCGACCCGTATGTCAGGCACTGGTGACCTCCCAGGTGGCGTCGCAGCGGTTTCGTCCGCCGCGCTTGGCACGGTAGAGCGCCTGGTCGGCCCGCTGCAAGGCCTCGTCGAGATCGTCGTCGGCATACAGCAGGGTCATGCCCACCGAAAGGCTCAGGGTATCCACCGTGACCCCGACCGGTTCCGCCTGTTGGAACGCCAGGCGCAGGCGCTCGCAACAGCTTTCCAGCTGTTCCGCGTCGGCGTGGGGCAGCAGCAGGACGAACTCCTCGCCGCCGTAACGGGCCAGGACGTCGCCATCGCGCAGACAGGAACGCGCCACCGCGGCGAAGGTCTGCAGGACCCGATCACCGGCGGCGTGGCCGTGGCGGTCGTTGATCCGCTTGAAGTGATCGAGGTCGATCAGCGCCAGGCCGTGCTGCCGGTTCGGCAGCAGGTCTTCCAGCGCCCGACTGGCCAGGCGCATGAAATGCCGGCGGTTGAACAGCCCGGTGAGTTCGTCGGTGGCCACTAGGTCTTCCAGTTGGCGCATCATGCCGCGCAGCGTGTCCTGGTGCGCCTGCAAGGCATAGCGGCGCTGGCGCATGCGTTGCCGCATCGCCTGTATGTAGCTGGCGAACAGGCTCAGCCAGACCATTACGATGAACATCACGAGCACCTGCAATGCAGCCCGGCCCGGCAGCTCGAGACGCTGCTGCAAGGCCTCTACCAGGTAGATGCCGGAAAAAGCGATGAACGCCAGCGCCGCACAGCGGGCGAAGACCCGCGGCGGCAGTTGGAACACGCCGAACAGCAGGGCCAGCACGTAGAACACCATGAAGGTGCCGCGCAGGCTGTCGACGTGATAGAGGAAATAGGTCAGCCAGGCGATCGCCACCAGCACCTGCGGCTCGGTCAGGCTGGGATCGGCGTAACGCAGGTTGCGACCGCTGGCGAACAGCCAGAGGAAGGCCAGTTGGCAAGCCACCACCAGGGTGGTGCTGGCTGCCGCGGTGGTCGGCGCTGCGCGGTAGAAGCCGCTGAGTAGCGCCAGCCAGAGCAGGACCAGGCCGAGCAGGTAGGTGCCTGCGGCCATGCCGAACCGGCGGAGCAAGAGCTTTTGCAGCGCACGCTGTTTCAGAGGAGGCTTGTCTGTGCGCATGGGCTCCGTCCCGTAATGGCACCTGGCCGCAATGTACCCTGCCCCCTGCGGGTTGCCTAGTCGAACGAACTGCCAGCTAGCGGACCGCGGATTTATCGGCCGACCAGCCGGCTGGCCGACCAAGGTCTGATCGTCGGCGCGTGCGCCCGTCTCGCCGGAACGGCTATACTGTCGCGCCTTTTTTGCGCCGGTGCCTGACCGGCGCGCTCCTCGGCTGCGGCCGGCTCCGTGACCCTGCCCCGCATCCGAATTACCCGCCTGAAGAGGACCGTGCTCCATGGCCGTGATCAAGCAAGACGACCTGATCCAGAGCGTCGCCGATGCCCTGCAGTTCATCTCCTACTACCACCCGGTCGATTTCATCCAGGCCATGCATGAGGCCTACCTGCGCGAAGAATCGCCGGCTGCCCGCGACTCCATGGCGCAGATCCTGATCAACTCGCGCATGTGCGCCACCGGCCACCGCCCGATCTGCCAGGACACCGGGATCGTCACCGTGTTCGTCCGGGTCGGCATGGACGTGCGCTGGGACGGCGCTACCATGAGCGTCGACGATATGATCAACGAAGGCGTGCGTCGCGCCTACAACCTGCCGGAGAACGTCCTGCGCGCCTCGATCCTGGCCGACCCGGCCGGCGCGCGGAAGAACACCAAGGACAACACGCCGGCGGTGATCCACTACTCCATCGTTCCCGGCGACAAGGTCGAGGTCGATGTCGCGGCCAAGGGCGGCGGCTCGGAGAACAAGTCGAAGATGGCCATGCTCAACCCGTCCGACTCGATCGTCGACTGGGTGCTGAAGACCGTACCGACCATGGGCGCCGGCTGGTGCCCGCCGGGCATGCTCGGCATCGGCATCGGCGGTACCGCGGAGAAAGCAGCGGTGATGGCGAAGGAGGTCCTCATGGACCCGATCGACATCCACGAACTGAAGGCCCGCGGCCCGCAGAACCGCATCGAGGAACTGCGCCTGGAGCTGTTCGAGAAGGTCAACCAGCTGGGCATCGGTGCCCAGGGCCTGGGCGGCCTGACCACCGTGCTCGACGTCAAGATCATGGACTACCCGACCCACGCCGCCTCGCTGCCGGTGTGCATGATCCCCAACTGCGCCGCGACCCGCCACGCCCACTTCGTGCTCGACGGCTCCGGCCCCGCCGAACTGGAAGCGCCGTCGCTCGACGCCTACCCGGAGATCGTCTGGGAAGCCGGCCCGTCCGCGCGCCGCGTCGACCTGGACAAGATCACCCCGGAAGAGGTGCAAAGCTGGAAACCGGGCGAGACCCTGCTGCTCAACGGCAAGATGCTCACCGGCCGCGACGCCGCGCACAAGCGCATGGTCGACATGCTGAACAAGGGCGAAACGCTGCCGGTGGACCTGAAAGGCCGCTTCATCTATTACGTCGGCCCGGTCGATCCGGTCGGCGACGAGGTGGTCGGCCCGGCCGGTCCCACCACCGCCACCCGGATGGACAAGTTCACCCGCCAGATCCTCGAACAGACCGGCCTGCTGGGCATGATCGGCAAGTCCGAGCGCGGTCCCATCGCCATCGAGGCGATCAAGGACAACAAGGCGGTATACCTGATGGCCGTCGGCGGCGCCGCCTACCTGGTCGCCCAGGCGATCAAGAAGTCCAAGGTGCTGGCCTTCGCCGAACTGGGCATGGAAGCGATCTACGAGTTCGAGGTGAAGGACATGCCGGTCACCGTCGCGGTCGACACCAACGGCGAGTCGGTGCACATCACCGGCCCGGCGGTCTGGCAGAAGAAGATCGCCGAAAGCCTGGCGGTCGAGGTCAAGTAAGCCTGCTCCGTCCCTGGAAAAGCCCGGCCCCGCGCCGGGCTTTTTCGTACGGCCACTGGCCGGAGCCTGGGCTGGCAGCGCCGCAGGCGCCTTGGTTCAGCCGAACCAGAAATACAGCAAGGTCAGGTTCGCCGCCGAGATCAGGCCGAACAACGACCAGGCCAGCGCGCTGACCCAGCGCGGGTTGACGAACTCCCCCATCAGTCCCCGGTCGCTGCTGAAGCGAATCAGCGGCCACAGGGCGAACGGCAATTGCAGGCTGAGCACCACCTGGCTGAGCACCAGCAGCTTGCCTACCGCGCCTTCGCCCAGCCAGAGCACGCCGATCAAGGCCGGCACCAGGGCCAGGCCGCGGGTGATCAGGCGCCGCTGCCAGCAGGGAATCTTCGCCCGGAGGAAACCCTCCATCACCACCTGCCCGGCAATGGTGCCGGTGAAGGTCGAGCTTTGCCCCGCCGCCAGCAGGGCGAAGCCGAACAGGAAGCTGGCCAGGGCGCCGCCCACCAACGGGTCGAGCAGGTGGTAGGCGTCCTGGATCTCCACCACCTCGGTATGGCCGCTGCCGTGGAAAGCCGCGGCGGCGAGGATCAGGATCGCCGCATTGACCAGCAGCGCCAGGGACAGCGAGCCGATGGTGTCGAGCCGGGAAAAGCGGATCGCCGAGCGTTTGCTCGCCGCGTCGTCGCCGCTGACCCGGGTCTGCACCACGGACGAATGCAGGTAGAGGTTGTGCGGCATCACCGTCGCGCCGAGGATGCCGATCGCCAGGTACAGCGGCTCCTGGCTGCTCAGGGTGTCCCAGGACGGCCGCAAGCCGGCGGCGACATCCGGCCAGTAGGGGCCGATCAGCACCAGTTCGACGAAGAAACACGCGCCGATGGTCGCGATCAGCCCCAGCACTATGGCCTCCAAGCGGCGGAAGTTGGCGCCCTGCAGGGCCAGCACGATCAGGGTATCGAAGGCGGTGAGGACCACCCCGGTGGTAATCGAGACGCCCAGCAGCAGGTGGAAGGCCAGCGCCGCGCCGAGCACCTCGGCAAGGTCGGTAGCGACGATCGACAGTTCCGCCAGCAGCCATTGGCCACGCGCCACGCCAGGGCGGTAGCGCTCCCGGGAGAGCTGCGCGAGGTCGCGGCCGGTGGCGATGCCCAGGCGCGAACAGAGGCTTTGCAGGAGCATCCCGGAAAAGCTCGCCAGCACCACTACGAACAGCAGCGCGTAGCCGAAGCGCGAGCCCGCCTCGATGGCGGTGGCCCAGTTGCCGGGGTCCATGTAGCCGACCGAGACCAGCAGGCCGGGGCCGATGAACAGCGCCAGCTTGCGCAGCGGCGAGGCGTCGGCCGGCACCGCCACGCTGTGGCTGACCGCCGAGGGACAGAACGGCGCGGTGGCCGTGGTGGGCAGGGAGTATTTCACGAGGCGACGCCGGATCGGGGGAGGAAGTGCGACCAGCCTAAACGTTTCACCCCGGTCGCGTCTTCCCTCGCCTCAGGCCTGGGCGCGCTGGCCGACCAGGCTCAGCTCGGCGACTTTCTCGCGCCGCTGCGCCAGGTA
This sequence comes from Pseudomonas sp. HMSC076A11, assembly GCF_001810205.1. Lineage (NCBI taxonomy): Bacteria > Pseudomonadati > Pseudomonadota > Gammaproteobacteria > Pseudomonadales > Pseudomonadaceae > Pseudomonas > Pseudomonas sp. HMSC076A11. Next base: position 235,361 of record NZ_KV800299.1, on the reverse strand, counting down.
GCGGGTGCAACTGACACGCAGGAAGGAGGCGAAGTTGAGCACCTCGCCGCGATAGTCCATCACTTCCTCGTAGAGATTGGTGATCAACTGGTTGGTGCTCAGGCCCTCGCCTTCGGCGATTTCCCGGAGGATGTCCCAGAACTGGTTCTCCAGGCGCAGGGTGGTCACCACCCCGCGGATGCGCAAGGAACGCGAGCGCGATTCATAGAGGATCGGATCGGCTTTCACATAGAGTTCGCACATGCGCGGGGGTCTCCTGGGTCTCAGTGGCTGATGCGGGTGCCGAGCGCCTCGAGGAAGCGCGCCAGCCACGCCGGATGCGCCGGCCAGGCCGGCGCGGTGACCAGGTGGCCGTCGACGTGGGCCTGGTCCGGCGGAAGGTCGACGTACTCGCCGCCGGCCAGCCGCACCTCCGGGGCGCAGGCCGGATAGGCGCTGCACGCCCGCCCTTGCAGAACGCCGGCGGCGGCCAGCAGCTGGGCGCCATGGCAGACCGCGGCGATCGGCTTGCGCGCGGCATCGAAGTCACGCACCAGAGCCAGCACCTGCTCGTTCAGGCGCAGGTATTCGGGCGCGCGGCCGCCGGGGATCAGCAGGGCATCGTAATCCTCGGCGCGGGCCTGGGCAAAGTCGGCATTGAGGGTGAAGTTGTGGCCCGGCTTCTCGCTGTAGGTCTGGTCGCCTTCGAAATCGTGGATGGCGGTGCGCACGCTTTGCCCGGCCCGCTTGTCCGGACACACCGCATGCACCTGGTGGCCCACCATCTGCAGGGCCTGGAACGGGACCATGGTTTCGTAGTCTTCGGCATAGTCGCCGACCAGCATCAGGATCTTCTTCGCAGCCATCACGCGCACTCCTTCGGGCAGGGCCCGGTCATACCGGGGATGCACCTAAGGTAGCCAATCCGCAGGGGGACGCGGGTAATAGACGGTTACTACACGCGTGCCGGGTTCAGATGCCGATCTTGTCCAGGGCCCGCCCGACGCCTTCCCAGAACGAGCGCTGCACGCGTTTCCGGTAGCCGCTGGCGGCGAACTGCATGGGCTCCTGAACCTGGTGGGTAGCGCCGATTTCCGCAGCGCCGAGATCGGCCGCCACCAATTGCAGCGGGCCATCGCCCTCACCCGCCGGGTGCTCGCTCTTCGGTGGCGGGTTGAGTTCGTCGTAGCGCAGGTAGTAGACCGAGCCGGCCCTGGCCTCGAGCATGAAGCTGGCGATGCGGGTGAAATCCATCGGACCGTCGGCGAACAGGGTCCAGAAGCTGCCCGCCAGCGGCCGGCGCATTTCCAGCTTGTAGCTGCCGGTCTCGAACTCGAACGCCAGGTAGCCGTTGCTCGGTAGGCTGCCGATCAGTTCGTTGTTGAGGAAGATCCCCGGCGCCTCGAGTTCCTCGTCCGCCCACTGGCTCCGCGGACGGTAGAGGTAGACGGTGGCGTGGCTGGCATCGGCGCTCGGATGGGCGACGAAGGCCGGTCCGTCCACCGCACCGAAGAACGCGCCGGGCGTGCTGCAGCCGACCAGGCTCGCGACGATCGACAGGGCCAGCGACAGGCTGCGCAGCATGCTCCATCCCTCTTCTTATGGTTATCCGCGCAGCATAACCAGCCGGGCCGGGCCTGCCACCCGTCGAAAGTCCGGTTCTCCGGGAGAACGGCCTCAGGCCGCGCGCGGCACCTTGGCCAGCGCCGGCGCCGGCATCAGCCGGCGCACCAGCCACTTGCGCACCGGCACCACGCCGCGCTCCTGGAACAGCACGCAGAACGCCACCAGCAGGACCAGGAACAGCGGGTAGTAGAGCAGCGACGATGGCAGCGCGGCCGCCGCCTCGGTGCAGGCGCGCCAGTCGTCGAGACAACGCCCCGGCACGGCGATAAGGCGCTCGCTACGGGAGAACAGGGTGAACATCGGCACATGCAGGGCGAACAGCGACAGCGAGGCGGCCCCCAGGCGCGGCGACCAGTGGCGGACGAAAGCGCTCTTCGAGTCGGCGGGCAGCGCGCAAAGGCACACCAGCAGCAACTGGGCCGGCAGCAGGAGGCCGTTGTGCAGCAGGAAGTACCAATGTTTGGCGCCCTGGGTGAACAGGTAGTCGGCCACCAGGAAGGCCGCCACCACCAGCGCCACCAGCGCGGCCAGCAGGCCGCGTCCCGGCACCATGCCACGGTCGCGGTAGCCGCGGAACAACCCGTAGGCCAGGATGCCGCCAAGGAATTCCGGCAGGCGCAGCAACGGATTGCGGTGCAGCAGGCCGGTCCAGGGAATCCCGTAGCTCTCGCTGGCCACCACCAGCGCCGGCGGGATCAGGTAGACCAGCCAGACCAGCGCCAGCACCTTCCACTTGTGCCGGCTGCGCATCAGCCGCGGGGCGACGAAGGGAAACGCCAGGTAGAAGAACATCAGCGTCGACAGCGACCACAACGGCGCGTTGAAGGTCAGGTAATAGGGATTCCAGGCCTGCAGCAGGAGGATCTGCAGGATGCTGTTGACGAACAGTTCGGTGTTGCTCATCCAGTGCAGGAAGAGTTCCGGGTGGGTGCGGCCGAGCACTTCGTTGGTGTCGTAGATGACGAAGCGCGGGGTGGCCTTGTCCAGCTCGGGACCGATTCCCAGGTGGCTGAGGGCCAGCAACACCAGGATCGACAGCAGCAGGGAGAACAGGTGCAGCGGATAGAGATTGGACAGTCGCTTGGTCCAGAAGCTGCGGGCGCTTTCGCGCAACCGGCCGCTGCGTGCGTAGACATGGGCCAGGAGGAAGCCGGAAAGCACGAAGAAGGTACTGGTGGCGAAGAACCCCAGGCTGGTCAGTTCGTCGAGACCGGGAAACTTCTGCTCTTTCGGATAGGTATGCAGGGTGTGGTACACCACCACGTACAGGCCGAGCAGGAAGCGCAACCATTCCAGTCCGATGAAACGTTCCTTGGAGTCGGGCGTTGCCACGCATCTCTCCTTTGTCATTGTAATGGGCGGTCCGGGGTAGACCCGCAAGCTCCCCGGCAAGTTTCACCGGGCCGGCCAGCGGCTACGAACGGCCGCTCCCTAGCGCCGGCGGTCGAGGAAATTCACCACTACCCGGTCCAGCCAACCCCACAGGCGCTGGTGCAGGCGCATCCACAGGGGTCGCGCGCGCCACATCGCCAGGGTCACCTCGCGGCTGTCGGCGAAGTCCGCCAGCAGGCTCGCCGCCGCCTCATTGGTGAAGTCCGGGTCGAGGGCCTCGAGATTGGCGTCGAGGTTGAAGCGTAGATTCCAATGATCGAAGTTGCAGGAGCCGACGCTCACCCAATCGTCGACCATGACCATCTTCAGGTGCAGGAAGCGCGGCTGGTATTCGTGGATGCGCACGCCGGCGCGCAGCAGGCGCGGGTAGTAGCGCTGCCCGGCATAGCGCACCGGGGCGTGGTCGGTGAGCCGCCCGGCCAGCAGCAGGCGCACCTCCACGCCGCGCTGGGCGGCCTTGCGCAGGGCCCGGCGAACCTTCCAGGTCGGCAGGAAGTACGGCGTCGCCAGCCAGATCCGTCGGCGCGAGCCGTTCAGCGCGCGGACCAGCGATTGCAGGATGTCGCGGTGCTGGCGGGCGTCGGCGTAGGCCACCCGGCCCAACCCACGGGCCGCCCCCGGCTGCGGCGGAAGGCGGGTAAGGGTCATGCCCTCGCGGGGCTTCCAGGCTTTCTCTTCGAGACAGGCCAGCCATTGCCGCTCGAACAGCGCCGCCCAGTCCGCCACCACCGGGCCGTCCATCTCGACCATCACCTCGCGCCAGGCGCTGACGTCGCTGACCGGTTCCCAGAATTCGTCGGTGATCCCGGCGCCGCCGACATAACCGAGGCGCCCGTCCACCAGCAGCAGCTTGCGATGGTCGCGGTAGAGATTGCCGCCAGTCAGCTTCCAGCGCAGCGGGTTGTACAGCCGCAGTTCGCCGCCGGCCTCGCGCAGGCGCTGGATCCAGGCGCTGCCCAGGCCGAGGCAGCCGAAGCCGTCGAACAGGCAGCGCACGGCGACGCCCCGGCGGCGGGCATCCAGCAGGGCGACGAGAAACAGTTCGGCGCAATGCCCGTCTTCCACCAGGTACAGCTCCAGCTCGATGCTCCGCTGCGCCGCCTCGATGGCCAGCAGCATGCGCGGGAAGAACCGCACACCGTCATTGAGCAGGGCGAAGCGGTTGTCGCTGCGCCAGGGAAAGACCGGGCCGCTCACCGCGAAGTGAAGATCAGCACGGCGCCGACCGGCACCGAGAGCCCGATGCTGCCGGCGCCGGCCAGCTTGCGCAGGGTCTCGATGCCGGGGGCGAGGTCGAAGTCGGCGGCGTCCAGCACCAGCGGCGACAGGGTCACCACCTGGAAGCGATGCTCGTCCAGGCGGGTCACCAACAGGTCGCTGGCGTAGCTCTTGCGCTTGCCGTGCAGGCTGACGGTCACCGGCTGGCGCATTTCCAGTTGCACGCCGTCGGCCAGCTCGACGATCGGCACCAGGTCGAGCTGGGCGGTGATCTCCGCCTCGGCGAAGCGCTTGGTCTCGAACAGATGCTCGCGGATGCGTTCGTCGCGCAGCGGGATGTCGGTGCTCACCGAGTCCAGCTCGACGCGCAGGCACGCCTGCCCCTTGTCGTCGACCTTGCCGTGCATGACCAGGAAGCGGCCGACTTCCGAAAGGGTAGCGTTCTTGGTGGAGATGAAACTGAGTCGCGACGACTCGTAGTCCAGGTACCAGGCGGCCTGGACCGGCAAGGCCAGGAGGGCCAGGCCGAGGCAGATCAACTTGTGCATGCGGGCTCCCTTTGCGTCCGGCGCCACCTTAAACCGGCCGCCTGGGAGCAGGCAAACTCCCGCGTCAGTCGAGCGCGTGCTGCAACTGACTGACGGTATCGGCCAGGGTTCCCAGGTGCCGGCGGCGCACCCGTTCGACGCAATCCTGGTCGCGCGGCCAGTGCAGCGCCACGCTGCCGAGCAGGCGACCCTGGGCACGTACCGGCAAGGCCACCGCGCGGATCAGGAACGGCAGGCGCACCGGATACTCCCAGTGTCCCTCGGTACGCTCGCCGTAGCCCTGGCCGTGGGCCTGCTCGCGGGTGCGCAACCAGAGGTCCTCGTCTACCTGGTGCTGGCGCGCCAGGCGGCGCACCTCGCTGTCTGCCAGTTCGCCCAGGCAGGCCTTGCCCATGGCCGAATGGAACAGGCTGGCGTGCTGGCCGACCACCAGCCGGTTGGCCGGGTAGCGCTTGCGCAGGACGCCGGGCACCGAGCTTTCCGCCACCAGCAGGCGGTCGCCGTCGAGAATCGACAAATCGGCGACCAGCCCGGTTCGCTCGCTCAACTCCACCAGCAGCGGCGCGGAACGCTCCACCACCTGGCAACGGAAGCGCTCGGCGGCGTCACCGTAGAGGCGGGTGGAACGCAGCCGGTAGCGCCGGTCGGTCAAGCCGCGGTACAGCCAGCCCTGCTCCAGCAGGGTATGCAGCAGCCGCGACACCGTGGCCTTGGGCAGTTCGGTCAGGTAATGCAGTTCCTCGAGCCCCAGCGCCTGGTGCTGGCCCAGCAGATCGAGGATCGCCAGCGCCCGCTCCACCGAACGCACGGTTCCCGCCTCTTCTCTTTCCGGCATGACGACACCTCCACCGTCGACAGACCGTTATGGCAAAGCAAGATGCAGGCCCAGGTCATGTAGGAAGAATCTGCGAATACGCCAGCATTGCTCCGCGGCCTAGTCGATGCCCCCTGGAGCCTCGAGCATCGCCGGCGGACGGCGGCTGACCCAACGGGTCAGGCCCTCGTGGGCATGGGCCAGTTGCAGCACCGCCAGGTCGGCCTGCGCCGGGCCGATGATCTGCAATCCCATCGGCAGGCCCGCCGCGCCGAAGCCGATCGGTACGCTGATCGCCGGCAAACCGGCCAGGGTCGGGCCGATCACCACCTCCATCCAGCGGTGATAGGTGTCCATCGGCCGCCCGGCGACCTGCCGCGGCCACGCCGTTTCTGCATCGAAAGGAAACACCTGGGCGCTGGGCAGCAAGAGGAAATCGTAACGTTCGAACAGACGCGCCAGCGCCCGATACCAGTCGCTGCGATCCAGCGAGGCGCGATAGACCTCGGTGGCGCCGAGGCCGAGCCCGGACTCCACTTCCCACTGCGCCTCCGGCTTGAGCCGGACGCGCCGTGCGGGATCGGCGTAAAGCTCGCCAAGCGAGCCCTGCACCAGCCACTGGCGATGGACCAGCCAGGTGCGCCACAGGCGCTCCAGGGGATAGTCCGGCAGGCACGCCTCGACGTCGCAGCCCAGCTCGGCGAAATCGCCCAGCGCGGCTTCGCAAAGCTCCAGCACGCCCTCCTCCATCGGCAGGTAGCCGGCGTAGTCGCCGAGCCAGCCGAGCCGGGCTCTGCGGAAATCGCGCCCGAGGTCGTCGGCGAACCTGCGCGGATCGTCGCGCAACGACAGCGGACAGCGCGGATCGTAGCCGGCCTGGGTGGCCAGCAGCCGGGCCAGGTCCGCCACGCTGCGCCCCATCGGGCCTTCGGTGGCCAGTTGCTGGACGAACAGTTCCGCTTGCGGGCCGTGCGGCACCCGTCCCTGGGACGGGCGGAAGTCGTAGACGTTGTTGTAGGCGGCGGGGTTGCGCAGCGAACCCATCATGTCGCTGCCGTCGGCCACCGGCAGCATGCGCAGCGCCAGCGCCACCGCCGCCCCACCGCTGCTGCCGCCGGCGATCCGCGCCGGATCGTAGGCATTGCGGGTGGTGCCGAACAGCGGGTTGTAGGTCTGCGAGCCGAGCCCGAACTCCGGTACGTTGGTCTTGCCGATGACGATCGCACCGCTGCTCTTCACCCGCTCGACGACGATGGCGTCGTGCTCCGGCACCTGCCCGGCGAACAGCGGCGAACCCAGGGTGGTAGGAATGCCGGAGGTGGCGGCGAGGTCCTTGATCGCCTGCGGCATGCCGTGCATCCAGCCCAGCCATTCGCCGCGCGCCAGTTGCCGGTCGCGCTCGTCGGCCTGGGCGAGCAGGCGGCTTTCCGCCTGCAGCGAGACGATGGCGTTGACCCGCGGGTTGAACCGTTCGATCTGCGCCAGGTAGGCCTGCATGACCTCGCGGCAGGACAGTTCGCGTCGGCGGATCGCCGCGGACAGCGGCAGCGCGTCAAGCGCGACGATTTCCTCGTGGCCGTCGCTTCGATGGCGGGTGGCGCTCATTCACAGACTCCTTGCCGGCTTGCCCAGGGCCGGTTCACGGGGGCGCGGGGCGGGCGTCGCGCCCTCCCGCAGATAGAGGGTGGCGAGCAGCCCGAGGAAGGCCGCGCCGAGCACGTAGAACGCCGGCGCCACTGGCGAGCCGCCGACCTCGGTGAGCCAGGTGACGATGAACGGAGCGAAACCGCCGAACAGCATCACCGCCAGGTTATACGCCACCGCCAGGCCGGTGGAACGCACCCGCACCGGAAACTGCTCGGCCACCGCGGTCGGCGCCGGGCCGAAGAAGCCGCCGATCGCCGTGCACAGCAACAGTTGCATCAGCAGCAGGCGCCCCAGGCTCGGCGCCGCGGCGACCCAGGCGAACAGCGGATAGACCATGAGCATGAAGGCCAGGGTCGCGACCAGCAGCACCGGGCGCCGCCCGACCCGGTCGGAGAGTCCCCCAGCCAACGGGATCACCAGGGTCATCAGCGCCACCGCAGCCATCTGCACCATGAACACCTCGTCCAGCGGCAGGCCCAACTGCTTGTGGGCGAAGGTCGGCATATTCACCAGCACCACGTAGAAGGACACCGTGCCGATCACCGTCAGGCCCATGCTCACCAGCACGCTGCGCCGGTATTCGCGCAGCACGCCGAGCAGCCCCTGGCGCTCGCCGGGCTCCCGGATGGCTTCGAGGAAGGCCTCGGTCTCGCCCATGTAGCGGCGGATCCACAATCCCACCGGACCGATCAGCAGACCGAACAGGAACGGCACCCGCCAGCCCCAGCTCTCCAGGGACTCGGCGTCCAGGCAATGGGTGACCAGCGCGCCCATCCCCGCACCGGCGAACACCGCCAGGCACTGGCCGAACAATTGCCAGGAACCGTAGAGACCGCGCCGGTGCGGCGGCGCGCTTTCCACCAGGAAAGCCGTGGCGCTGGCGTACTCGCCGCCGGTGGCGAAACCCTGCAGCATTCGCGCGATCACGATCAGCAACGGTGCGCCGACGCCGATCGCCGCGTAGGTCGGGGCGAAGGCGATCATCGCGATGGACAGCGTCATCAGCAGGATGATCAGTTGCATCGCCGCCTTGCGTCCCCTGCGGTCGGCATACAGGCCGAGCAGGACCCCACCGACCGGACGCATGAAGAAACCGACACCGAAGGTGGCCAGGGCCATCAACAGCGAGGTGTACTCGTCGCCGGAAGGGAAGAACAGCCTGGCGATCAGGCTGGAAAGGAAGCCGTAGACGATGAAGTCGTACCACTCCAGGGCGTTGCCGATCACGGCAGCCGCCACCTGGCGGGTACGCGAGGTACCGCTCGGGCAAGCGTGCATGGGAATCTCCTGGTAACCGGGGGAATGCCGGCGCGGCTCAGGCCGCGCCGTTATTGGCGGCAGTCAGTCGAAGGCCGGACGCCGCGGGGGCGGCCAGCCAGGTCTCGGCGAGCGCGCCCCAATAGGCCGCGCCCCGGACCAGGATGTCGTCGTTGAAGTCATAGGCCGGGTTGTGCACCATCGGCCGTCCTCTGCCGTTGCCGATGAACAGGTAGCTGCCGGGGCAGCGCTGTAGCATCCAGGCGAAGTCCTCGCTGCCCATCAGCTTCGGCGTGTCGCCGTCGACCTGCTCCGCGCCGGCCAGCTCGACCCCGACCTGGCGGGCGAACTCGGTTTCCTCGACGCTGTTGACCAGCACCGGATAGGCCGGGTAGTGCTCGATGCTGGCCTGGCACCCATAGCTGGCGGCCTGCAACTCGATGATCTGGCGAACCCGCTGCAGCACCTGCTCGCGCACCTGGCCGTCGAGCGCCCGCAGGCTCAGGCGCAGCACGGCGCGCTGGGGTATGACGTTGGCCGCCTCGCCGGCCTGCAATGCGCCGACCGTGACCACCGCGGCCTTCTGCGGATCGACGTTGCGCGCCACCACGCTCTGCAGGGCCATCACCGCGCTCGACGCGGCGAGCAACGGATCGACGCTCAGGTGCGGCATCGAACCGTGTCCACCGACGCCCTCCAGGGTGACGCTCAGCAGGTCCTGGGAAGCCATCATCGGTCCCGCGCGGAAGCCCAGGTGCCCGGCCTCCAGTCCCGGCATGTTGTGCATGCCGAACAGCGCATCGCAGGGAAAGCGCTCCAGCAGCCCGTCGGCGAGCATCGCCTCGGCGCCGCCCTGGCCTTCCTCGGCGGGCTGGAAGATCAGTACCAGGGTGCCGTCGAAACGCCGCGTCGCCGCCAGGTAGCGTGCCGCGCCGAGCAGCATCGCGGTGTGTCCGTCGTGGCCGCAGGCGTGCATGCGCCCGCCGTGGCAGCTGCTGTAGCCGAGCCCCGTGGCCTCGACGATCGGCAACGCATCCATGTCCGCCCGCAGGCCGAGCCGCCGCGTGCCGTCGCCCTGGCGGAGGACGCCGACCACGCCGGTGCGGCCGATCCCTTCGTGCACTTCGTAGCCCCAGCCGCGCAGGCATTCGGCGACCAGCGCGGCGGTGCGTCGCTCCTCGAAGCCCAGTTCGGGATGGGCGTGGATGTCCTGGCGCAGGCTACGCAGGTCGTCGGCGACCTCCTCGAGCCAGGCCACGATGTGTCGATGTCGAGCCATGCCGTCTCTCCTCTGGCCGGATTGCGCTCCGGTCTTGTTGGCGGGAGGCCCGGACGCAAGGCCGGCCGGGCGTGGTCACAGCTAAGCGCGGCACGCGGCGAAGGACAACGGAAGGCGGTTCCACTGGGTGGAACCCAAGGCCCGCGCCGCCCTCCGCCGGTACGTCAGAACTGTTCCGGCGGCACTTCGCGGAAGTTCAGCACGGCGAACACCGGTACCTCGGGAGTGATCGAGGGAATATTGGCCATCTCCTTCAAGGGCTTGAGCTTCTCTTCCAGGTCGAAGTCGAGCAGCTTCAGCAGCACCGGCTCCAGGGTCGCCACCTGGACCAGCCCTTCGCCCTGGCGGGTGACCAGCACGTCGGCCTTCAGGCGGCGCTGCTGGCCGTGCAGGTCGAGGGTGAAGTCGAGCTTCTCGACCCGCGACTGGCCGACCCGCAGGTCGTCGAAGCCGGCCATGTCCAGGCGGCTCTCCACGGTGGCCTCGGGGAAGCGCGAGGTTTCGAAGAAGTTGTCCTTCATTCGCTCGTCGCGCAGGGCCAGGCCGCTGTCCAGGGTGCCCAGCGGCACCACGATGCGCGCGACGCCCTGCTTGTCGATCTGGCCGCTGAGACGATCGAAGCGCTGCACCTCGGCCATCTTCGCGCGTTTCACGGAAACGAAGCTGATCCGCGAGTAATCCGGCTCCAGTTGCCATTCCGCCGCCGACAGCAGCGGGCTGAGGAGCAATAACAGGACACACAATACAACAGGCATTCCACCTCCGGCTTCGGGCCGGCGCCGTCCCTCGCCCCGCGCCCCGACATGCGCCGCCGGTCAGTCCGGCAGCCTGTCCGCCTCGGGCATGAGCCGGCATCCCTCGCGCGGGCCCAGCCAGGCGGCCGTCTGCGTACTGCCGAGGCCGCGGGCGGTCACCCGGCGGCGGGCTTCGTCGTCGAAGAAGCCGCTGATCGGCACGTACTGTTGGGTATAGGCCCGGCAATAGTCCGCGGAGTTCCCCATCACGTAGCGGCAGGAGCAGTACTCCTTGGCCGTGTAGGCGCCGATGATGGCGGGAAAGGCCGCCAGGTGGATGCGGTTCTGCCAGGCCCACGCGAGGGCAGCGAGCAGCCCCAGGACGAACAGGAAGAGCAAGGGATGGCGACGGATCATGGCCGCGCCTCCCCGGCGAACGCCGCCTGTGCCAGGCGCAGGAATTCGTTGTGGCGGAAACGCCCGTCGCGGTCGTCGGCGTAGCGCACGATCACCAGCTTCTCCTCGGGCAGCACGTAGAGCGCCTGGCCCCAGTGGCCGAGCGCGGCGAAGGCGGTCTCGGCGACGTCCGGCCAGGGCGCCGGCGCGCCTTTCACCGCACGGTTCAACCACCACTGGCCGCCCGGCACCGCCTCGCCCTCCTCTTCCGCGCTCGGCCGGTAGCGGGCGAAGGGTGTCAGGTTGAACTCGACCCATGCCAGCGGCAGCAGTTGCCGCTCGCGCCAGCGCCCGTGGCGCTGCATCAGCAGGCCGACGCGCGCCAGGTCGCGGGCGCTCATGTAGACGTACGACGAGCCGACGAACGTGCCGGCGGCGTCTCGCTCCCATACCGCCGAACGGATGCCCAGCGGCTCGAACAGCGCGCGCCAGGGGTACTCGGCATAGTCCGCGCCGAGCATGCCGTGGAGGGCCGCCGCCAGCACGTTGCTGTCGCCGCTGGAGTAGCGGAAACGCCGGCCCGGCGGCCGGGCCTGCGGGGTTTCGGCGACGAAGCCGGCCATGTCGTCACGCCCACGGGTGTAGAGCATCGCCACCACGGAGGATTTCAATGGCGCGAACTCGTAGTCCTCCTGCCAGTCCAGCCCGGAAGACCAGTTCAGCAGGTGGCGCAACGTCACCTCGGGATGACGGGCGAACGGCGGGTAGTAGCGCGCCACCGGGTCGTCGAGCTGGAAGCGCCCTTCGCCCTCGGCGACGCCAAGCAGCGTGGCGAGCAGGCTCTTGCTCACCGACCAGGTAAGGTGCGGGGTCTCTGCACGGCTCGGGCCGGCGTAGCGCTCATAGACCAGACGACCGTCGCGGATCACCACTACCGCGTCGGTGCGGATGCCTTTACGACGAACATCGTCGCGACGACCGAAGGCATAGCGCTCGAATGCCTCCAGCGCCGGCCCCGCGGGCTGTTGGGCACGGGGCCAGTCGGTGTCGGGCCAGTCTTCGGCCAGGGCAGGGAGGGCGAATACCAGGGCCAGCGCGGCGAGGGCGCGGCGGGACAACGGCAAAGCGGGCATCGGCGGGCCCTCTCGACGGTCGAGGGGCAACCCTAGCATGGCCTCGATGACGCCAGGAAGCGCGGACTCAGCCTGGCATGCGGTAGTCGTCCGGGCCGAGCAGGTCGATGCCGCACTCGAGGTTCTCGATCCAGTAGAGGAAGGCGCTGATCATTTCCTTGCCGACGAAGGGCCGCCCGTGTTGCGGCACGATCATCTCCACATCCATGTCCCGGACCATCCGCGCCCACAGGCGGCAGATCTTGTTCGCCGCCATGTAGCGGCGATGGAATCCGTCCATGTACTGGATATGCGCGGCGAAATCGCTGACCGGCGCCGCGTCGTCCACCAGCGAGGCGCCCATATCGCCCGAGAAAAGGATCTTGCTCACCGGGTCGTAGAGCTGGAAGTTGCCCACCGAATGCAGGAAATGCGCGGGGATCGCCTTCAACGAGCAGTCGCCGAGAGCGATCGCCTGGCCGCGGTCGGGCAACGGCATGACCCGGTCGTAGGTGTTGATGCCATGGCTGACCGCCAGGTAGTTGGCCGTCAGGTGCGGCAGGAAGCGCGCCCACAGCTTGGAGCAGATCACCCGGGCGCGGGTGTGCAGCAGCCACTTGTCGAGGGCGGCGATGATGTCCGGGTCCTGGTGCGAAGCGAAGATGTAGTCCAGCTCCTGCAGCGGAAAGCGTTTCGACAATTCCAGCGAGAGCGGCGTGTAGGTCAGGTCGCCGCCGGGATCGAGCAGCAGGTACTGGCCGTTGTCGACGATCAGGAACTGGTTGGACTGGACCCCTTCGCCGCTGACGAGGTCATCGAAACACAGGCACTGGTGGCTGCCGTTGTCGAACAGCACGATCGGTTCGCGTCGCATGGTCGGTGAAATCTACTCTGTGCAGGCGCCGAGGAGCATTCCTCGCCGGATGCTGCGCAGGGTAAGCGCCTGCGGCGCGGCGCCTCACTGACCTGGGTCAAGCCCGAGGCGGGTCAAGGCCTTCTCCAGGCGAACTTTGCGGGCCCCGTTGGCAATCGCCAGCAAGCCGCGATCGCGTTGCCACAATGCCTCCCAGGTCGAGGCGTTGGCGGCGAAGGCGGCATCCAGTTGCCCCTCCAGCGCCGAGAACTGTTCGAACAGCCCAGCCAGTACCGCCTGGGTGCCGACGCAGGCGACCGGATGCCGCGCGACCTCGGCGCAGCCGCCGAGGATGCCGGCCAGGCGCAGCAGCAGCGGCGAGGGCCAGCCGCATTCATGGCCGACCCCATAGAGCCAGCCGACCAGCGCCGCCAGCACATGGACATCCTCCAGCAGGCGGAACGGCCTGACGTAGTCGTCCCAACCATCGCCGGGCAGGCGCTCGCAATGGGCACCGTCGAGCAACAGGCGGGAATGCGGCACATCCGGCATCAGCGGCAGCGCCGGCAACGCCTCCAGGCGCGCCCCCGGGGCGCCGGCCAGGACCACCGTCATCGACAGTCGCGGCGGCTGCCCCGGTGCCTCGTCGCGGGCGGCCACCAGCCACCAGGAGGCGCTGTCGCCAGCGGTGACGAAATCCTTTTGTCCATGCAGGACCAGCCCCTCCAGGCGGGTCTGCAGGTCCGCCGGGCGCACGCTGCGCTTCTCGGTCACGCACAGCGCGCCGAGACCTTCCGGCGCCGCCGGCCAGAGCGCGCGCAGGGCCGCCTGGTAGCCGGCGAGGAAGGCCAGGCCCGGACTCGCCGCCAATCGTCCGCCGAGCACCGCCCGCTCCAGGGTGCCAAGACCGTCGGCGCGCGCCAGGGCGGCGGCGTGCCAGTCTTCCAGGGAGCCTTCGGTGGGCAGGCGGTCGAGCGGGCCGAGCAAGCGTTGCCAGGACATGGCGGACTCCAGTGTGGAATGTGTCGGAACCGGCATCCTGCCAAGGGTGCCAGCGTTGAACAACGGCGCGTTACATCCGGCGACAATGTCATACAAGCATCACGCCCCTGTCACAGGGGTGACACCGCGCCTTCCTAGCCTGAGCTTGCACAACAAAGCCGAGCGGCCGCAACCCGCGGCGCCGGCCCAAGGAGGCCCAGGCATGACCCAGACCGCCATTACCCGCGAACCCGTCGCCGGACGCCGCCTGAAGGCCGAGCGCCTGAACGGCGCCCGCGCCCTGCGCGAGGCCCAGGCCCTGCGCTACCGCGTATTCAGCGCCGAGTTCGACGCCAAGCTCGAAGGCGCCGAAGACGGCCTCGACCGCGACGACTACGACCGTCACTGCGCGCACATCGGCGTCCGCGACCTCGACAGCGGCGCCCTGGTGGCCACCACCCGGCTGCTCGACCATCGCGCCGCCGAACGCCTCGGGCGCTTCTACAGCGAAGAGGAGTTCCACCTCTCCGGCCTCGACGCCCTGCACGGCCCGGTCCTGGAGATCGGCCGCACCTGCGTCGCTCCCGAATACCGCAACGGCGCCACCATCGCGGTACTCTGGGGCGAACTCGCCGAGGTCCTCAACGAGGGCGGCTACCGCTACCTGATGGGCTGCGCCAGCATTCCCATGCGCGACGGCGGTATGCAGGCCAAGGCGGTGATGCAGCGGCTGCGCGAACGCTACCTGTGCACCGACTACCTGCAGGCCGAGCCGAAGAACCCGCTGCCGCCGCTGGACGTCCCGGAAAACCTCACCGCCGAGCTGCCGCCGCTGCTCAAGGCCTACATGCGCCTGGGCGCCAAGATCTGCGGCGAGCCCTGCTGGGACCCGGATTTCCAGGTCGCCGACGTGTTCATCCTGCTCAAGCGCGACGAACTCTGCCCGCGCTACGCCCGCCACTTCAAGGCAGCGGTCTGATGGCGTGGCTGCGCCTGCTGCTGCGCAGCGCCCGCCTGCTCGGGCTGGTCGCGCTCGGACTGGGCCTGGCCGCTTGGGTCAGCCTGCGCGAGCGGCTGCCCGGCGCCGACGTCACGCCGCTGCGCCAGCGCCTGACCCGCTGGTGGCTGGCGCGCCTCTGCGCGGCCCTGCCCTTCGAGGTCAGGGTCAGCGGCGAAGCGCCCCGGCAACCCATGCTGTGGGTAGCCAACCATGTGTCCTGGACCGATATCCCGCTGCTCGGCGCCCTGGCGCCGCTGACCTTCCTGTCCAAGGCCGAGGTGCGTGCCTGGCCGCTGGCCGGCTGGCTGGCGGAAAAGGCCGGCACCCTGTTCATCCGCCGCGGCTCGGGCGACAGCCGGCTGATCAACCAGCGCTTGGCCGAACAGCTGCACCGCGGACGCAACCTGCTGATCTTCCCGGAAGGCACCACCACCAACGGCGAAAGCCTGCGCACCTTCCACGGTCGCCTGATGGCCAGCGCCCTGGAAGCCGGCGTGGCGGTGCAGCCAGTGGCGATCAGCTACCGCCGCGACGGCGTGCCCGATGCGCAGGCGCCGTTCATCGGCGACGACGACCTGCTCAGCCACCTCGGCCGCCTGCTGCGCGGCGAGCGCGGCAGCGTGCATATCCAGCTGCTGGAACCGATCCCCAGCCAGGGCCTGGACCGCGCCGAACTGGCCCGCCAGGCCCAGCAGGCGGTGCGCCTGGCGCTGTTCGGCACTGCCGCCCCTACGCAAACCCGGCGCGCCGCCTAGTCGCGCTTGGGCGGCACCGCCAGCACGTCGCACGGCAGGTCGCCGAGGGCCGCCTCGGCCACGCTGCCGATCAGCGCGCGGCGGAAGCCGGTCAGGCCCTGGGTGCCGAGCACCGTCAACTGCGGCGCCTGGCGGCGTACCTCGGTCATGATCACGTTGATCGGCAAGCCTTCGCCGACGCGCAACTGGATGTCCTCGCGGCCCAGCCCCAGGCCGGCGACGTAGTCGCGCAGCTCGACGTTGGCCTTGAGTTCCTCCTGGTCGACGTAATGCTCGACGCGGTCTTCCTTGATCCCCGAATAACGCATCATGCCTTTGGCGAACGGCTCGAAGGCATGCAGCGCGGTGAGGCTGGCGGCGTCGAGGAAGCCGAGCTGGCCGGCCATCTGCACCGCGCGCGTCGAGGTCGGCGAGAAGTCCAGCGCCAGCAGCACCCGGCGGTACTCCTCTTCCGGCGCACCGGCCGCGCGCAGCACCGGGATCTTCGCATTGCGTACCACCCGCTCCAGGGTGGTGCCGATGAACAGATCGCGCAGCGGCGTGTGCCGGTGCGCGCCCATCACCAGCAGGTCGGCGCCGATCTCCTCGGCCACCGCGTTGATCACCACCACCGGATCGCCGACCCGCACGATCGCCTTGGACTCGACGCCGAGGCGCTCCTTCAGGGCCTGTCCGTTCACTTCCAGCAGGTTGGCGATGGCCAGCCGTTGCGGCGCGATCAGCACCGGCGGCTGGTCGTCGTCGAGCACGTTCAGCACGGTCAGTTCGGCATTCCTCGCCTTGGCCAGCGCCGCGGCGCGCATGACCGCCAGCTCGGAACGCGAGGACAGGTCGGTCGCCACCAGGATTCGTTTCATCTTCCACCTCCATTGGCAGAGCGTTGAACGTCGGCCCCATTGAACGATCGACGCGACCGCTGCCGGTTGATGTGCATCAAGCGGATGCTTCGGACTGAAACAATTGATAGGTGATTCCGCCGGCCGGGCCAATGGCCGCTGCGCCAGGCTCAGCGCTGGCTCAGGGCGAAAGCCTGGAGTTGCGGGTAGAAGGCGCGGAAATCCGCGCTCAGGTCATCGTAGCGCTGGGCCAGTTCTTCCCAGGAGCCGTCCAGCAGGTGCGGTCGCGACAGCCTCCGCGACATACCGCCCAGCACTTCGCGCAAGACCGCGAACTCGCGGTAGCTGCCCAACCAGTCCTGGGCCGCCATCCGCGGCGCGATGCGCGCCAGGCGCTCCGGCAGCGGCGAGGCGGTGCGCAGGGTGCCGTAGACCCGCTCGACGAACTGCGGCAGCGGTTCGTCGGCGTAGTCGTTCCAGTCGCGCGCCAGGCAGTGGTCGAAGAACACGTCCAGCAGGACGCCGGCGAAACGCCGGCGCTCCAGCGGGAAGCGCCGCTTGGCCGCATGCACCAGTGGGTGGCTGTCGGTGAAGGCGTCGATGCGCCGGTGCAACTGGATGGCCCGCTCGATCTCGTCCGGCCATTGTCCCTGCAGGCGGCCCTTGACGAAGTCGCCGTACAGGCTGCCGAGCAGTTGGGCCGGTTGCGGGCCGCCGAGGTGGAGATGCGCGAGGTAGTTCATGCGGGCTAGCTTACCCCAGGGACGGAACGGTCGTTTCGATCATCGTCATCAGCCCTGTCGATAGCGACTATCGTCGCAATCGATCCCCATATCGTCCCACACCGATATATAGTTCGTCCCAACCCGATATGGACGGCCAACGGACCACCGCCATGCCACTGGACATCGACGAAATCATCAAGGCTCTCTCCCACCCGGTGCGACGCGACATGCTGCGCTGGCTGAAGGAACCGGAGAAGTACTTCGTCGAGCAGGACCACCCGTTCGAGATCGGCGTCTGCGCCGGCAAGTTCGACCAGCGTACCGGTCTCTCCCAGTCCACCGTATCGGTACACCTCGCCACCCTGCAACGCGCCGGTCTGGTGACCAGCCGCCGGGTCGGCCAGTGGAACTTCTTCAAGCGCAACGAGGAGACCATCCAGGCCTTCCTCGACCAACTCGGCGACGAGCTGTAAGCAGCACTCGCTTCCACCCCACCACCTCGCAGTCCAGGAGCTCGACCGATGCCGGCGTCTCTTCTCGTCCTCGCTTTATCCGCCTTTGCCATCGGTACCACCGAATTCGTCATCATGGGCCTGCTGCCGCAGGTCGCCGGCGACCTGCGGGTATCCATTCCCAGCGCCGGCTGGCTGATCAGCGGCTACGCCTTCGCCGTGGCCTTCGGCGCCCCGTTGATGGCCATGGCCACCGCCCGCCTGGAGCGCAAGAAAGCCCTGCTCGCGCTGATGGGCATCTTCATCGTCGGCAACCTGCTCTGCGCGGTGGCCGCCAACTACGGCCTGCTGATGCTGGCGCGGATCGTCACCGCGCTCTGCCATGGCGCCTTCTTCGGCATCGGCTCGGTGGTCGCCGCCAGCCTGGTAGCGCCGAACCGCCGCGCTTCCGCCGTGGCCCTGATGTTCACCGGCCTGACCCTGGCCAACGTGCTCGGCGTGCCGCTGGGTACCGCGCTCGGCCAGGAAGCCGGCTGGCGCGCGACCTTCTGGGTGGTGACCCTGATCGGCGTGGTCGCCTTCGTCGGCCTGGCCAGGGTGCTGCCAAACGACCGCGAGGAAGAGAAGGTCGACCTGCGCCAGGAAATGTCCGCGCTGAAGAACCCGTCGCTGTGGCTGGCCCTGGGCACCACCGTGCTGTTCGCCGCCTCGATGTTCGCCCTGTTCACCTACGTCGCGCCGCTGCTCGGCGAAGTCACCGGGGTCAGCCCGCGCGGCGTGACCTGGACCCTGCTGCTGATCGGCGTCGGCCTGACCGTCGGCAACGTGATCGGCGGCCGCCTCGCCGACTGGCGCCTGGGCACCACCATGGCCGCGGTGTTCGCCGCCATGGCGCTGGTCTCGGCGCTGTTCAGCTGGACCAGCCAGGCCCTGCTGCCGGCGGAAATCACCCTGTTCTTCTGGGCCGCCGCCGCCTTCGCCGCGGTGCCCGCGCTGCAGGTCAACGTGGTCCGCGTCGGGCATGCCGCGCCGAACCTGGTGGCGACCCTGAACATCGGCGCCTTCAACGTCGGCAACGCGCTCGGCGCCTGGGTCGGCGGCAGCGTCATCGACCACGGCCTGGGCCTGACCCGCGTGCCGCTGGCCGCCGCCGCGCTGGCCGCGCTGGCGCTGCTGGCCACCCTGATCGCCTTTTCCGGAAACGGCCGCGCCCAGGCGCAGCCGGTCCTCGATTGATCCCCTGTCCGTCTATTCCCTAGTGGAGGATGTTCCATGGCTACTCTGTTCGATCCCATCGTGCTCGGCGACCTCGAGCTGCCCAACCGCATCGTCATGGCGCCGCTGACCCGCTGCCGCGCCGATGAAGGCCGCGTGCCCAACGCCCTGATGGCCGAGTACTACGCCCAGCGCGCCGATGCCGGCCTGATCCTCAGCGAGGCCACCGCGGTCACGCCGATGGGCGTGGGCTACCCCGACACCCCCGGCATCTGGTCCGATGACCAGGTCCGTGGCTGGAGCAACGTGACCAAGGCGGTGCACGCCGCCGGCGGGCGCATCTTCCTGCAACTCTGGCACGTCGGGCGGATTTCCGATCCGCTCTACCTGAATGGCGAGCTGCCGGTGGCGCCGAGCGCCATCGCCGCCGAGGGGCACGTCAGCCTGGTGCGCCCGAAGCGTCCCTACGTCACCCCGCGCGCGCTGGACACCGAGGAGATCGCCGACATCGTCGAGGCCTACCGCCAGGGCGCCGAGCGGGCCAAGGCCGCCGGCTTCGACGGCGTGGAGATCCACGGCGCCAACGGCTACCTGCTCGACCAGTTCCTCCAGGACAGCACCAACAAGCGCACCGACCGCTACGGCGGCTCCATCGAGAACCGCGCGCGCCTGCTACTGGAAGTCACCGACGCGGCGATCTCCGTATGGGGCGCCCAGCGCGTCGGCGTACACCTGGCGCCGCGTGCCGACTCCCACGACATGGGCGATTCCAACCGCCTGGAAACCTTCAGCCATGTCGCCCGTGAGCTGGGCAAGCGCGGCATCGCCTTCATCTGCGCCCGCGAAGCGCAGGCCGACGACAGCATCGGCGTAGCCCTGAAGAAAGCCTTCGGCGGACCCTACATCGCCAACGAGCAGTTCACCCTCGACAGCGCCAACGCCATCCTGGCCAAGGGCGACGCCGATGCGGTGGCCTTCGGCGTCCCCTTCATCGCCAACCCGGACCTGGTCGAACGCCTGCGCCAAGGCGCCGAACTGAACCCGCCGCGCCCGGAAACCTTCTATACCGGCGGTCCCGAAGGCTACCTGGACTATCCGACCCTGGCCTGATCGCGCCAGCCAGGAAGAGCCCGCCACGCTTGCCGTGGCGGGCTCTGTGCTTTGCCCGTCTAGCGCAGGCGGAAATACGGCTCCGGCTCCGCGCACGGATCGCGCTGGGCGCAGCCCTTGCAACCGCCGCCGCAACCGCCCGAGCTTTGCGCAGCCACCCGCTCGACCTTGCCGAGCGCGATCAGCCGCTCCAGGATCGCCTCCACCAGCGCCGGCGGCGCGTCCACCTGGCGGCTGAGCTGTTTCAGCCCACGCGCCTGGCCGTCTTCCAGGGCGGCGCGGATCTGCATGAGTGTCGCCATCAGTGACATCCTCCCTGCCCGCTCGGGGCATCGGCCATTCGGCCTGGCAGTTGCAGTACCTGCTCGCGGCCGAACAGACGCAGGCAGGTCATCAGGATCAGGTTGAAGAGCAGCACCACGGCGATGGTCAGGACGCTACGCTCGGGGTGCGCGGCGAAGGTGGCGACCTGGTAGCAGAGGGTCGCCAGCGAGTAGGCGACGTTCAGCCCCCAGAGCACCGAGAAAGCCATCCAGCCCTTGCTGCTTTCCCGGGCGATCGCGCCCATGGCGGTCACGCAGGGCACGTAGAGCAGGACGAAGACCAGATAGCTGTAGGCCGCGATGGGGCTGCCGAACTTGCTCGCCATGGTGCCCATCGAGCCGGTCTCCATGTCGCCGTCGGCCATGCTCGCCTCCACCGGGTTGGCCAGCACGCTGAGGCTGAAGGTATCGACCAGGCCGTCCCAGGTCTCGACCAGGGCGTCGCGCAGTTGCCCGGGCAGGTCGTAGCCTTCGTAGTCGAAGGCCTCGCCCTGGATCTGCTCGGCGGTGTAGAGGGTGTTCAGGGTGCCGACCACCACTTCCTTGGCCATCGCCCCGGTGACCAGGCCGACGGTGGCCTGCCAGTTGTCCGGCTGCACCCCGAGCGGCGCCAGCAGCGGAGTGAGACGCTGGCTGACGCTGGCCAGCGCGGAATGGCCGATGTCGCCTTGCACCGGCTTGCCGTCGAGGGTGATGCTGTTCAGGCCGCCGATCACCAGGCTGACCAGGATGATCACCTTGCCGGCCCGCACCACGAAGCCGCGCAGGCGCGACCAGGTCTGCAGCAGCAGGCTCTTAAGGTGTGGCACATGGTACAGCGGCAGTTCCATGACGAACGGCGAGGCCTCGCCGCGCATCAAGGTGTGCTTGAGCAACAGCCCGGTGAGGATCGCCACGACGATGCCGAGCAGGTACAGGGAGAAGATCACCAGCGCGCCGCCCTGGCCGAAGAAGGCCCCGGCGAATACGGCGAAGATCGCCAGGCGCGCGCCGCAGGACATGAACGGCGCCATCATGATGGTAATCAGCCGCTCGCGCTGCGCGTCCAGGGTCCGCGCGCCCATGATCGACGGTACGTTGCAGCCGAAACCGACGATCAGCGGCACGAACGACTTGCCCGGCAGGCCCAGCGCCTGCATCAGGCGGTCCATGACGAAGGCCGCGCGGGCCATGTAGCCGGAATCCTCGAGCAGCGAGAGGAACAGGTACATCAAGCCGATCTGCGGCACCAGCGGCAACACCGTGTTGACCCCGCCACCGATGCCCTGGGCGAGGAACACCGTGAGCCAATCGGGCAGGCCGAAGCGGATACCCAGCCACTGGATGCCGTCGATGAAGATCGCCGACGAGCCCTTGTCGAAGATCGGCTGTAGCGCCCCGCCGATGTTGATGGCGAAGAAGAACATCAGGTACATCACCAGTAGGAAGATCGGCAGACCCAGCCAGCGATTCAGGACGACCCGGTCGAGCCATTGGGTCAGCCGGTGCGGCTGAGCCTGCTGGTGGTCGCAGACCGCCGCGCAGATCTCGCCGATAAGCCGGTAGCGCGCATCGACGATCGCCAGCTCGGGCTCCTCGCCGCAGCCCCGGCGCGCCTGTTCCAGGGTGGCGGGCGGCAAGCCCAGCGCCGGGCCGTTGAAGATGTCGCCTTCCAGCGCCTGCAACGCCAGCCAGCGCGGCTCGATGGCCGAGGCCGCCGGAGCGCGCGTTTCCAGGAGGTAGCCGACCTGCGCCTGGATGGCCGGTGGGTAATCCACCGCCAGCGCCGCCTGCGGGAGCTGTAGGGAGTCGATGGCCGCCTTCAGTTCGTCGATGCCATCGGCGCGGGTGGATACCAGCGGCACCACCGGGCAGCCGAGACGCCGCGCCAGACCGTCGATATCGATGCGGATGCGCTGGCTACGGGCGATGTCGAGCATGTTCAGCGCGACGATGCAGGGGATGCCCATCTCCCGCAGTTGCACCGTGAGGTACAGGTTGCGCTCCAGGTTCGCCGCATCCACCACGTTGACCAGCACGTCCACTTCGCCGCTGGCGATGTAGCGGCAGGCGATCTGCTCGTCCAGCGAGGCCTGGGCGGAAACGCTGGTCAACGAATAGGTGCCGGGCAGGTCGACCAGGCGTACCGCGTGACGGACGGTATGGAACGCACCCTCCTTGCGCTCCACGGTGACGCCGGCCCAGTTGCCGACCCGCTGGCGCGAGCCGGTGAGCTGGTTGAACAGGGTGGTCTTGCCGGAGTTGGGATTGCCGATCAGGCCGAGGGTCAATGCGGTCATGGGGATTCCGGGCGGGGTCAGTCGAGCGGGACGAGGGTCAGCAGGGCGAGGTCCTTGCGCCGCAGCGCCAGGCTGGTCTGGCGGGTCTCGACCTGGATCGGGTCGCCCAGCGGGGCGATGCGCACCACGCGCAGCGCCGCGCCGGGCAGAAGCCCCATGGAGAACAGGCGTTGGCGATAGCCGTTGCTGATGGCGGGGGAATAACCGGTGATGCGGTAGGAACGGGACGGTTGCAGTGCGCTCATGGCGGATTCCAGGCAGAGGAAGGGACCAATGGCCTCCCTGGCCGGTGACCGAGAATCTAAACGACTCTCACTTAAGGCTCGCTTAAGGACGCAGTATCGGAGTGGAGGAGCAGCGGATTCGCTGATCCAGAGCAATGGAAGCGGGGATTTTCGCCGGGCGCGGCGAACTGTCGCCGCCAGCGCCCGGTGCGACGGGCGGCTGGCGGCGCAAGGGGTCAGCGGGTATTGAGCTGCTGCTGCAGGTTCTGCACCTGGGCCTGGAGGGTGTTGATGTTGCGCATCACCTGGGTGCGGAAGGCGTCGAACTCGGCGGTATTGCCGCCCTGGGCCGGGCGGTTGTCGAGCTGGCTGCGCAATACCAGCAGGTCATCCTGGATACCCTTGATCGTCTGGCTCGGGTTGCCCTGCTTCTTCAGCGCCGCGACATCGCCGCCGAGGGCCTTGAGTTGCTCGTTGGTCTTGCCCAGTTCGACCTGCAGGGCTTTCAGCTTCTCCTGTTCGGCGGCCAGTGTCTGCAGCTTGCCGTCCAGTTGCGCGACCAGTTGCGCCGCGCTTTCCTGCTGGGCCTTGAGATCGCTGGCCAGTTGGTCGAGGCGTTTGCCCTGGCCGCCGAACTGGTTGCTCACATCGGCCTGCTGGCGTTCCTGGCTGCCGAGTTTCTCCTGCAGTTGCTTGACCTGCAGGCGCAGAGCCTCGCGTTCGCTGGTGACGCTGGACTCGCTGGCGACCACCTTGCCGCGAATGTCGTCGAGGCGCCCGGCGGCTTCCTCGCTGATCCTTACGAAGCTTTCCTGGGTCGCCACCAACTGCTGTTCCATCAGGCTGATTTGCTGGTGGCTCCACCAACCCACCCCGGCGAGGGCGATCAGCATCGCCCCGAGCAGGGCCCAGAGCGGGCCGGTAGAGGCCGGACGGCGCTCCTTGGTGTCGACGACCCGGCGCTGCTCCGGTTCGTAGACGTGCCGCGGGTGGTGGCCGAATTCATCACGGTCGGCAGCATCGGTGGTCAGGCTGGGCACATCGTCGAGTTCGTCGAAAGCATCGTTACGCATGGTGAAAACCTGTGAAGGGGAACGGCATCCTGCCGGAGGCCTGGAGAAAGGGCCGAATGGCGCATTATATCGGTTCGGCCCCGCCCCTTCAGCGTCTGCTCGAAGCAAATTGCCGGACCGGGGCGCTCCACCGCGAAGCCGTGCGCCCCAAGACGGAGCGAACGCTGTCCGGCACAGACCGCCGCAGGCCGCCAGCGGTTCCCCGCCCCGTACGCCGGCGCTGGTCCGCGGCCCGCATGGCACGTCGCTTGCCTGGGCATTGCCGGGCAGATTCGAGAGCCGGAGGATGCATGGAGTTGAACAAATCCTTGCTGGATTGCATGCGCGCCGTGCGCCGACGCCTGCGCGAGGAACAGGCGCTGGATATCCACTTCCAGCAACGCGATGCGATCGCCGCGATGCAGGCGGCCTGCGCCCGCTCCGGCGATGCGACGACGCGGGAGCTGGGACAGCGCCTCGGCAGGCTCAGCGGGGTCGCGCTGCCGCCGGCGGAACCTTCCCTGTTGCCCGCGCAGGCGCCGAGCCGACAATACGCCGGCCCGCTGCGCGGCTGATCAGAGTCCCTGGGCGCGCCACCAGGCGCAGAACTCGTCGAGCGCGGTCCACAGGCTGACCCGCGGGTCGTAGTCGAGGTATTCGCGGGCGCGGTTGATGTCCAGGGTGAAGTTCTTCGCCATCACCGCCATGCCCAGGCGGAACAGCACCGGCTCCGGGCGCCCCGGCAGGATCCGGCAGACGCCTTCGTTGAGCGCCGCCAGGCCATAGCCGACGGCATACGGCAGGTGACCGCCGACCGGCGGCAGGTCGAGCTGGCGCATCACGTAGTTGACCGCATCCCAGAACGGTACCGGCTGCCCGTTGCTGATGTTGTAGACCTTGCCCAGCGCCGGCTCGCCGGCCAGCAGGCAACTGAACAGCGCGTCGTTGAGATTGTGCACGCTGGTGAAGTCGACCCGGTTCAGGCCGTTGCCGAGGATCCGCAGGCGTCCCTTGCGGTGGGCCTGGATCATTCGCGGGAAGATGCTGGTGTCGCCGGCGCCGACCACGAAGCGCGGACGCAGCGCCAACACTTCCAGGCCCAGGTCGCGGGCGCTGAGCACCAGTTGCTCGGCCTGGTACTTGGTCGCCCCGTAATGGTCGGAAAAACGCCGGGGTACGTACTCTTCGTTCAGGTCCAGGTGGTCGCGCCCGTCGAAATAGATCGACGGCGACGACAGATGCACCAGGCGCCGCACCTTTTGCCGCATGCAGGCCTCGACGACGCTCTCGGCAAGCCCGACGTTGGCCGCCAGGAAGCGTTCGCGCGGCCCCCAGACTCCGACCGCGCCGGCACAATGCACCACCGCCTCGACATCCTCGCAGAGGCGCAGGACCAGCGCCGGGTCGGCGAGGTCGCCGGGAACGAACTCGGCGCCCCGCGCCACCAGATGTTCCACCGCGTCCGCACGACGACCGCTGACCCGTACCGACAGGCCCTGCTCCAGGGCGAAGCGAGCGAAACGCCCGCCGATGAAGCCCGTCGCCCCCGTTACCAGAATCCGCATTGCGTTTCTCCCGTTGTTCTTCTTGTGCCGCGACTCTAGCAACCCGGAGCCGCGCCACCACTGGCACAGCATGCCAGAACAACGACCTTGCGGGCCGCCGGCACGACTTGCGTTGGGCGACAGAAGCGGCGCTGCGCGCTACAAGGTCTAACCTGAAAGCCACCTGCACG
Source organism: Pseudomonas sp. HMSC076A11 (assembly GCF_001810205.1). NCBI lineage: Bacteria > Pseudomonadati > Pseudomonadota > Gammaproteobacteria > Pseudomonadales > Pseudomonadaceae > Pseudomonas > Pseudomonas sp. HMSC076A11. Next base: position 209,819 of record NZ_KV800299.1, on the reverse strand, counting down.
CTGGGAGACGCACCATGGCCAGTCACTGGATGATCTACGGCGCCAACGGCTACACCGGCCGGCTGGTCGCTGAACAGGCGCAGCGCGAGGGCCTGACGCCGCTCCTCGGCGGACGCAACCCGGCCGCCCTGCACGCCCTCGGCAGCCAGCTCGGGCTGGAGTGCCGGGTCTTCGACCTGGGGGATCCGCAGGCCTGCCGCGAAGCCCTGGACCAGATGAAGGTGGTGGCCCATTGCGCCGGTCCGTTCTCCGCCACCAGCACGCCGATGATCGCCGCCTGCCGCGCCGCCGGCACCCACTACGTGGATATAACTGGAGAGATCGCGGTGTTCGAGCAGGCCCACGTCGGCGACGCCGAGGCCCGCGAGGCCGGCATCGTGGTCTGCCCGGGCGTGGGCTTCGATGTGATCCCCACCGATTGCCTGGCCGCCTGCCTGAAGGAGGCGCTGCCGGACGCGCAACGGCTGGCGCTGGGCTTCGACACCGGCAGCGGGCTTTCGACGGGAACCGCGAAGACCAGCGTCGAAGGCCTCAAGTTCGGCGGCAAGATCCGCGAGAATGGCCGCCTGCGCGACGTGCCCCTGGGCTACAAGCGCCGCGACATCGATTTCGGCCGCGGCCTGCGGCACGCCGTGACGATTCCCTGGGGCGACGTGGCCACCGCCTACTACAGCACCGGCATCCCGGACATCGAGGTCTACCTGCCGGCGCCGCCGCTGCTGGCCCTGGGCATGCGCCTGATCGACCCGCTGCGTCCGCTGTTCGGTCGGCAACGGGTCCAGGACTGGCTCAAGGGGCAGGTCGACAAACGCATCGCCGGCCCCGACCAGGCGGCCCGCGAGCGCCTGCGCACCTGGGTCTGGGGCGAGGCGCGCAACGCCCGCGGCGAACGCCGCACGGCGCGCCTGGAGACGGCCAACGTGTACGACCTGACCCTGCACGGCGTGCTCCTGGCAGTGCGCCACCTGCTGGACTACCAGGGTCCCGGCGGCTACTTCACGCCATCGCGGTTGCTCGGCGCGCGCTGCGTCGAATCGTTGCCCGGCTCCGGACGAATCACCGTCATCGGCTGATCAGCCTGACACCCGCACCAAGCCGTCGCCGGCGCGGGCGAGCAGGTGCTCGGTGAGCGACGCGAGCAGTTCGCCGCCGTTGCGCCAGTAGTGCCAGTACAACGGTACGTCGATGACCTGGCCGGGCAGCAGCTCGACCAGTTCGCCGCGCGCCAGCTCGCCTTGCACCTGGCGCTCCGGCACCAGGCCCCAGCCGAGACCGCCGGCGGTGAGGCGGACGAAACCTTCCGAGGACGGGCAGAGGTGGTGGATGAAACCGCCCTCGACGCCGAGGTCCTTGAGAAAGCGGTGTTGCAGCAGGTCGTCCGGGCCGAACACGATCGCCGGCACGCCGGCCAGGGCGGCCGCCTCGACCCCGCGGGGAAAGTGCCGGGCAATGAAATCCGGGCTGGCCAGGCCGCGATAACGCATGGCTCCGAGCAGCAGCGAACGCGCGCCGGCCACCGGCCGCGCGCTACCGCAGACGCAGCCCGCCACTTCGCCCGCGCGCATGCGCTTGAGCCCGACCTCCTGGTCCTCCACCACAAGGTCCAGCAGCACCCGCCGCTCGGCGCAGAAATCGCCCACCGCGGCGGCCCACCAGGTCGCCAGGCTATCGGCGTTGAGAGCGATGCGCAGGCGTTCCGGGGCACCGCCTTCATCCAGGTTCGGCACCCAGCGCTGCAGGTCGCCCTCCAGCAGCCGCACCTGCTGCACATGGTTGAGCAGGCGGCGCCCGAGATCGGTGGGATGCGGCGGCGTCTCGCGCACCAGGACCGGCTGGCCGACCCGCGCCTCGAGCAGCTTGATCCGCTGCGATACCGCCGACTGCGACAGCCCCAGCGCCTGTGCGGCGCGCTCGAAACCGCCCTGCTCCACCACTGCGGCCAGCGCGGCGAGCAACTTGTAGTCGAACAAAATCAGTTTTCCTAATGAGAGATCAGCAGGATTCGTTTTCCTTATAAACCGCCCGCGGCCACACTCGCCAGCACTTTTCCGATCCACCCGACGCGGACCGACCATGGCTGGCGAAACCTCGCTGCGCACCCTGCTGCGCACGCTCACTCCCGAACTCAATCCCGGCGACTATGTGTTCTGTACCTGCGCCGCTGGCGCGCTGCCGAACGGCGCCGAGCCGCTCGCCAGCTTCCGCGAGCGCGAGGGCCTGACCCTGGTGCTCGAACGCCGGCAGGCCGAACGCCCGGGCCTGCCCTACGAATACGTGGCGGCCTGGATCACCCTGACGGTGCACTCCTCGTTGGCGGCGGTGGGCCTGACCGCCGCCTTCGCCACGGCGCTGGCCGAAGCCGGGATCAGTTGCAACGTGATGGCCGGCTATTTCCACGACCACCTGTTCGTCGCCCGCGACGAGGGCCGGCGCGCCCTCGCCGTGCTCCAGCGGCTGGCGGCGGAGGCACACTGACATGTGGCAGAGCTATCTCAACGGCATCCTGGTGGCTGCCGGCCTGATCATCGCCATCGGCGCGCAGAATGCCTTCGTCCTCGCGCAGAGCCTGCGCCGCGAGCATCACCTCTCGGTAGCCGCGCTCTGCGTGTTCTGCGACGCGGTGCTGGTCAGCCTCGGCGTGTTCGGCCTGGCCAAGCTGCTGCTGGAAAACCCGACGCTGCTGGCCATCGCCCGCTGGGGCGGGATCGCCTTCCTGACCTGGTACGGGCTCAAGGCGCTGCTTCGCGCGTTGCGCCCGGACGCCCTCGGCAACGCCGCGGAAACCGGGCCACGCTCGCGCAAGGCGGTGCTTCTGGCGGCACTGGCGGTCACCCTGCTCAACCCCCACGTCTATCTCGATACCGTACTTCTTATCGGTTCGCTCGGCGCCCAGCAGGCCGCGCCGGGCGCCTATGCCCTCGGCGCGGCCAGCGCCTCGCTGATGTGGTTCTTCGCCCTCGCCCTCGGCGCGGCATGGCTGGCCCCCTGGCTGGCGCGCCCGGCCACCTGGCGCCTGCTCGACCTGATGGTGGCGGCCATGATGCTGGGCATGGCCGCGCAACTGCTGTTCCGGGGATAACGCGGTTTCCGTCTTCCCGAGCGAACCCTCGCGCCGCCAGGCAGTCCAGAGAGAATGTGGCGGTGTTCGCCGGCGAGCTTGCAGAAGCCCGTCGCAGCGCGCCGCCGCCGGCCTTTGCCCCTACAGTTGCTGCGTGGATATGCCCCGACACGGGTGCTATGATCCGGAGTTCGCGGCACTGGGAGCCTAGGCTCCGAGTCGCACCCGGCGCCCTTTCCGGAGCGCTCCGCCGAACGTCCCCCCGGGGATCCAGGACGGGCTCCCGGACAGGCATCGGACCGGCCCCGTGAACCGGTCGCGCGCTAGCCGCGCCAGTCCTGACCTGAGGAAGAATAGGAGAGACACCATGGCTTTCGAATTGCCGCCGCTGCCTTACGAAAAGAACGCCCTTGAGCCGCACATTTCCGCAGAAACCCTGGAATACCACCACGACAAGCACCACAACACCTACGTGGTGAACCTGAACAACCTGATCCCGGGTACCGAGTTCGAAGGCAAGAGCCTCGAAGAGATCGTCAAGAGCTCCTCCGGCGGCATCTTCAACAACGCCGCCCAGGTGTGGAACCACACCTTCTACTGGAACTGCCTGAGCCCGAACGGCGGTGGCCAGCCCACCGGCGCCCTGGCCGACGCCATCAACGCCGCCTTCGGCTCCTTCGACAAGTTCAAGGAAGAGTTCACCAAGACTTCCGTCGGCACCTTCGGTTCCGGCTGGGGCTGGCTGGTGAAGAAGGCCGACGGCTCCCTGGCCCTGGCCAGCACCATCGGTGCCGGCAACCCGCTGACCAGCGGCGACACCCCGCTGCTGACCTGCGACGTGTGGGAACACGCCTACTACATCGACTACCGCAACCTGCGTCCGAAGTACGTCGAGGCGTTCTGGAACCTGGTCAACTGGGACTTCGTAGCGAAGAATTTCGCTGCCTGAGTCTGATCAGAACCACGAAAAAGCCCGGCATTCGCCGGGCTTTTTCGTTTTAATCTGCGGTCCAGGAGCCATCGTCTACCCTCAGGAACTGGTAGACCTTCGCTCGTGATAGCCTCTTGAGGTAAACAAGCTCTTCCTACCGGCTTGTCTTTCGCCCTGGCGACGAACAAGGAAGGCCCCTTGAAACTGGACTCCCGACACAGCCTCTCGCTCAAGCTGCTGCGTGTCGTGCTACTGGCGGCGCTGGCCGTTGGCGTAGTGCTCAGTTGCGCGCAGATCGTCTTCGACGCCTACAAGGCCAAGCAGGCGGTGAGCAGCGACGCCCAACGCATCCTCGCGATGGTCCGCGACCCTTCCACCCAGGCGGTCTACAGCCTCGACCGGGAAATGGCGATGCAGGTCCTCGAAGGCCTGTTCCAGCACGAGGCGGTGCGCCAGGCGAGCATCGGCCATCCCGGCGAGCCGATGCTGGCGGAGAAATCCAGGCCGCTGCTGGACCTGCCGACGCGCTGGCTGACCGACCCGATCCTCGGCCAGGAACGCACCTTCAGCATTCGACTGATCGGCCGCCCGCCCTATAGCGAATACTACGGCGACCTGAAGATCACCCTGGACACCGCGCCCTACGGCGAGAACTTCGTCACCACTTCGGAAATCATCTTCATCTCCGGCATTCTCCGCGCCCTGGCCATGGGCCTGGTGCTGTTCCTGGTCTACCACTGGATGCTGACCAAGCCGCTGTCGAAGATCATCGAGCACCTGGTCAGCATCAATCCCGACCGCCCCAGCCAGCACCAGTTGCCGCTGCTCAAGGGGCACGAACGCAACGAGCTGGGGCTCTGGGTGACCACCGCCAACCAGTTGCTCGCCTCGATCGAAAGCAACAGCCACCTGCGCCGCGAGGCCGAAGACAACCTGCTGCGCATTTCCCAGTACGACTTCCTCACCGGCCTGCCGAACCGCCAGTTGCTGCAACAGCAACTCGACCAGATCCTCGACGGCGCCGGCCGCCAGCAGCGCCGGGTGGCAGTGCTGTGCCTGGGCCTCGACGATTTCAAGGGGATCAACGAGCAGTACACCTACCAGCTCGGCGACCAGTTGCTGATCGCCCTCGCCGACCGCCTGCGCGGGCACAGCGCGCGGCTCGGTTCGCTGGCGCGCCTGGGCGGCGACCAGTTCGCCCTGGTCCAGGCCGACATCGAGCAACCCTACGAGGCGGCCGAACTGGCGCAGAGCATCCTCGACGGCCTGGAAGCGCCGTTCGAGATCGACCAGCACGAGGTGCGCCTGCGCGCCACCATCGGTATCACCCTGTTCCCCGAGGACGGCGAGACCACGGAGAAACTGCTGCAGAAGGCCGAGCAGACCATGACCCTGGCCAAGACCCGCTCGCGCAACCGCTACCAGTTCTACATCGCCAGCGTGGACAGCGAGATGCGTCGCCGCCGGGAACTGGAAAAGGACCTGCGCGACGCCCTGCAGCGCCACGAGCTGCACCTCGTCTACCAGCCGCAGGTGGACTACCGCGACCACCGCGTGGTCGGCGTCGAGGCGCTGCTGCGCTGGCAACATCCGTTGCACGGCTTCGTCCCGCCGGACCTGTTCATCCCGCTGGCGGAACAGAACGGCAGCATCTTCAGCATCGGCGAGTGGGTGCTCGACCAGGCCTGCCGGCAGTTGCGCGAATGGCACGACCAGGGCTTCGACGACCTGCGCATGGCGGTCAATCTTTCCACCGTGCAGCTCCACCACAACGCCCTGCCACGGGTGGTCAGCAACCTGCTGCAGGTCTACCGCCTGCCGGCGCGCAGCCTGGAGCTGGAAGTCACCGAGACCGGCCTGATGGAGGACATCTCCACTGCCGCCCAGCACCTCCTCAGCCTGCGCCGCGCCGGCGCGCTGATCGCCATCGACGATTTCGGCACCGGCTATTCCTCGCTGAGCTACCTGAAGAGCCTGCCGCTGGACAAGATCAAGATCGACAAGAGTTTCGTCCAGGACCTGCTGCAGGACGAGGACGACGCGACCATCGTTCGCGCCATCATCCAGCTCGGCAAGAGCCTGGGCATGCAGGTGATCGCCGAGGGCGTGGAAACCGCCGAGCAGGAGGCGTACATCATCGCCGAAGGTTGCAACGAAGGTCAGGGCTACCTGTACAGCAAGCCGCTGCCGGCCAGGGAACTGACCCAGTACCTCAAGCAGGCGCGACGCCTGAGCCAGGCCACCAGCAGCGAACGACCCTGATCAGAACAGGCGGCTGAACAGCCAGCCCGCCAATAGCGCGCTGCCCAGGCAGAGCAACGCGGCCCCCGCCGCCTGGCGGCGCAGTTGCACGGCGAGATCGTCCTCGCCCTGGCTGGAGAGAATGAAGGGATGCGCCTCCCCCGGCTTGCCGAGCCGGTGGCGGGTCGGCGCGGCGCTGCTTGCCCGATGCCGATCCTCGGCCTCCAGCCGTGCCGCCAGGCGCACCCGGTTCCATTCGCGCTCGTCCAGCTCGCCGTTGCCGTCGCTGTCGAAGCGCGCCAGCAGGCCGTGGAAATCGCCCTTCCATTCACGGATCACCGCACCCTGCGCCCGTTCGGCATCGAGTCCCTGGCGACCGCCACCGCTGCTGCGGAATTCGCCCAGCGCATAGAGCGGCTCGCCGGCATGCAGGCGCTCCTCGGTGTAGCGGTAGAGCCGCTCTCCGCCGACCAGGGTGCCGAAGCTCTCCAGCAGTCGCAGGGTATCGATCGGTGCTTCGCGAAAAGCCTCCCAGCGCTGCTGGGTCAAGGGTCGCACCTCGGCGCCGCGTGGGTCGACCAGGCAGGCATCGGTGGCATCGCGCAAGCCGAATGGCGACTCGCTGGCACCTTTGTCGACGGTGCGCCAGGCCTTCTCGCGGCCGCTGCGCTTTTCCTCGACTTCGATGCGGTAGCGCCACCACAGGCACGGCTTGCCGGTCAAGGGAGCCTGCAGCGGGCCTTCCGGGCCCTCCTCGAGCACCCCGTAGAGTTCGACGAAACCCTGCGCCGCCGAACGGATCCGCGAGGTCGGTACGTCGCCGAGCAGACGCGCCCGGGCAAGGCGGTGCACGAACTGCCAGCCGGCCCAGGCGCAGAGCCCCAGGCTGGCGGCGATGAACAGCCAGCGCAGGTCGAAGTCCATCTCAGCCGAACAGGGCCTTGAGATCGACGTCGGCCTTCTCCGCCTCGCTGAACTGCAACAGCTCGGCGGCCTTGAAGCCAGCGACACGGGCGATCAGCAGGTCGGGAAATTGCTCGATGCGCACGTTGTTCAGGTTCACCGCCTCGTTGTACAGCTCGCGGCGATCGGCGATCCCGTTCTCCAGGCCGCTGATGCGCTGGGAAAGGAACTGGAAACTTTCGTTGGCCTTGAGCTGCGGGTAGTTCTCGGCCAGTGCGAAGAGCTGCCCCAGGCCGGCGCGCAGGCCGCTCTCGGCCTTGCCCAGGGCATTCACGTCGGCGCGCTCGCGGGCGCTGGCGACGGCGTTGCGGGCGGCGATGACCCGCTCCAGGGTGGCGCGCTCGTGCTGCATGTATTGCTTGCAGGCCTCGACCAGCTTCGGCAGCTCGTCATGGCGCTGCTTGAGGAGCACGTCGATGTTGGCCCAGGCCTTGCCCACGGCGTGCTTCAGCCGTACCAGGCCGTTGTAGAGCACCACCGCGTAGCCGGCGAGCAGCAGCAGGACAACCCAGAAAGCGATAGCGGTCAGACTCATGGACGGAGCTCCGGACGAAGATACTGGCATTCTAGCTGCGCCCGACATGTCCAGGCACGACGGCGATCACGCTGCGCCCTTTTCAAAAATGCAAATCTTTCGCATTATGTGGCGGTTTTTTAACGCCCTCGCGGGTGTTTCCGACAAGCGCACGCCGCTTCGGCACGCCACCAATAAAGCAAAGGAATCCGCCATGACTCGTATGCCCCTGGCCACCGCCAGTCTGCTGGCCCTCGCCATCTCCCTCGCCGGCTGCGGCGACGACAAGAAAGCCGAAGCGCCCGCAACACCGGCGGCCAGCACGCAGCCCGCCGCGTCCGCCGCCGCCCCGGCCGCCAAGGTCGACGAGGCCGCCGCCAAGGCGGTGATCAAGAACTACGCGGACCTCGCCGAAGCCACCTTCGCCGATGCCCTGAGCACCGCCAAGGACCTGCAGAAAGCCATCGACGCGTTCCTCGCCAAGCCTGACGCGGAGACCCTGAAAGCCGCCAAGGAAGCCTGGTTCGCCGCTCGTACCCCTTACTCCCAGAGCGAAGCCTTCCGCTTCGGCAACGCGATCATCGACGACTGGGAAGGACAGGTTAACGCCTGGCCGCTGGACGAAGGCCTGATCGACTATGTCGCCAAGGACTACCAGCACGCCCTGGGCAACCCCGGCGCCACCGCCAACATCGTCGCCAACACCGAGATCCAGGTCGGCGAAGACAAGATCGACGTCAAGGAAATCACCGGCGAGAAACTGGCCAGCCTGAACGAGCTGGGCGGTTCCGAAGCCAACGTCGCCACCGGCTACCACGCCATCGAGTTCCTCCTCTGGGGCCAGGACCTGAACGGCACCGGTCCGGGCGCCGGCAACCGTCCCGCCACCGACTATGCCCAGGGCAAGGACTGCACCGGCGGCCATTGCGACCGTCGCGCCGCCTACCTGAAGGCCGTCACCGACCTGCTGGTCAGCGACCTCGAATACATGGCCGGACAGTGGAAAGCCGGCGTCGCCGACAACTACCGCGCCAAGCTGGAAGCCGAACCGGTGGATACCGGCCTGCGCAAGATGTTCTTCGGCATGGGCAGCCTGTCCCTCGGCGAACTGGCCGGCGAGCGCATGAAGGTCGCGCTGGAGGCCAACTCCACCGAAGACGAGCACGACTGCTTCAGCGACGACACCCACCACACCCTGTTCTTCAACGGCAAGAGCATCCGCAACATCTACCTCGGCGAGTACAAGCGCATCGACGGCAGCGTGGTCAAGGGCCCGAGCCTGGCCGACCTGGTCGCCAAGGCCGACGCCGCCGCCAACGACACCCTGAAGGCCGACCTGGCCGACACCGAGGCCAAGCTGCAGGCCATCGTCGACAGCGCCGAGAAGGATGGCGTGCACTTCGACCAGATGATCGCTCCGGACAACAAGGACGGCCAGCAGAAGATCCGCGACGCCATCGCCGCCCTGGTCAAGCAGACCGGCGCCATCGAGCAGGCCGCTGGCAAGCTGGGTATCCAGGACCTGAAGCCGGACAACGCCGACCACGAGTTCTGATTCCTTCCTGTGCCAACAGCGTGCGGCCCATGGCCGCACGCTGCGTTTCAGGGCCTCGAAAGCGGTCTTCGCGGGCCTTTACAAACGCAAATCCCTCTTATTTTGATTAGCCCCAACTGGTAAGCTTGCGGGCTGTTTCCACGCAGTCCCGGGATGTTCGCCGATGTCGTTTCCGTCACCTTCCATGCCGCTTGCCTGTCTCCTGACGGCGCTCCTTCTGGGCGGATGCGGCGCCGACGACGAACCGCTGCGCGCCGAGCCCGGCGAACACCTGTCCGGGGGCGCGACCACGGTGCTGCAAAGCGACCGCAACGCCTTCTCCCTGCCCTCCGCCAACCTCGCCCCGAGCCGGCGCCTGGACTTCAGCGTGGGCAACAGTTTCTTCCGCAACCCCTGGGTCATCGCCCCTTCCTCCACCACCGCGCGCGACGGTCTGGGACCGCTGTTCAATACCAACGTCTGCCAGAACTGCCATGTGAAGGACGGCCGCGGCCACCCGCCGGGAGCGGACGCGGTCAGCGCGGTGTCGATGCTGGTACGCCTGTCGATCCCGGCCGGCCCTGCGGACGGCAAGACCCTGTTGCACCAGGGGGTGATTCCCGAGCCGACCTACGGCGGCCAGTTGCAGGACGTCGGCATTCCCGGCGTCGCCCCGGAAGGCAAGGTGCGGGTGGACTACGAGCCGCTGAAGGTGAGGTTCGAGGACGGCACCGAGGTCGAACTGCGCAAGCCGATCCTGCGTATCAGCCAGCTCGGCTATGGGCCGATGCATCCGCAGACGATGTTTTCCGCCCGCGTCGCCCCGCCGATGATCGGGCTCGGCCTGCTCGAGGCGATTCCCGAAGAGGCGATCCTGGCCAATGCCGATCCGGACGACCGAAACGGCGACGGTATCCGCGGGCGCGCCAACCAGGTCTGGGATGCCGCGCGGCAGCGCACCGCGCTCGGCCGCTTCGGCTGGAAGGCCGGCCAGCCGAATATCCCGCAGCAGAACGCGCACGCCTTCGCCAACGACATGGGCCTGACCAGCAGCCTGCTGCCCCACGACGACTGCAGCGCCGCCCAGGTCGAGTGCCGCCGGGCGCCCGACGGCGGCGAGCCGGAAGTCAGCGACAACATCTTCGCCCAGGTGCTGTTCTACAGCCGCAACCTGGCGGTCCCGGCGCGGCGCAAGGTGGACGACCCGCAGGTGCTGGCCGGCAAGCGCCTGTTCGCCCAGGCCAACTGCGTGGCCTGCCACGTTCCCGCCTTCACTACCGGTTCCGACGCCAGCGAGCCGGAGCTGGCCAACCAGCGGATTCGTCCCTATTCCGACCTGTTGCTGCATGACATGGGCGACGGCTTGGCGGACAATCGCCCGGAATTTCTCGCCAGCGGGCGGGACTGGCGAACCCCGCCGCTATGGGGCATCGGCCTGACCGAAACGGTCAACGGCCACACCCAGTTCCTCCACGACGGGCGCGCCCGCAATCTGCTGGAGGCGATCCTCTGGCACGGCGGCGAAGCCGAAGCGGCCAAGCGGCACGTGCTCGGCTTCGACGCCGACCAGCGCAGCGCCCTGCTGGCCTTCCTGAATTCACTCTGAGGAGCCCACATGTTCCGCCCACGACTGCTCTTGACCAGCCTCGCCATCGCCCTCGGCGCCTGCTCGCCGCAAGACCCGCAGGCCGTCACCAGTGCCGCCCTGGCGCAACAGGTGATCCTGCCGACCTACAGCCGCTGGGTGGAGGCCGACCAGGCCTTGGCCAGCAGCGCCCTGGCCTACTGCCAGGGCAAGGAAGACCTGGCCAAGGCCCGCGACGCGTTCCACGCCGCGCAGAAGGCCTGGGCCGAGCTGCAACCGCTGCTGATCGGCCCGCTGGCCGAGGGCAACCGCGCCTGGCAGGTGCAGTTCTGGCCGGACAAGAAGGATCTGGTCGGGCGCCAGGTCGAACAGTTGCTGAAGAACAACCCGCAGGTCGACGCCGCGGCCCTGGCCAAGGCCAGCGTGGTGGTGCAGGGGCTCTCCGCCTACGAATACATCCTCTTCGACAGCAAGATCGACCTCGCCGACGCCGCCACCAAGGCCCGCTATTGCCCGTTGCTGGAAGCCATCGGCACCCACCAGCAGCAACTGGCCCAGGACATCCTGGCGCGCTGGAAGAACGACGGCGGCATGCTCACCCAGATGAGCAAGTTCCCCAACGACCGCTACGCCGACGCCCACGAGGCGATCGCCGAGCTGCTGCGGGTCCAGGTCACCGCCCTGGACATGCTGAAGAAGAAACTCGGTACTCCGCTGGGCCGGCAGAGCAAGGGCATTCCCCAGCCCTACCAGGCCGAGGCCTGGCGCAGCAACGCCTCGCTGGCCAGCCTGGACGCCAGCCTGAGCGGCGCCCAGGCGCTCTGGGAAGGTATCGACGGCAAGGGCCTGAAGACCCTGCTGCCGGCCGAACAGAAGGCCCTGGCCGGCAAGATCGACGCCGCCTACGCCGAAAGCCACGCGAAGCTGGCGGCGCTGGAACAGAAACCGCTCTCCGAACTGCTCGCCAGCGAAGACGGGCGCAACCAGCTCAACGCCCTCTATGACAGCCTGAACGTGGTCCACCGCCTGCACGAAGGCGACCTGGCCCGCGCCCTCGGCGTGCAACTGGGCTTCAACGCCAACGATGGCGACTGAGGTCGGCACCATGCTGCGACGTCATGTGATCGGCCTGGGCAGCCTGCTGCTCGGCGCCTTGTCCTTCGGCGGCTGGAGCTTCAGCCGCCAGGGTAGCCAACCGCTGGTGCTGTCGGCGCGCGACGACGCCGATGGCCAGCATTACGCGGTGGGCTACCGCCTGGACGGCAAGTGCCAGTTCGCCACCCGCGTGGCCCAGCGCTGCCATGACATCGTCCAGCACCCGAGCCTGCCGCTGGCGCTGTTCGTCGCCCGCCGGCCAGGCACCGAAAGCTACCTGATCGACCTGAACGACGGTCGCCTGCTGCAGACCCTGGTCTCGCAGAAAGACCGCCACTTCTACGGCCACGGCGTGTTCCACCAGAGCGGCGAATGGCTCTACGCCACCGAGAACGACACTACCGATCCCGGTCGCGGCGTGCTCGGCGTCTACCGTTTCGACGGCGAGCGACTGCAGCACAGCGGCGAGATCTCCACCCACGGCCTCGGGCCGCACCAGGTTTCCTGGATGCCCGACGGCGAGACCCTGGTAGTGGCCAACGGCGGCATTCGTACCGAGGCGGAAAGCCGGGTCGAGATGAACCTCGACGCCATGGAGCCCAGCCTGGTGCTGATGCGCCGCGACGGCAACCTGCTGTCCAAGGAAACCCTGGCGCAGCAGATGAACAGCGTCCGCCACCTGGCGATCGGTCGCGACGGCACCATCGTCGCCGGCCAGCAGTTCATGGGCGATGCCCACGAACATGCCGACCTGCTGGCGATCAAGCGCCCCGGCCGTCCCTTCGAAGCCTTCCCGGTGGCCGAGGAGCAGCGCCTGGCGATGGCCCAGTACACCGCCAGCGTGGCGATCCACGACGACCTGCGCCTGGTGGCCCTGACCGCCCCGCGCGGCAACCGTTTCTTCATCTGGGACCTGGACAGCGGTGCCGTACGCCTCGACGCGCCGTTGCCGGACTGCGCCGGCGTGGGCGCGGTGAAGAACGGCTTCGTCGTCACGTCCGGACAGGGCCGTTGCCGCTTCTACGACTGCCAGGGCGAGCGCATCGCCGCGCAACCGCTGGAGCTGCCTTCCGGCCTCTGGGACAACCACCTGCACCTGGCCTGAGAGCGCGGCATCAACCTCTCGCCATACCGGTCCGCGAAAGTCGGAAGCGACCTGCAACACGCTTGAAATCTTTCGCCAATCCTGTGCTTTGACAAGCCCTGAAAGCTGCACGTAATGTGTCGGATTCGCCCCGAAACGGGGCGCTCTCGGCATACCAGGGACCAGGATTATGTTGCTCCGCCGCATGTTGATCATGCTCGCCGCGGTGATCGCCGTGGTGGCGATTCTCGCCGGCTACAAGGTCTACTCCATCCGTCAGCAGATCGCCCTTTTCAGCGCACCGAAACCGCCGATCAGCGTGACCGCCAGCCTGGCCGAAAAGCGTCCCTGGCAGAGCCGCCTGCCAGCCATCGGCAGCCTCAAGGCATTCCAGGGCGTGACCCTCACCGCCGAAGTCTCCGGCACGGTACGCAACGTACTGTTCCTTTCCGGCGACCAGGTGAAGCTGGACCAACCGCTGATCCAGTTGGAAAGCGACGTCGAGGAAGCCACCCTGCGCACTGCCGAGGCCGATCTCGGCCTGGCCAGGGCCGAGTACCAGCGCGGCCGCGAACTGATCGGCAGCAAGGCCATCTCGAAAAGCGAATTCGATCGTCTCGCCGCGCAGTGGGCCAAGACCAGCGCCACCGTCGCCGAGCTGAAGGCGGCGCTGGCGAAGAAGCGCGTGCTCGCGCCCTTCGCCGGGACCATCGGCATCCGCCAGGTGGACGTCGGCGACTACGTCTCGCCCGGGACGCCGATCGCCACCTTGCAGGACCTTTCCACCCTGCTCCTGGATTTCCACCTGCCCGAGCAGGACTTCCCCCTGCTCAGCCGCGGCCAACTGGTGAAGGTCCGGGTCGCCGCCTACCCCGGCCAGGTGTTCGACGCAGAGATCGCCGCCATCAACCCCAAGGTCGACAACGAGACCCGCAACCTGCAGGTCCGCGCTGCCCTGGAGAACCCGGACGGCAAGCTGCTGCCGGGCATGTTCGCCAACCTCGAGGTGATGTTGCCTGGCGAGGAACAACGCGTCGTGGTCCCGGAGACGGCGATCACCTTCACCCTCTACGGCGACTCGATCTACGTCGTCGGGCAGAAGAAGGACGAGCAGGGCCAGGTGTCGAAGGATGACAAGGGCCAGCCGCAACGGGTCGTCGAGCGCCGCTTCGTCAGGATCGGCGAACGCCGCGAAGGCCTGGCGGTGGTGCTCGAAGGCCTGGAGGGCGGCGAGCAGGTAGTGACTTCCGGGCAACTGAAGCTCGACAACGGCGCCGCGGTGGCCATCGTCGCCGAGCGGGACCTCCAGCAAGAGCACTGAGTCGCGCGCCTTCCCACTCCGTGGCGGAAGGCTTGCCAAGGGACTGAAACATGGCTTTTACCGATCCGTTCATCCGTCGTCCGGTCCTGGCGAGCGTGGTCAGCCTGCTGATCGTCCTGCTCGGCATGCAGGCCTTCAGCAAGCTGGTGATCCGCGAGTATCCGCAAATGGAGAACGCGCTGATCACGGTGACCACGCTCTACGCCGGAGCCAACGCGGAGACCATCCAGGGCTACATCACCCAGCCGCTGCAGCAGAGCCTGGCCAGCGCCGAAGGCATCGACTACATGACCTCGGTGAGCCGGCAGAACTATTCGACCATCTCCATCTACGCGCGGATCGGCGCCAATACCGATCGCCTGGTCACCGAGCTGCTGGCCAAGTCCAACGAAGTGAAGAGCCAGCTGCCGCCGGACGCCGAGGACCCGGTGCTGCAGAAGGAGGCCGCGGACGCCTCGGCGCTGATGTACATCAGCTTCTACAGCGAGCAGATGAACAACCCGCAGATCACCGACTACCTGTCGCGGGTGATCCAGCCCAAGCTGGCGACCCTGCCCGGTATCGCCGAGGCGGAGATCCTCGGCAACCAGGTGTTCGCCATGCGCCTGTGGCTGGACCCGGTGAAGATGGCCGCGTTCGGCGTCACCGCCGGCGAGATCAACCAGGCGGTGCAGCAGTACAACTTCCTCGCCGCCGCCGGCGAGGTGAAGGGCCAGTTGGTGGTCACCAGCGTCAATGCTTCCACCGACCTCAAGTCGCCCCAGGCCTTCGCCGCCATCCCGGTGAAGACCGACGGCGACCGCCGGGTGCTGATGGGCGACGTCGCGCGGGTCGAACTGGGCGCCGCCAGCTACGACGCGATCAGTTCGTTCAATGGGATTCCCTCGGTCTACATCGGCATCAAGGGCACGCCCAGCGCCAACCCGCTGGACGTGATCAAGGAAGTGCGGGCGAAGATGCCCGAACTGGAAGAGCAATTGCCGCCCAACCTCAAGGTGTCCATCGCCTACGACGCCACGCGCTTCATCCAGGCCTCCATCGACGAAGTGGTGAAGACCCTCGGCGAGGCGGTGCTGATCGTCATCGTGGTGGTGTTCCTGTTCCTCGGCGCGTTCCGTTCGGTACTGATCCCGGTGGTGACCATTCCGCTGTCGATGATCGGCGTATTGTTCTTCATGCAGGCCATGGGCTACTCGATCAACCTGCTGACCCTGCTGGCGATGGTCCTGGCCATCGGCCTGGTGGTGGACGACGCGATCGTGGTGGTGGAAAACATCCACCGCCACATCGAGGAGGGCAAGCCGCCCTTCGAGGCCGCCCTGGTGGGCGCGCGGGAGATCGCCGTGCCGGTGGTCAGCATGACCATCACCCTCGCCGCGGTCTACGCACCGATCGGTTTCCTCACCGGCCTCACCGGCGCCCTGTTCAAGGAGTTCGCCTTCACCCTGGCCGGCGCGGTGATCATTTCCGGGATCGTCGCCCTGACCCTGTCGCCGATGATGTGCTCGCGCCTGTTGCGCCACGAGGAGAATCCCTCGGGCCTGGCGCATCGCCTCGACCTGATCTTCGAGGGCCTGAAGCGACGCTACCAGCGCGCCCTCCACGGCACCCTGGACACCCGTCCGGTGGTCCTGGTGTTCGCCGTGCTGGTACTGGCGCTGATCCCGGTACTGCTGATGTTCACCAAGAAGGAGCTGGCGCCGGAAGAGGACCAGGGCATCGTGTTCCTCATGACCAACTCGCCGCAGACCGCCAACCTCGACTACCTGAATCGCTACACCGCCGAGTTCGAAGGCATCTTCCGCAGCTTCCCGGAGTATTACTCGGCGTTCCAGATCAACGGCTACAACGGCGTCCAGGCCGGCATCGGCGGCATGCTGCTCAAGCCCTGGGACGAACGCGAAAAGAGCCAGATGGAATTGCTCCATGCGGTGCAGGCGAAGCTCAACGAGATTCCCGGCGTGCAGATCTTCGCCTTCAACCTGCCGTCGCTACCGGGCACCGGCGAGGGCCTGCCATTCCAGTTCGTGCTCAACACCGCCAACGACTACGAGTCGCTGCTGCAAGTGGCGCAACGGGTGAAGCAGCGCGCCAGCGAGTCCGGCAAGTTCGCCTTCCTCGATCTCGACCTGGCGTTCGACAAACCCGAGCTGGTGGTCGACATCGACCGCGAGAAGGCCGCGCAGATGGGCGTCTCCATGCAGGACCTGGGGGTGGCGCTGGCCAGCCTGCTCGGCGAGGGCGAGATCAACCGCTTCACCATCGACGGGCGCAGCTACAAGGTCATCGCCCAGGTCGAACGCCCCTATCGCGACAATCCCGGCTGGCTCGGCAGCTACTACGTGAAGAGCCGCAACGGCCAACTGGTCGCCCTCTCGACCCTGATCGAGACCCACGAACGGGCACGGCCACGGCAACTGAACCAGTTCCAGCAGCTCAACTCGGCGATCATCTCCGGCTTCCCCATCGTCAGCATGGGCGAGGCCATCGAGACGGTTCAGCAGATCGCCCGCGAGGAAGCCCCGCGCGGCTTCGCCGTCGACTACGCCGGCGCTTCCCGGCAATACGTGCAGGAAGGCAGCGCATTGCTGGTCACCTTCGGACTGGCCCTGGCGATCATCTTCCTGGTCCTCGCCGCACAGTTCGAAAGCTTCCGCGATCCGCTGGTGATCATGGTCACCGTGCCGCTGTCGATCTGCGGTGCGCTGATACCGCTGTTCCTCGGCGTGTCGAGCCTGAACATCTATACCCAGGTCGGCCTGGTGACACTGATCGGCCTGATCAGCAAACACGGCATCCTGATCGTCGAGTTCGCCAACCAGTTGCGCCACGAACAGGGGCTGGGGCGTCGCGAGGCCATCGAGCAGGCCGCCGCGATCCGCCTGCGGCCGGTTCTGATGACTACCGCGGCGATGGTGCTCGGGGTGATCCCGCTGATCCTCGCCACCGGCGCCGGGGCGGTCAGTCGCTTCGACATCGGCATCGTGATCGCTACCGGCATGTCGGTGGGCACCCTGTTCACCCTGTTCGTCCTGCCGTGCATCTACACCCTGGTGGCCAGGCCGGATGCCCCGCCAGGCGTGACGCAAGCGGCAAACGCACACTGATCGGAAACGGCGGACAGCGACAACAGCGCTGTCCGCCGGCGCTGTCGCCCCATCCCACAGCCCTCCGGGCGCGATCCTATGTCCGCCGGCAGCCGCCTCCAGTAGACTGCCCGCTGAAACGCAGTGGTGAGACGAGCATGGCCGAGAGCGCTTTTTCCGAACGTATCGTGCAGAACCTGCTGGATACCGACTTCTACAAGCTGACCATGATGCAGGCGGTGCTGC
>NZ_KV800299.1:174727-192061 GCF_001810205.1 Pseudomonas sp. HMSC076A11 | reverse complement strand
AGCTGACCATGATGCAGGCGGTGCTGCACAACTATCCCAACGCCGAGGTGGAGTGGGAGTTCCGCTGCCGCAACCAGGAAGACCTGCGCCTGTACCTGCCGGCCATCCGCGAACAGCTGGAATACCTGGCGGGCCTGGCGATCAGCGACGAGCAACTGGCCTTCCTCGAACGGATTCCCTTCCTCGCGCCGGACTTCATCCGCTTCCTCGGGTTGTTCCGCTTCAACCCGCGCTACGTGCAGACCGGCATCGAGAACGACGAATTCTTCCTGCGCCTGAAAGGTCCCTGGCTGCACGTGATCCTCTTCGAAGTGCCGCTGCTGGCGATGATCAGCGAGGTGCGCAACCGCGCCCGCTACCCGGCCGCCACCGTCGAGCAGGCGCGCGAACGCCTGCAGGAAAAGTTCGATTGGCTGCGCCGGGAGGCCAGCGCCGAGGAACTGGCCGGCTTCAAGATGGCCGACTTCGGTACCCGCCGCCGCTTCTCCTATCGGGTCCACGAGGCGGTGGTGAGCGGTCTGAAGGAGGACTTTCCGGGCTGCTTCGTCGGCACCAGCAACGTCCACCTGGCACGCAAGCTCGACCTCAAGCCCCTCGGCACCATGGCCCACGAATGGCTGATGGCCCACCAGCAGCTCGGTCCGCGCCTGATCGATAGCCAGAGTGCCGCGTTGGACTGCTGGGTCCGCGAATACCGTGGGCTGCTCGGCATCGCGCTGACCGACTGCATCACCACCGATGCCTTCCTGCGCGACTTCGACCTCTATTTCGCCAAGCTCTTCGACGGCCTCCGCCACGACTCGGGCGACCCTTTGCTGTGGGCGGAAAAGACCATCGCCCACTACCTCAAGCTGGGCATCGACCCGTTGACCAAGACCCTGGTGTTCTCCGACGGCCTCGACCTGCCGCGGGCCCTGAAGATCTATCGCGCGTTGCAGGGCCGGATCAACGTCAGCTTCGGCATAGGCACGCATTTCACCTGCGACCTGCCGGGCGTCGAGCCGATGAACATCGTGGTGAAGATGAGCGCCTGCAACGGCCATCCGGTGGCGAAGATCTCCGATACGCCCGGCAAGGCGCAATGCCGGGACCCGGACTTCATCCACTACCTCAAGCACGTGTTCCAGGTCGCCTAGGGCAAGCCTGGCGCGCCGCGGCAAGGTGGCGCATGAGGCCTGGTCCTTATTCGGCCCATGCCTCCGACGATCTCATCGCCCATGAAAAAGCCCCGCCAAGGCGGGGCTTCTTCGACAAGGAGACTCAGCGCGACAGGCTGGCTCCCCCCTGGGAAAGACCGAACATCAGCAGCAGGATGTCCTTGTTCGGCTGGACCTCCTGGCGCGTCGGCCGCTCGGCCTTGAGCACCGAAGGCGTCGGGCAGTACTCATGACCGCCGCTCATCTGCACCACGTTCGGCGCGGGTTCGTGCCAGGCGGCAGCCGCGGCTGTAGCCACGGCGAGAGCGCCGACCAGCAACAAACCTCGAGTGATTTCTAATTTCATGTCTGCAACCCTTTGATGGCGCTGCCAAACGCCGTCTGGTAACCATAGATGAAGGCTTGCCACTGCGCGCCAGTCCACGACGAGCGGCGCTTCAACTGCTTCAGGTCGTGCTGGGACGCCTTGTTCACCGTAAGGCGGCGGCGGCTCTTCTCCAGGTCGATCAGCGCTACTTCGATGGCCTCGCCCTCGACGCGGACGAAGATGTGCTTCGGATAGAGACAACCGTGCTGCCAGTGGGCGAGATTCATCCGGGCAATGGTAGCGCCGATTTGTTGCAGAATTCTTTGGTGCTTCGCTTCGCCCCAGCGGTCCTGGT
The DNA here is from genome assembly GCF_001810205.1 of Pseudomonas sp. HMSC076A11. Taxonomy (NCBI): domain Bacteria; kingdom Pseudomonadati; phylum Pseudomonadota; class Gammaproteobacteria; order Pseudomonadales; family Pseudomonadaceae; genus Pseudomonas; species Pseudomonas sp. HMSC076A11. The sequence goes on along the minus strand of NZ_KV800299.1, from coordinate 190,242 downwards.
CACCGCGCGCATAGCACTCGTCGAGGCTGGAGAAACCCTCCAGGGCTTCGGTCACCAGCAGCGCCTGCCATTGTCCGTCGACCTTGCGGCAGCCGGAATAGACCAGGCGCGGCACGCGAATACCAAGCGACTCGAAGGCCCGTAGCGCATCGCGCTCGCGCATGGCGGTGGGATAGCCGAAAGGGCGCTGCCAGTCGCGGTAGACGTGGCCGGTCTGCTGCTTGCGATAGAGCAGCCGTCCATCGCCGGTGTACACCCGCTGCACGCCGCTGGCCCCGCCACGGCGCTCGTTGGGCTCCTCGACCCAGCTGCCGGGTACCTGCAACCACTGGTCGATGGCGGAGTCGCCGGAGATACGTTGCAGGGATGCCAGATCGGGAGCCATCGTTATTCCTTTCGCAAGATATAGACCCGCCACATGTGATACAGCGGGATGAAATCGAGATGCTTCTGGACGACGAAGCCGGCGTCGCGGAACTCGCGCTCGACCGTTTCGGCTGGTAATACGAAGCGGTTCTGGTAGCCGGTCTGTTCCCCGTTCGCTACCCGCCGTGCCTCCATGCGCCTACGCTTCCAGGCCTTGAAATTGCCATCGACCCAGAGGGAAAGGATCACGCTGTCCCGCGTGACCCGGTGAAACTCGCGGAGCAGGACGCGTCGATCGTCCGCCTCGCCGATGTGGTGGAGCAGCCGCATGCAGAAGATATTGTCCACCGAGCTGTCCGGCAGGTCGATGGCGAAAGCGGAAGTCTGCAAGGGCCGTACCCGTTTCACCACACCGTCCGGCTGACCGGCGCAGGCGACCGCCAGCATGTCCGCGGAATTGTCGGCGCCGATGATCACCCGGTTGTCCTTTTCCGCCAGCAGCGGCCAGAAGCGTCCGGCGCCGCAGGGCAGGTCGAGCACCAGGTTGGGCTGCCCCGCGAGCTTCAGCGCGTGCCGGGCGAGTTGGACGTCGCGCCGGTGGGAAAGTTTCCGGGCGAGGCCGTCCTGATGCTTCTTCAGGTAGGCCTCAGCATGCTCGCGATCATACTTGTGAGAAAAGTCGAGGTCGACAGGCGGATTGTTCATGACGGGAACTCCAGGATTCATGAGACGAACGGTATGAATCCAGCCGTCAAGCTCGGGTCAAGGGGTGGTGAATTTTTCGTCAAGCAACATCGAGTAAAACTTCGAACCGGCAGCCATGCGGCTCCACCGCGCTGAGGGTTACGCTCCAGCCCTCGGCGGCGCAGATCCGCTTCACCAGCGAGAGCCCGAGGCCAAGGCCTTCGCCGCGCCCGGAGCTGGAACTGCCGCGAACGAAGGGCATGAAAATGCGTTCGCGTTGTTCTTCCGGGACGCCCGCCCCGGTGTCCTCGACGCTGAAACCATGCTCGTCGAGGGTCAGCGTGATGCTCCCGGCATCGGTGTAGTGGGTCGCGTTGCGCAACAGGTTGCCCATCACCGCGCGCAGCAGTGGCGCGTTGAACTGGCCGGCGCAGGCGCCTTCGTTGCGGTAGTGCAGGGTCAGTCCTCGCGCCTCGACCTGTTCGCGCCAGACCTGGACCAGGTCGTCGGCGATGCTCTCCAGGCTACCGTGGGGCGCCAGGCTTTCCTCGCCCTTCTGCGCACGCGCCAGCAACAGGAAGGTTTGCACCAGGTCGCGCATCTCCTCGGTGGCCTTGGTCATCCGCTCCAGTTGGCCACGGGCGCGCGGGCCGAGGCTGGGTTCTTCGGCCAGCAGTTCGCATGAGGTGGCGATGACCATCAACGGCGTACGCAACTCATGACTGACGTCGCTGGTGAACAATTGCTCGCGCTTGAGCGCGTCGCGCAGGCGGCCAAGGGTCTCGTCGAAGGAAGCGGCCAGCTCGCCGACCTCGTCGTTGGCGTAGTCCGGCGCCAACGGCGGCGCCAGACCGAGCAACTGTTCGCGATGCCGCACCTGGCGCGCCAGGCGCACCACCGGCTCCATCACCTTGCGCGCGAGCATCCAGCCAAGCAGGCCGGCCAGGGCGATGCTCAGCACGTAGCCGGTCAGCACCGAGGCGTAGAGCACCTGCTCGCGCGCTTCGAAATCGCTCTGGTCCTGCAGCAGGACGAAGCGGCGACCATCGATGTCGCGCACCAGCGCATGGAACGACAAGTCGCCCTCGAACACTTCGTGGAAACCGACATCCAGTTGGTCCAGCGCCGGCGGCATGGCGTAGGAGCCCTGGCCGTCGCTGATGAAGAAGCGCATGCCGGGATCGAGCACCGGGTTGCGTCCCTGGGCCAGGTCGTCGCGCAGGATGCGCTCCAGCTCGCCGCCCAGGTCGCGGGAAATCAGGCGCTCCTCGATGATGTGGACCACGCCGACGATGCCGGCGGAGAACAGTCCCCCCACGGCGACCGTCATCAGCATGAAGGCGATGACGATCCGGCGGGCGAGGCTCTGCTTATACTCCATTCGGCTCCTCCGCCAGGCGGTAGCCGACGCCATGCACCGTATGCAGCAAGGCCACGGAGAATGGCTTGTCGATCACCTGACGGAGTTGATGGACGTGGCTGCGCAGGCTGTCACTGTCCGGGCAGTCGTCGCCCCAGACCGCTTCTTCCAGGGCATCCCGGCGCACCACATGGGGGCTCTTCTGCATCAGCACTGCGAGCAGCTTTAGGCCGATCGGATTGAGCTTGAGCGACTTGCCCGCGCGCTTGACCTCCAGGGTGTCCAGGTCATAGCTGAGATCGGCCACGCTCAGCTCGCGGCGGCCGCCACCCTGGGCGCGACGCAGCACCGCCTCGATGCGTGCGGAAAGTTCGGAAAGGGCGAAGGGCTTGACCAGGTAATCGTCGGCTCCGGAACGAAACCCCTGCAGGCGATCGTCCAACTGGTCGCGGGCGGTGAGCATGATCACCGGGGTGTCGCGCCGTGCGTCTTCGCGCAGGCGCCGGCACAGGGCATAGCCGTCGATTCCCGGCAGCATCACGTCGAGCACGATCAGGTCGTAGTGCTCGGTGGCCGCCAGGTGCAGGCCGGACAGCCCGTCCTGCGCGCAATCCACGGTATAGCCCTTGAGCGACAGGTAATCGGCCAGGTTGGCCAGGATGTCGCGGTTGTCTTCGACCACCAGTATTCGCATGTCCCACTCCTTCGCAGGAAGACCGATCGAGCGCCTCTCGCGCATTTACGGATTCTTCACCGGCGATTCACACCGGCTCTACGCTCGCCACCAGAGACTGCATGGCGTCTTCCATGGCCGCCGATCATAGCGGCTTTGCGGATGCGCACGAACCCCGGCGGTGGATTTAACCAGCGTCGAAGTCAAGAGAACGTCAACGCCAGCGTTGGAGATCGCATGACCCAGGCCGCCGTCCATTCCCCTTCCCGTCCATTCAACCCCTGGCTGTTCCTCGCCCTGCCGCTGGGCCTGGCGGCACTGCTGCTGGCCTTCGAGCCGGTGACCCTCGACCTCGCCCTGGCCAACCTGATGTACGACCCGGGCGCCGGCTTCATCGGCCGGCACAGTTGGTTCCTGGAGAACATCCTGCACGACCGGGTCAAGCAACTGGTGATCGCCATCAGCGTCCTCGGCCTGCTGGTCTCCATCGCCGGACTGTTCCACCGGCCATGGCGCGCACTGAGCAGGCCGCTGGCCTATGTGTTCCTCGCCATGAGCCTTGCAGCCAGCATAGTCACTCCGCTCAAGGCGCTCACCGCCGTGCAGTGCCCCTGGAGCCTGGCGCAGTTCGGCGGCGAGGAAACCTATAGTTCGCTGCTCAGCCCACGGCCGCCGACCGAGCACCCCGGACGCTGCTGGCCGGGCGGGCACGCATCGTCCGGATTCGTCCTGTTCGCGCTGTTCTTCGCCCTGCGCGACCGCAAGCCCAGGCTGGCGCGCTACGCCCTGGCCTTCGCCTTCGCCATGGGCTGTCTGCTATCGCTGTCGCGCATGCTGCAAGGTGCGCACTTCCTCTCGCACAACCTGTGGACGATGCTGTTCGACTGGCTGATCTGCCTCGGCCTGTACCGCCTGATGCTCTACCGACCGGAGACGCGGGGACAGCGCAACGGCGGCGCCGACGAAAACCGCGTTCAGGAAGACGATTCGTCCGCTCCCAGCACGCCGAACTCGATGGGCACCTTCATGTAGAACAGCCGCACGCCGGCCTGGCGGATCGACTCGAACAGCCGTTCTGACTGCTCGGGATCGACCGCCATGAGGATTTCCTGCGGCTGGTCGGCCAGCTCGAAGAAGTGCATCGAATGCAGCCGGCCGCTCTGGCCGAAGCCTTCGCTGGCAGCCAGCGCGGTGGCACCGCGCACGCCCAGGCGGCGCGCCTCTTCCAGCAGCCAGTCGCAGATCGGCTGGCCCTGGTGGCGGCGCCCCTGCTGGGTGATGAAGGTCAGTTGATAGCCTTGCATGGTCGGTCCTCCCGCTGCGCTATTTGCCCAGCATCCAGTTCATCGAGAACAACCCCAGCAGGGTCATCAGCAACGAGCCGCTGACGTGCGTCGCGATGGCCCCGGCGGCCCAGCCCAGGCGGCCCTCCTGAAGCAGGCTGACGACCTCGGCGGAAAAGGTGGAGAAAGTGGTCAGGCCGCCGCAGAACCCGGTGATGATCAGTAGCCGCCATTCCGGAGCGATGCCCGGCGCCTGGGCGAAATAGGCAATCGCCGCGCCGATGACATAGCCGCCGACCAGGTTGGCCAGCAGCGTGCCGGGGGGAATGCTGGGCAGCAGGCTGTTCAGCTTGAGCCCGAGGAACCAGCGCAGCAACGCCCCCAGGGCGGCGCCGAGGGCGATGGCGAGAATGGATTTCCACATAGTCCTGTCCTTGTAGGAGCGATTCGGACAGGCGGCAGGCGAGCGCCTACGCGCCTTTCCAGGTTCATGCGTAGGCATCATCAGCCCCAGGGGCGGTTGAAGGAGGAATGCCATCTCCTGTCGGCAAGATTGGCACAAAGCGAGGCACCTATCAAAGGCCGGAGTACGCCGGATCGCCCGAAGCGTGCCAGTCTAGGGAACCTTCCCCCTTCCTTCGCCGGAGCCCCCATGCGCCCAGTCCTGCTGCTTTGCTGCCTGTTCCTGTCCGCCACCGCCCAGGCCGAGGATTGCTCGCCGCAAACCTCTGTCGGTAGCTGGTGCGAGCTGCCGCTCGCGGCCCTCCACCCGACCCAGCAGAATGTCGGCCTGCTGCAGGTCGAGGATGACCAGGCCAAGCTCGCCGGGAAGAAGCCCAAGGCTCTCGAGCGCTACTTGCGCAAGAAGGAGATTCCGGTGGTGATCGGCCCCGGCGGCCGCTTCTACCTCACCGATCGCCATCACCTGAGTAGCGCGCTCTGGCGCCTGGACCCGAAACAGGGCGTGCCGGTGAAGGTGATCGGCCGGCTACCCCAGGCCAGCGACTTCTGGGAGAAGATGCAGGAAAACCACTGGGTCTGGCTGCACGATGCGCGTGGCGCGGAGATCCCGCCCGAGGCCCTGCCGGACGCTCTCGCCGGGCTTGGCGACGATCCCTACCGCGCCCTGGCCGGCTACGCCGAGGACGAGAACGCCTTCGACAAGGATCGGCAGAGCTATTTCATCGAATTCCACTGGGCGCGCTATTTCGGCGAACGCATGCACTGGCGGCCGATCAGCCGCGCCACTCTGCCCGACGACCTGAAGCAGGCACTGCGCCTGGCCTGCGAACCGGCGGCAAGGGAGCTGCCGGGCTACCGCCAGGACTGCCCGCACTGAGGAATAAAAAAGCCCCGCCGAAGCGGGGCTTTTCCAACCACAGGGGCCGGTCGGCTTACATCATGCCGCCCATGCCGCCCATGCCGCCCATGTCAGGCATGCCGCCCATGGCCGGCTTGTCTTCCACGATCTCGGCAACCATGGCTTCGGTGGTGATCATCAGACCGCCGATGGAGGCCGCAGCCTGCAGAGCGGAACGAGTGACCTTGGCCGGGTCCAGGATGCCCATCTCGATCATGTCGCCGTACACGCCGGTAGCAGCGTTGAAGCCGTAGTTGCCGGAACCCTGCTTGACCTTGTCGACCACTACGCTCGGCTCGTCGCCGGCGTTGGCCACGATCTGGCGCAGCGGCGATTCGACGGCGCGACGCAGCAGGGCGATACCGACGTTCTGCTCCTCGTTGTCACCCTTCAGGCCTTCGATGGCTTGCAGGGCACGAACCAGGGCTACGCCGCCGCCGGGAACCACGCCCTCTTCCACCGCTGCACGGGTAGCGTGCAGGGCGTCTTCGACGCGGGCTTTCTTCTCTTTCATCTCGACTTCGGTGGCAGCGCCTACCTTGATCACGGCAACACCGCCGGCCAGCTTGGCCAGGCGCTCTTGCAGCTTCTCGCGGTCGTAGTCGGAAGTGGTTTCCTCGATCTGCTTGCGGATCTGCAGGACGCGGGCTTCGATATCAGCCTGCACACCGGCGCCATCGATGATGGTGGTGTTTTCCTTGTTGATCACGACGCGCTTGGCGTTGCCCAGGTGCTCCAGGGTAGCGCCTTCCAGGCTCAGGCCGACTTCTTCGCTGATCACGGTACCGCCGGTGAGGATGGCGATGTCCTGCAGCATGGCCTTGCGGCGATCGCCGAAGCCCGGAGCCTTGACAGCCGCGACCTTGACGATGCCACGCATGTTGTTCACCACCAGGGTGGCCAGGGCTTCGCCCTCGACGTCCTCGGCGACGATCAGCAGCGGACGGCCGGCCTTGGCGACGGCTTCCAGCACCGGCAGCATTTCGCGGATGTTGGAGATCTTCTTGTCGACCAGCAGCAGCAGCGGGCTATCCAGCTCGGCAGCCATGGTGTCCGGCTTGTTCACGAAGTAGGGGGACAGGTAGCCACGATCGAACTGCATGCCTTCGACGACGGACAGTTCGTTTTCCAGGCCCGAGCCTTCCTCGACGGTGATCACGCCTTCTTTACCGACTTTTTCCATGGCTTCGGCAATGATCTGGCCGATGGACTCGTCGGAGTTGGCGGAGATGGTGCCTACCTGGGCGATGGCCTTGGTGTCGGCGCAGGGCTTGGCCAGCTCTTTCAGCTGGGCGACGATAGCCACGGTGGCCTTGTCGATGCCACGCTTCAGGTCCATCGGGTTCATGCCGGCGGCAACGGCCTTCAGGCCTTCGTTGACGATGGCCTGGGCCAGGACGGTCGCGGTGGTGGTGCCGTCACCGGCAGCGTCGTTGGCCTTGGAGGCAACGTCTTTCACCAGTTGCGCGCCCATGTTCTCGAACTTGTCTTTCAGCTCGATTTCCTTGGCGACGGAAACGCCGTCCTTGGTGATGGTCGGAGCGCCGAAGGACTTGTCCAGAACCACGTTGCGGCCTTTCGGGCCGAGGGTGGCCTTGACGGCATCGGCCAGCACGTTCACGCCGACCAGCATTTTCTTGCGAGCGGAATCGCCGAACTTAACTTCTTTGGCAGCCATGTTCTCTTTCCTCTAAATCGAATTCGGTGAAAACGGAGTGGTGAGACCGATCAGTCTTCCAGGACGGCGAGGATTTCGGACTCGCCCATCACCAGCAGTTCCTCGCCATCGACCTTGATGGCGTTGCTGCCGGAGTAAGGCCCGAAGACCACCTTGTCGCCCACCTTCACTGCCAGAGCGCGCACTTCGCCGTTGTCCAGTACACGACCGGTACCTACGGCTACCACTTCACCGCGGTTCGGCTTCTCGGCGGCGGAACCCGGCAGCACGATGCCGCCTGCGGTCTTGGTCTCTTCCTCGCTGCGACGGATAACGACGCGATCATGCAGAGGACGAAGCTTCATAGTCGTAACTCTCCCAAACAGTGGTTTCCAACGGCCGGATCGAAGTCCGGCGGGTTTTGTTGAAGCCGGCGTTGCCGGGTTGCGACTCGACGCGCGAGCCGCGTAAGACAGCCTGCCCTTGTGGCAGGGACCTTGCGGTGACCGTTACATAAGGTCGCCACAAGCCATTTCAAGGGCATGCAGTGAAATTTTTTTTCAGTTGCGCGAATCGTCGCGGCGCTCGTACTCGCCCTCGATGACGTTCGGCCGCGACGGACCCTGTCCGTAGCGGGCGTTCAGGTCGTCGGCGAAGGCGCGCCGGCGCAGCGCCTGCTGTTCGACGCGGCGGCGCAGGCCGCCGAGCATCAGGCGACGGGTGAAAGGAATCAGGCAGAGGATGCCGAAGATGTCGCTGATGAAACCCGGCAGCATCAGCAGGCCGCCGCCGACGGCGATCAACAGGCCTTCGAGCATTTCCTGCTCCGGCAGTTCGCCACGGGCCAGTCGTTCGCGGGCGCGCCAGGCGGTGGCCACGCCGGCCACGCGCAACAATGCAGCACCGATGAAGGCGCTGGCGACGATCAGGAACAGGGTCCAGCCGACCCCGATGACACTGCCGACCTTGATCAGGACGGCCAGCTCGACCAGCGGGAAGAGCAACAGCAGAAAGAGGAAAGCGCGCATTTCAGAGTCCTTGGCGGGGCCCGTTTGCCCCCGGTACCACCAGTAGTTGGCGCCAGCCGGGGAAGAATTCAACCCTGCTCCGGCTCGACGGTAGGCCAGCGCTCGGCCCTGGCCAATTGCACCAGCGCCTGGCGCACGGCCCCGGGGTTGCCGCAGGCGGCGGGGAACGGCAGCCAGTGCAGGCCCTGGCCGATGCGCAGGTGGAAACCTTCTGTATCAATTCCCGCCAGCTGCGCCGCGGCATGCGCCGGCAGTCCGGCGAGTTCCACATAGTGGGCGATGGCGGCGGCGTGGTCGCTGTTCATGTGCTCGACCATGCCGCGCTCGGCTTCTCCGGCGAACGGATTGGCCAGCGGCACGCGCTCGGCGGCCAGCCAGTGGATCGCGCCGAAACCGCCGATGAAACGCCACTGGACCGGCTGCAGCACCCAGAAGTCGAAATCGTGGACCCGATGGTAGTCGGCGGACTCGGGGAAATAGCGGTAGTAACGCTCGGCCGCCGCGGCGACCTCCTCCTCCGCCAATTGCCGCGCCTCGGCCAGCAGGGTGAGGCGGCCGACAGCCTGGATATCCTCGGCGCCGCGCTCGCCTACCAGCATCGAGCAGCGCGGGTCCGCCTGCAGGTTGTGGGTGTGCTGGGCGATCCGGCTGATCAGGATCAGCGGCCGGCCTTCGGCATCCAGGCAATAGGGAACCACCGAGCCGAAAGGAAAGCCCGGCCATTTCTTCGAGTGGGTGGAAAGGACCGCACGGTATTCCTTGAGCAGCAATTCTCGGGCATTCTTTGCAGCTTCAACGCTCAATTTATGACTCCTTGCATAGAATCCGTCGTAAACGGACGGGCATATCAAAGTACGTTCGCAGGTGCCGGCAAGGTCCGCTTCCAGAAACTGCTCGTGGGGTTCCAAGCAATGCAATTGAAAGACAAGGTCATCATCATCACCGGCGGCTGCCAGGGGCTCGGCCGGGCAATGGGCGAATATCTCGCCGGCAAGGGCGCCAGGCTGGCCCTGGTCGATCTCAACCGCGAACGTCTCGACGAAGCCGTCGCTGCCTGCAAGGCCGCCGGCGGCGACGCTCGCGCCTACGTGTGCAACGTGGCGGACGAGGAACAGGTTACCCACATGGTGGCCCAGGTCGCCAGCGACTTCGGCGCGATCAACGGCCTGGTCAACAACGCCGGCATCCTCCGCGACGGCCTGACCATCAAGGTCAAGGACGGCCAGTTGAGCAAGATGAGCCTGGCCCAATGGCAATCGGTGATCGACGTCAACCTCACCGGTGTGTTCCTCTGCACCCGCGAAGTGGCGGCGAAGATGATCGAGCTGAAGAACGAAGGCGCGATCGTCAACATTTCCTCGATCTCCCGCGCCGGCAACATGGGCCAGGCCAACTACTCGGCAGCCAAGGCCGGGGTGGCCGCGGATACCGTGGTCTGGGCGAAGGAACTGGCGCGCTACGGCATCCGCGTGGCCGGCGTGGCGCCGGGCTTCATCGAGACCGAGATGACCGCCGGGATGAAACCCGAGGCGCTGGAGAAGATGACCGCCGGCATCCCCCTCAAGCGTATGGGCAAGCCGGTGGAGATCGCCCACTCGGTGGCCTACATCTTCGAGAACGACTACTACACCGGCCGCGTTCTCGAACTGGACGGCGGCCTGCGCCTGTAGGCCCCGGCCCCGCAAGGAAAAAGCCCCGCTATCGCGGGGCTTTTTCGTGCAGGCCGGCTTACCAGCCGACCCCGAGGCCGAAGGTATAGCGGCGCTGGTTGACGTTGCCGTCGTTGCCGCTGAACTTGTCCCATTCCGCCTTCATGCTCAGCGAAGCCCAGCTGGTCAGCTTGTAGCGGATCCCCGCCTCGGTCTGCAGCTCGTAGTCCAGGCCGGATTGCAGCGGCTTGCTGACCTCGCCGTTGGTGAACAGCTCGAACTGCTTGGCCAGCAGGTAGCGGTTGTAGTCCCACTTGAAGCTCGACGAATAGAAGTGCTCCTTCTCGCCATCGGCGAACTCGTAGTCGTTGCGGTTGACCAAGGTGGCGATGGAGAACGCGCCCAGCTCGTTGTCCCAGAACTGGTAGCCGGGGCCGGTACCGACGGTACGCTTCTTCGCCAGGTCCTCGATCATGTCGCGCTTGTAGGCGACCTGGCCCTGCCAGAACCAGTGGTCGTCGATGAAGCGGTCCAGCGCGTACTGGCCGGAATAATTGTCGGTGCTGACCTGGCCGTTCTTCTTCTCGCGGTTGTACTCGCCCTGCACGTTGTGGCGCCAGAGTCCGTGGCGGGCGTTGGTCTTGAAATCGATGTCGTAGTCGGACACATCGTTCTCGGCCTGCTTGCGGTCCAGCGAGAAATCGACGTTGCCGTTCCATACCCAGTCCTGGAGGATCGGCTTGGGCGGCATCATCTGCTGGATGCTGGCCAGCTCCACGGTCTTCGGCTCGCCGTTGACCAGGGTCACCTGGCCCGGCCCGGCGGCCTTGATGCCCTTGGAGTGCTCGCCAGTCTCGGCATCCTGCTTGACCAGCAGGTTCTGCTCGCTCTCGAAGGTGGAGATCTTGTCCCACTTGAGCGTGATGTCGCCGCCATAGTCGGTCTTCAGCAGCAGCTTGCCGCCGTCGAACAGGGTGATCTTGCCGGTAAGGCGGTCACCGTTCTTCATCCAGACCGTATCGGCAAGGGCAGAGGTGGAACTTGCAAGGGCAGCGAGGCACAGCAGGATTCTCGACAACATGAGCACAAATCAACTGAGTTGGGTTCGAAGAGGCCGGCATTATCCAAATGCCGGGCGGCAGAGCAAGGACCGGGGCACGGGCGGTAAAGTTCAGCCGGATCGACCGAAAGGTGAGCCGCGTCACCAGCCGACGCCGACCCCGATCAGGTAATGCCGGTCGGACTGGGTGCCCCCCTCGGTGCGCAACTGGTCCAGTTCATAGAGGAACGAAAGACGCGCCCAACTGTTCAGGCGATAGCGCAGGCCGTATTCGCTGTCGAGCAGGTAGTCGATCCGCTCGATGCCGGGAACCAGCACGGTCCCCTTGCTGTACAGCTCCAGCCGGGTGCCGGCGAGCAGCCGCTTGTAGTCCCACTCCAGCGAATAGGAGGTGAAATCCTCGCGCGGCTGATCGCGCCACTCCAGTTGCCAGCGACTGATCTCGGCGACCAGGTCGAAACGCCCGAGTTCGTCGTCCCAGAACTGGTAGCCGGGGCCGGTTCCCAGCGCGCTCTGGCGCTCCAGGTTGTCGATCGCATCGTGCTTCTGCGAATAGCTGCCGCGCCAGAACCAGTGTTCGTCGAAGAAGCGATCGAGGTCGTAGTCCAGCTCCCAGTTGTCCTCGACCTTGCGCCCGTCCTTCTTTTCCCGCTCCACTTCCCCCGCCAGCACGTGGCGCCAGGCACCGTGGCGAAGCCGGGTATCGCCCTTGAGCTTCCATTCGTCCTTGTCGCTGTCGTTGCGCTTGCTATCCAGCTTGACGTCGAGATTGCCCTCCCAGACCAGGTCCTCCACCAGCGGTCGCGGCGGCACCATCTGGCGAATACTGGCCAGCGGGACGGTATGGCTGCCGCCATCGACGATCCGCACCATGCCCTTGCCCGCCGCCTCCAGGGTTCGGCTACGCTGCCCGGATACGCCCTGCTGCTTGATCAGCAGGGGTTTGTCGGAACTGATGGTGTCGATATCCTTCCAATCGATCAGCACCTGGCCGGCATAACGGGTCTTCAGCGCCAGCTTGCCGCCGTCCATCAGCACGATCTCGCCGGACAGGCGGTCGCCGTTGTCCAGCCATACGGTGTCGGCCAGCGCGGGGCCGGCCAGGAGCATCACGACGATTGAACAGAGGGCTCTGAGCGACATGGGCGTTCACAAGGCGGACAGGAAAGGGAAAACCGATGAGCATGCATGGGCCGGCAGCGACCCGGCAAGTGCCCAGGCGCGCCGCGAGGCCCTGTACCTGGTGCTGGCGCAGGTGCCGCCGGGGCAGGTGGTCAGCTACGGGCAACTGGCCGAACTGGCCGGCCTAGGCCGCGCCGCCCGCTGGGTCGGCAGGACGCTCAGCCAGTTGCCGGTGGATACCCGCCTGCCCTGGCATCGGGTTCTCGGCGCCGGCGGTCGCATCAGCCTGCCGGCGGACAGTCCCGGCGGTCGCGAACAACGCGCACGCTTGCGCGAGGAAGACGTTCTCCTGCACAACGACAGGGTGGACATACGTCGGCATGGCTGGCTTACAGCGAAGTAGAGCGGTTAGAGTGCGCGTTATTTTTTGCGGAACGGTTACCCCATGACTCAGCAATCCTGGCGAGAGGCCCTGGTCGCCTACAAGTCTCCCGCCAGCCTGGCCCTCCTGCTGCTCGGCTTCGCCGCCGGCCTGCCGACCATGCTGGTGTTCAACACCCTGTCGGTGTGGCTGCGCGAAGCCGGCGTGGCGCGGGATACCATCGGTTTCGCCAGTTGGCTGGGGCTGGTGTACGCCTTCAAGTGGGTCTGGTCGCCGATGCTCGACCAGTGGCGCCTGCCCTTCGTCGGCCGTCTCGGCCGGCGCCGTTCCTGGCTGGTGTTCTCGCAGGTGCTGATCGCCCTGGGACTGCTCGGCATGGCCCTGTGCAATCCGCAGAGCCACCTGCCCTGGCTGATCGGCCTGGCCCTGCTGGTGGCGTTCGCCTCCGCCACCCAGGACATCGCGATCGACGCCTACCGCCTGGAAATCGCCGAGGATAGCCGCCAGGCCGCCCTCGCTGCCTGCTACATGACCGGCTACCGCGCGGCGATCCTGCTGGCCAGCGCCGGCGCGCTGATTCTCGCCGAATGGTTCGGCTCCACCAGCCTCAACTACAGCCAGTCGGCCTGGGGCCTGACCTATGCGTTGTTCGCCCTGCTGATCCTGCCTGGGCTGGTCACCAGCCTGCTGATCCGCGAGCCGGCGGTGGACGTGCCGATCCACGTCAACCCGTCGCGTTTCGACTTCAACCACCAACTGCTCTCGGTGCTCCTGCTGCTGATCCTGCTGATCTCGCTGCCGGCGATGATCACCGCCCTCCTCGACCGCGCCTGGCCGCGCGCCGGCCTCTACGCGCTGCTCATGGGGATCTGCCTGTCGCCGTGGGGACGCCAGCAGATCCGCCCGGTCCGCGAACTGCTCGCCACCGTGCGCAGGCCGCTGCTGGTGGCGGCGCGCGGCAAGGAAGTGCCGCTGTTCGATTTCGTCCACCAGGCGGTCTCGGTGATGGTGCTGATCATCCTCCTCGTCACCGTCACCGCCATGTGCCGCGCCTACTACTCCGGCGCCTGGCCGCGCGGCACGCTGTTCCTGCTGATCGCCGCGTCCTGCCTGTCGGCACCCGGACGCCTGCTGATGGCCCCGGTGCTGACGCCGATCACCGAGTTCGTCCAGCGCTATCGCTGGCAGGCCCTGCTGCTGCTCGGCCTGATCTCCACCTATCGCCTGTCGGACACGGTGATGGGGGTGATGGCCGGGGTCTTCTACATCGACATGGGCTTCTCCAAGGAAGTCATCGCCAGTGTCAGCAAGGTCTTCGGCGTACTCATGACCCTGATCGGCGCCGCCGCCGGCGGGGTGCTGATCGCCCGCTTCAGCATCCTCTCCATCCTGTTCATCGGCGGTGCCGCTTCGGCTGCCACCAACCTGCTGTTCGCCATGCTCGCCCAGCTCGGCCCGCTGCACGCCGAGGCCCTGCCCAGCCATGACGTGATCAGCCTGGTGATGGCGCTCGAGCCGCACGTGCTGATGCTGGTGATGACCATCACCCTCGACAACTTCAGCGGCGGCCTCGCCGCCTCGGCCTTCGTCGCCTACCTGTCGAGCCTGACCAACCTGAAGTTCTCCGCCACCCAGTACGCCATGCTCAGCTCGACCATGCTCCTGCTGCCGCGCTTCATCGGCGGCTACTCCGGAACCATGGTCGAGAGCCTCGGCTACGAGCACTTCTTCTACGTCACCGCGGTGATGGGCATTCCCACCCTGCTGCTGATCGGCTGGTTGTGGCTGCGCCGCGCGCCGTCCAGCGAGACGCCGGCGCCGGGACACCAGAACGCCGAGCAGCACTGAGGCGAGAATGAAAAAGGCCGGCATTCGCCGGCCTTTTTCGTGGATCGTACGGACCTCAGTCGGCCATCGCGCCCTGCACAACCTTGACCACCCGCTGCGGGAAGGGAATGCCGATACCTTCCTTGCCCAGCGCGTCGCGGGCCTTTTCGTTGAACATGAACATCACGTCCCAGTAGTCGGCGTTCTTCACCCAGACCCGCAGGGACAGGGTAATCGCGCTTTCGCCGAGATTGGAAACCACCGCCACCGGTGCCGGGTCCTTCAGAACCCGCGGGTCATCGGCCATGGCCAGGAGAATGTTCTGCGCATTCTTCAGGTCGGCGTCGTAGTCGATGCCGACGTCGAAGATCACCTTGCGCAGCGGCTCGGCGGAGTAGTTGGTCACCGTTCCGTTGGACAGCGCCCCGTTGGGCACGATGATCCGCTTGTTGTCGCCGCTACGCAGCACGGTGTGGAAGATCAGGATCGAATCCACGGTGCCGGCCACGCCCTGTGCCTCGATCCAGTCGCCGACCTTGAACGGGCGGAACAGCAGGATCAGCACGCCGCCGGCGAAGTTAGCCAGGCTGCCTTGCAGGGCCAGGCCGATGGCCAGGCCGGCGGCGCCGATGGCGGCGACGAAGCTGGTGGTCTGGATGCCGATCATGGAAGCCACGCTGACCACCAGCAGGATCTTCAGGACGATGCTCACCAGGCTGCCGACGAAGCCTTGCAGGGTGCGGTCGACGCTGCGCCTGGCGAGCAGGCCGCCGACCCGGCCGGTCAGGGTGTTGATCAGCCACCAGCCGATCGCCAGGGTCAGCAGCGCCAGGGCGACCTTGCCGCTGTACTCCAGCACGATCGGCAGCCAGGACTCGGTCTGCTGCACCAGTCGGTCGTAGTTCAATTCCATGCATTACCTCCATTTCTCGAAAAAACACCCCTCCCTTCCGCAACGGAAACGGGACGGGCTTGCAGATTCCTGCCCGGACGCCGTGGGGCGACGTTTCCGGGCCTGGATACGAATCGGCGCAGCGCGGACGAACCGACGCTGCGCCGACAGG
>NZ_KV800299.1:67577-174627 GCF_001810205.1 Pseudomonas sp. HMSC076A11 | reverse complement strand
GCAGCGCGGACGAACCGACGCTGCGCCGACAGGGGCGGACAACGCGGGAGAGGTCGCGGCGGCGCTACTCCCTATTGCGATGCCCGGGATGGCGAGAGGTTCCGAAAAACCTCGTCAATCGCGGAAGTTGGTGAACTGCAACGGCATGCCGAGCGATTCGCCGCGCAGCAGGGCGATGGCCTCCTGCAGATCGTCACGCTTCTTACCGGTGACGCGCACCTGCTCGCCCTGGATGGCGGCCTGGACCTTGAGCTTGCGCTCCTTGATCAGACCAACGATCTTCTTCGCCAGGTCCTTGTCGATGCCCTCGCGGAAGTTGACGTCCTGCTTGACCACCTTGCCCGACGGGTAGGCATCCTTGATCTCCATGCACTGGCTGTCGACCTTGCGCTTGACCAGGTTGGAACGCAGGATGTCGAGCATCTGCTCGAGCATGAAATCGGCTTCGGCGGTGAGGGTCACCGACTTGTCCTTGGCTTCGAAACTGCATTTGCCTTTCAGGTCGAAACGGCGATCCAGTTCCTTGATGGCGTTGTCCACGGCGTTGGTCAACTCGTGTTTGTCCAGTTCGGACACCACGTCGAACGAAGGCATGTCATCTCTCCAGATGGACGGCGCGACAGGGTTCACAGACGGAACCGCGCCTGGCTTGACGGTAAAAAATGCCCGCCCATTATAACCGAGCCCTCGCGAGCGAATGCCCGCCGGTGTGGCGGAGACCGACGATTTCTTCCCGATGGCGCGCGCGACCGCGGCCGGGACCCGGCCTCCCGCGACGAACCGGGCCCTTGCCGGCAGCGTACCGGCGCCCATCCTCTTCTCGAGTCCGTTCATGCCCAACCCCGATCTCAGCATCCTGGTCGTCGACGACGCCAAGTTTTCCAGCGCCATGATCGGCCGCGCCCTCAGCCAGGCCGGCTACCAGGACATCCGCTTCGCCAGCAGCGCCAGCGAGGCCCTGCAGCAGCTCGAACAACGCCCGGTCAGCGTGCTCCTGGCCGACTGGCTGATGCCGGAGATGGACGGCCTGGAACTGACCGCCCGGGTCCGCCAACTGGACGAAAGCATCAACCACTACACCTACATCGTCCTGCTCACCGGCAAGGAAGGCGAGAACGTCCTCGGCGAGGCCTTCGACCGCGGCGTCGACGACTTCGTCAGCAAGGCCGCGATGAACGAGCAACTGGTGCCGCGCATCTACGCAGCCGACCGCCTGTGCAACACCCTGCAACGGTTGCTGGTGGAAAACCGCCTGCTCACCGAAAACATCGCGCGGATGGAAGAACGCAACCTGGTGGATACCCTCACCGGCCTCGGCAATCCCCGCTACCTGCGACAGAAGCTGGCCGACAGCCTGCGCCAGGTGGAAACCCGCGGTGGAGCGCTGTGCTACCTGCTGGTCGGCATGCCCGAGGCACCGGTCCTGCGCCAGCGGCACGGCGAGGCCTTCCATCGCGAGCTGCTGCTCGGCGTGGCCAGGCGCCTGCAACAGCTGGTCCGGCCGCTGGACGTGCTGGTGCGCCTGGACGAGCAGCATTTCGCCCTGATCACCCTGGTGGAGGACCTGCACGAATGCTCGTCGAGCAGCTTCAAGCGGCTGCACGACGGGCTCAACCTGAAGGCCTTCAAGACCAGCGAAGGCTTCATCAGCCTGAAAGCCGGCATCGCCATGCTCGGCCTCGACAGCGGGGCATTGCCGCTGGGCATCGACGAACTGCTGCAGCGCACCGAGGCCCTGTTGCCCGATGCCTATGCCAGCGGCAGGATCGCAACCTGCCGGCTACCGGCACTGCGCTAGACTTCGCCCTATCGTCAGCCATTCGCAGTAGCCACCATGACCTGGCATATCCTCGGCGCCGGTAGCCTCGGCAGCCTCTGGGCCGCGCGCCTCGGGCGCGCCGGCCTGCCCGTCCGCCTGATCCTGCGCGACCGCCAGCGCCTGCGCCGCTACCAACAGGCCGGCGGACTGAGCCTGGTGGAAGACGGCCAGGCCAGCCTCTACCCGATCGCCGCGGAAACCCCGGACGGCGGGCAACCCATCCAGCGCCTGCTGCTGGCCTGCAAGGCCTACGACGCGGAGGAAGCCGCCTCCAGCGTGGCCCATCGCCTGGCCGGCAACGCCGAACTGCTGTTGCTGCAGAACGGCCTGGGCAGCCAGCAGGCGGTCGCCGCCCGCCTGCCGCGCAGCCGCTGCCTGTTCGCCTCCAGCACCGAAGGCGCGTTCCGCGATGGCGATTTCCGCGTGGTCTTCGCCGGCCGGGGGCACACCTGGCTCGGCGATCCGCGCGACACAAGCGCCCCCGCCTGGCTGGCGCAGCTGTCCCAGGCCGGGATCCCGCACAGCTGGAGCGACGACATCCTCGAACGGCTGTGGCGCAAGCTGGCCCTGAACTGCGCGATCAACCCGCTGACCGTCCTCCACGATTGCCGCAACGGCGGCCTGCGGCAGCACCCGGAAGAGATCGCCGCGCTTTGCGACGAACTCGGCCAGTTGCTCCACGCCAGCGGCTACGACGCCGCCGCCAGGAGCCTGCTGGAGGATGTCCGGGCGGTGATCGACGCCACCGCGGCCAACTATTCCTCGATGCATCAGGACGTCACCCGCGGCCGGCGCACGGAAATCGGCTACCTGCTCGGCTACGCCTGCCAGCACGGGCAGCGCCTGGGACTACCGCTGCCGCGCCTGGGAACCTTGCTCGCCCGCCTCCAGGCCCATCTGCGCCAGCGCGGTTTGCCCGACCGCTAAAGCGCGTTACCCTGCCCGCCATTCCTTTTCGCCGCGGACCGCCAGAGCCCATGAACCTGCGCCAGCGCCTCGACAACCTGCCCGTAGGGCAGAAACTGCTCGCCGCCCTGCTGATCCTGCTGGCTACCGTGCTGCTGGTGGCCAACCTGGCGTTCATCAGCGCCGCCTACTGGATTTCCCAGGAGAGCGTCGCCCCCCAGGCGATGCAGACCATCGGCCGGCTGATCGCCAACCCGGCGCTCAGCCAGCCGGCACTCAGTTCGCCGCAGACCGCCGAGGTCCTGCTGCGCCAGCTCAACGATTACCAGCCGTTGCGCGCCGCGGCCCTGTACGACAGCAATGGGCTGATGCTGGCCGACCTGCAACGCGGCGACACCCTCAAGCTGCCGGCCCGCCTGGACCGCCTGGAGCACTGGAGGCGCGGCGAGTACCGCCTCAACGCGCTGATCGAACTGCCCCAGGAAAACGCCCGCCCCGGCTACCTGCTGCTGGTGGCCAGCGGTGAACTTCCGAGCGCGTTCTACACCGGAACCCTCACCGCCAGCCTGGCGATCCTCGGCGTCAGCGTGCTGCTCTGGCTGCTGGTGGCGCAGCAGATACGCCGCCTGATCACCCGGCCGATCCGCGATCTCGAGGAACTGTCGCGGCAGGTCACCCGCGAGGAGAACTACGCCCTCCGCGCCCAGCGCGGCAACGGCGACGAGATCGGCCGCCTGGCCGACGCGTTCAACACCATGCTGACCCGCATCGAGGCCCGCGAGCAGCAGCTCAAGCGCGCCCGCGACGATGCCCAGGAAGCGGTCGAGCAGGCCCAGAGCCTGGCCGAGGAAACCCGCCGCTCGAACCGCAAGCTGGAACTGGAAGTGCAGGTGCGCAGCAAGATCGAGAAGAAGCTCACCGGTTTCCAGCACTACCTCAACAGCATCATCGACTCCATGCCTTCGGCGCTGATCGCGGTGGACGAGCAACTCTACGTCACGCAGTGGAACCAGGAGGCCAGCCAGCTTTCCGGCACCAGCCTGGACGATGCGGTCAACCAGCCGGTGTTCCTCGCCTTTCCCTCGCTCAAGCCGTTCCTTCCGCAGCTCACCCGGGCTGCCGAGAAGCACAGCGTGGAGCGTGTCGAACGGGTCACCTGGGCGCTGATCGACACGCCACGCCACTACGCCCTGACCTTCTACCCGCTGATGGGCGGCACCGGCCGCGGCGCGGTGATCCGCATCGACGACATCACCCAGCGGCTGAGCCTGGAAGAAGTGATGGTGCAATCGGAGAAGATGCTCTCGGTCGGCAGCCTCGCCGCCGGCATGGCCCACGAGATCAACAACCCGCTCGGCGCGATCCTGCACAACGTGCAGAACATCAAGCGGCGCCTGTCCCCGGAGCTGGCGAAGAACGTCGAGCTGGCGGCCGAGGTCGGAGTGCCGCTGGAAGACATCAATCACTACCTCGACGGCCGCGACATCCCGCGCCTGCTGGAAGGCATCCAGCACGCCGGCTCGCGGGCAGCGAAGATCGTCACCCACATGCTCGCCTTCAGCCGCCGCAGCCACCGGCAGATGACCGCTTGCGAACTGCCCGCACTGCTCGAACAGGCGGTGGAAATCGCCGGTAACGACTTCGACCTGGCCGAAGGCTTCGACTTCAAGTCGTTGCAGATCGTCCACGAGTTCGACCCCAACCTCGGCCCGGTGCCGGTGATCGCCAACGAGGTCGAGCAGGTCCTGCTCAACCTGCTGAAGAACGCCGCCCAGGCCATCCACCAGCGCGACGACGAAGAGGAAGGCGAACAGGGCCGGATCGTCCTGCGCACGCGCCTGACGCCGCCCTGGGCGGAAGTCCAGGTGGAAGACAACGGCAGCGGCATGCCCGAACTGGTGCGCAAGCGTATCTTCGAGCCGTTCTTCACCACCAAGGAAGTCGGCCAGGGCACCGGTCTCGGCCTGTCCGTCTCGTATTTCATCATCACCAACAATCACAAGGGCCAGATGGAAGTACGCTCGGAACTGGGCCGCGGCACCTGCTTCAGCATCCGCCTGCCGCTGGAAAGCTCCGAAGCGGTCGCCCCGGCACAAGCCAAGGCCCTGCCGCCCGCTCTGCCGCAACCCGGTAGCAGCCTGCGGCGGGGCGACGAAGAGGAAGGTTGAATCCATGGGCAATCGATTGTCGAAGATCTACACCCGTACCGGCGACCGCGGCGAGACCGGCCTGGCCGGCGGACGCCGGGTGCCCAAGAGCCATCCACGCATCGAGGCGATCGGCGCGGTGGACGAATTGAACAGCCAGTTGGGCCTGCTCCTTGCCGAGCTGCTGGAAGCGCGTGGCGCACATCCCGGCCTGGAGGAGATCGTCCAGGCGCTGGCGCCGGTGCAACACCGCCTGTTCGACCTCGGCGGGGAGCTGGCGATGCCGGAGTATCGGGCCCTGGACGAGACGGAAGTGGCACGCCTGGAAAGCTGCATCGACCGCTGGAACGACGAGCTGGGCCCGCTGAAGAATTTCATCCTCCCCGGCGGTTCCCGCCTGGTCGCCCAGGCCCATGTCTGCCGCAGCCTGGCGCGCAGTGCCGAACGGCGCTGCCAGGCGCTGGACCAGGAGGAAACGCTGGAGGGCGTCGGCCTGTGCTACCTGAACCGGCTCTCCGACCTGCTGTTCGTCGCCGCCCGCGCCATCGCCCGGCGCCAGGGCGTGGCGGAGATTCTCTGGGAGGCGGCGGCAAAACCGGACTGACGGCGAGCGAGGGCTCGGCATCGAGACGAAAAAAAGGAGGCCGAAGCCTCCTTTTTTCTTCATTCCACCGTCAAAGGCCGCCCGGCCAGAACGCACGGATACCCGCCACGCCTTGGGCTCCATGCTCCCAAGCCTGCTCGGCTTGCTGCGGACCGAGGCCACCCAGCAGGTAGACCGGCTGGTTGAAGCCGGCGATCAGTTCGGCGGCCTTGTCCCAACCCAGCGCCGGCTCGCCGGGATGGCTCTCGGTCGGCTGTACCGGCGAAAGAGTGACGAACTCCACTCCCATCGAGGCAGCCAGGGCCAGTTCCTCCGCGTCGTGGCAGGAGGCGGCCAGCAGGCGCCCTTCGGGGAACGGCCGACCGGCGCTGGCGTATTTGCGCAGTTGAGCGGAGGTCAGGTGCCAACCGGCAGCCGGGAAGTCGCCCAGCCACTCCAGCGGGCCTTTCAGCATCAGTTGCGCCTTGCCGGCGCAGAGTCCCTGGATATCGATGGCGAGATCGCGGTATTCGGGACTGAACATGTTCGGCGCGCGCAACTGGATCAGGCGGATGCCCGCCTCCACCGCCTTGCGTACGCCGCTGATCAGCTCGCCCGGCTCCAATCCGTCCGGGGTGATCAGGTAGTGCGCCGGCAGGCGCGCGGCCTGGACGATCGGCGCGTTGGCGGCGGGGAACTCGTAGTCGGCCAGCTCGCGCGGCTCCACCCAGGCCAGCGGTTGGCCCTCGGCGCCGTGGGCTTCGCCGGAAAACCCGTCGACCTCCCAGACATCGAGCAGGACGTGCTTGTCGGCATAGTCGTGCCGGACCTGGATCAGCGGCCGGGCCCGCTCGACACGGATGCCCAGTTCCTCTTCCAGCTCACGGGCCAACGCCGCGCGCACCGGCTCGCCGTCCTCCACCTTGCCCCCGGGAAACTCCCACAGGCCGCCCTGGTGCTTGTCTTCCGGCCGCCGGGCGATCAGCACCCGGCCATCGGAGCCACGAATCACGGCCGCGGCGACATGTACTCGTTTCACGGATCATCTCCTCGCTACTGCCGTCACGCACCGCAAGCGGCGGACGGCCATCAACTACCGGCCTGCTCGCGCAATGCCGCGTCGTACCAGGCGCGGAACGCAGGCCACTGATAAATCGTCTCGACATAGGTCCGGGCGATATCCGGCAACTCCACCGCATAACTGCGGAAACGCGCCGCCACCGGTGCGTAGAACGCATCCGCCAGGCTGGCGTGGCCGAACAGGAACGGACCGTCCTGGCCGAAGCGCCGCCGGCAATCCGCCCAGGCTTCGCAGATACGTTGAATATCCTGTCGTGTCGCCTCGGACAATTCCACCAATGGCTGCTGGCGCCGCAGGTCCATCGGCAGCTCGCCGCGCAACGCGGCGAAACCGCTGTGCATTTCCGCGCAAACCGAACGGGCCAGCGCCCGCGCCGCCTCGCCGCGCGGCCACAGGTGGGCCTCGGGGAAGCGCTCGGCGAGGTACTCGGCGATGGCCAGGGAATCCCAGATGTCGCCATCCTCGCTTTTCAGCAAGGGCACCTTGCCGGTCGGCGAATATTGCAGGATCCGCTCCCGGGTATCGGGCCGCCCCAGCGGGACGAGGATCTCGTCGAACGCCGCCCCGCTCATGCGCAGGGCCAGCCAGCCCCGCAGCGACCAGGACGAGTCATTGCGATTGCCAATCACGATGGTCAGGGCCATGCGCCTCTCCTCTTCGGCCGCCCGACGCGGACGGCCATGCACCAGAGAACTTAAGAGGCGCACGGACCGATGGCAAATTCCCGATTTTCATCCATCGATGAAGGATCGGAATGCCTGGCTTCAGGTGCGGTACTCTGCGTTGATCTTCACGTATTCGTGGGACAGGTCGGTGGTCCAGATGGTCTCGCTGCAGGTGCCGCGTCCCAGTTCGATGCGGATGCCGATCTCGGCCTGGGCCATCACCGCCGCGCCCTGTTCCTCGGTGTAACTGGCCGCCCGGCCGCCACGGCTGGCGATACAGACGTCGCCAAGGAACACGTCGATCTTGCTCACGTCCAGATTGGCCACGCCGGCACGTCCGACCGCGGCGAGAATGCGTCCCCAGTTCGGGTCGGAGGCGAACAGCGCGGTCTTGATCAGCGGCGAGTGGGCCACGGCATAGCCGACATCCAGGCACTCCTGGTGGGTGGCGCCGCCGTTGACCTGAACAGTGACGAACTTGGTCGCGCCCTCGCCGTCGCGAACGATGGCCTGGGCCAGCTCCATGGAAACCTCCAGTACCGCTTGCTTCAACGCGGCGAACAGCGCGCCGCTGGCCTGGGTGACTTCCGGCAGCGCCGCGCGACCGGTGGCGATCAGCATGCAGCAGTCGTTGGTGGAGGTATCGCCGTCGATGGTGATGCGGTTGAAGGACTTGTTGGCGGCGTCGCGCAACAGATCCTGCAGCACGCCCTGGGCGACCTTGGCGTCGGTGGCGATATAACCGAGCATGGTCGCCATATTCGGCTTGATCATCCCGGCGCCCTTGCTGATCCCGGTGACGGTCACGGTCACGCCATCGTGCACGAACTGGCGGCTGGCGCCCTTGGGCAGGGTATCGGTGGTCATGATCCCCGCGGCAGCTTCGGCCCAGCGGTCCTCGGCCAGGTCGGCCAGGGCCGCAGGCAACGCCGCCTCGATCTTGGCCACCGGCAGGGGTTCGCCGATCACCCCGGTGGAATATGGCAGCACCGAAGTCTCGGCGACCCCGGCCAGTTCGGCGAGCTTGGCGCAGGTTTGCGCGGCGGCGACGAGGCCGGCCTCGCCGGTACCGGCGTTGGCGTTGCCGGTATTGGTCAGCAGGTAGCGCACCTCACCGAGGAAACGCTGTTTGGCCAGGGTCACCGGCGCGGCACAGAACGCGTTCAGGGTGAACACCCCGGCCACGCTGGAGCCTTCGGCGCAGCGCATGACCACCACGTCTTTGCGCCCCGGTCGCTTGATGCCGGCGGAAGCGATGCCGAGTTCGAAACCGGGGACCGGGTGCAGGGTGGACAGGGGGCCAAGACCGACAGCCATGGGAACGCGCTCCTTTACCAAACAGTGGACTCGATGCCGTCTGCGACGGCGTGACGGAAAACGCATCGGCGCCGGGCTGGCGCCAATTCGAACAAACGCCGCGAGCGGCAGGACCGGTCGCGGCGTTGGTGAACCAGGCGGGAAGCTTAGTCCAGCTGCCCGTGGCAGTGCTTGTATTTCTTGCCGGAACCGCACGGGCAAGGCTCGTTGCGGCCGATCTTCTGCTCGTTGCGCACAGGCTCGAGCGGCACGACCGGAGCCGGGCCCTCGGGAAGCTCTTCTTCCTCGCCGGCCACGGCCTGCTCCATCGAGGGAGCCTCGGCGTGCTGGAACTGCATGCGCTTGGCCAGTTCCTCCGCCTCGCGACGCAGGCGGGCCTCCTCTTCGGCCGGGTCTTCGCGACGGACCTGGACGTGGGACAGCACGCGGATGGTGTCGCGCTTGATCGAGTCCAGCAGCTCCTGGAACAGGGTGAAGGACTCGCGCTTGTATTCCTGCTTAGGATTCTTCTGCGCGTAGCCACGCAGGTGGATGCCGTGCCGCAGGTGGTCCATGGTCGACAGATGGTCCTTCCACAGGTCGTCCAGCACCCGCAGCAGCATCTGCTTCTCGAAGGCGCGCAGGGCTTCGGCGCCGGCCAGCTCTTCCTTCTCGTAGTAGGCGGCGACGATCTGCTCGAGGATCTTGCTACGCAGGGTTTCCTCGTACAGCTTGTCGTCTTCGTCCAGCCACTGCTGGATCGGCAGGCGCACGGCGAAGTCGCTGTACAGCGCAGCCTCCAGGCCTTCGATGTCCCACTGCTCGGGCAGCGACTGCGGCGGAATGTGCTGGTTGATGGTGGCGCTGAGGGTTTCCTCGCGGAATTCCTTGATGGTCTCGCCCACGTCCTCTGCCGACAGCAGGGTATTGCGCATGTGGTAGATCACCTTGCGCTGCTCGTTGGCTACGTCATCGAATTCCAGCAGTTGCTTGCGGATGTCGAAGTTGCGCCCTTCGACCTTGCGCTGAGCCTTCTCGATGGCGTTGGTCACCATGCGGTGCTCGATCGCCTCGCCGGACTGCATGCCCAGCGCCTTCATGAAGTTCTTCACCCGGTCGGAGGCGAAGATCCGCATCAGGTTGTCTTCCAGCGACAGGTAGAAGCGGCTGGAACCCGGGTCGCCCTGACGACCGGCACGGCCGCGCAACTGGTTGTCGATCCGGCGGGACTCGTGGCGCTCGGAGGCGATCACGTGCAGGCCGCCCGCCTCGATCACCTGCTGGTGGCGCTTCTGCCATTCGGCCTTGATCTGGGCGATCTGCTCCTCGGTGGGGTTCTCCAGGGCCGCGACTTCGACTTCCCAGTTGCCGCCGAGGAGGATGTCGGTACCGCGGCCGGCCATGTTGGTGGCGATGGTCACCGAACCGGGCGCGCCAGCCTGGGCGATGATCTCGGCTTCCTTCTCGTGGTACTTGGCGTTGAGCACCTTGTGCTCGATGCCTGCCTCTTGCAACAGCTTGGAAACGTACTCGGAACTCTCGATCGACGCGGTGCCGACCAGGATCGGCCGGCCGAGGGCCTGGCACTGCTTGATGTCGGTGATGATCGCCGCGTACTTCTCTTCCTGGGTCAGGTAGACCAGGTCGTTGAAGTCCTTGCGCGCGATCGGCCGGTGGGTCGGGATCACCACCACGTCGAGACCGTAGATCTGGCGGAACTCGAAGGCCTCGGTATCGGCGGTGCCGGTCATGCCGGCCAGCTTGTTGTACAGGCGGAAGTAGTTCTGGAAGGTGGTGGAGGCCAGGGTCTGGCTCTCGGCCTGGATCGGCAAGCCTTCCTTCGCCTCGATGGCCTGGTGCAGGCCCTCGGACAGGCGACGGCCAGGCATGGTGCGGCCGGTGTGCTCGTCGATCAGGAGGATCTGGTCGCCCTGGACGATGTACTCGACGTTGCGGTGGAACAGGGTGTGCGCGCGCAGCGCTGCGTAAACGTGGGTCAGCAGGCTCAGGTTGTGCGCCGAGTAGAGGCTCTCGCCTTCGCCGAGCAGGCCGTTCTGGCTCAGCAGGTCCTCGATGAACTGGTGGCCCTGCTCGTTGAGTTCGACCTGGCGGGTCTTCTCGTCGATGCTGTAGTGGCCTTCCTCGGTCGGCTTGCCCTCGACCTCTTCGACCTGGCGCTTGAGACGCGGGATCAGCTTGTTGATCTTGATGTACAGCTCGGAGCTGTCTTCGGCCTGGCCGGAGATGATCAGCGGGGTACGCGCCTCGTCGATGAGGATCGAGTCCACTTCGTCGACCACGGCGAAGTTCAGCTCGCGCTGGAACTTGTCGTCCAGGCTGAAGGCCATGTTGTCGCGCAGGTAATCGAAGCCGAATTCGTTGTTGGTGCCGTAGGTGATGTCGGCGGCGTAGGCGGCGCGCTTGTCTTCCGGCGGCTGGAAGGGAGTGACCACGCCGACGCTGAGGCCGAGGAACTCGTACAGCGGGCGCATCCAGTTGGCGTCGCGGCGCGCCAGGTAGTCGTTCACCGTGACCACGTGCACGCCCTTGCCGGACAGCGCGTTGAGGTAGACCGGCAGGGTGCCCACCAGGGTCTTGCCCTCGCCGGTACGCATTTCGGCGATCTTGCCGTCGTGCAGGGTCATGCCACCGATCAGCTGGACGTCGAAGTGGCGCATGCCCATCACCCGCTTGCCAGCCTCGCGAACCACGGCGAAGGCTTCGGGCAGCAATTGGTCGAGCGTTTCGCCCTTGGCGTAGCGCTGCTGGAATTCAGCCGTTTTCGCCTTCAACTGCTCGTCGGAGAGCGCCACCATCTGGGGCTCGAGCGCATTGATGGCCTGTACAGCCTTGGCCATGCGCTTTACATCACGCTCGTTCTTGCTTCCAAAGAGTTTCTTCAACAAAGGCGCAAACATATCGACTTGGTCATCCACACGTGGGGAATGGAAGGCTCACCCATCCGGCGGCCCGTGCCGATCAACGGCATGAAAGGGAACATTCTACCCGGAAACGGGTATGAGAAAAGTACAGCAGATCAATGCGCGTCGCTCACTCGGAAACAGACGCGCGTGCGATGAAGCTTTGCGGATTCATTACCCGGCCATCCTTCATCACTTCGAAATGTACGTGGTAGCCGGTGGAGCGTCCGGTGCTGCCGACCTTGGCCAGCACCTGGCCGCGCTTGACCAGGTCACCGACCTCGACCAGGTTCTTCTGGTTATGGGCATACAACGTGGTGTAGCCATCGGCGTGCCCGACCTCGACCACGTTGCCATAGCCGTTCTTGCGCCCGGACCAGGTCACCACCCCCGCCGCCACGGCCACCACGTCGCTGCCGGCCGGCGCGGCGAAGTCGATGCCCTTGTGCATGCTCAGGCGGCCGCTCACCGGATTGACCCGGCGCCCGAACGGCGAGGAGATGTAGCCCTGGCGCACCGGCTGGCCGGCCAGGTAGGTCGACTGGCTGATGTGCTTGTCGGCGAGCAGTTGCTCCAGCACCTCGAGCTGCTGCTCGCGGGTATCCAGGCGTGCCGCCAGTTCGTCTAGCGTCGCCATGAACGACGGCGGGGCATAGGCGCTGCCCTCCAGCGGTTCGTCGACGCCACCCTGGCCGACGCTCAGGGAGAAGTCGAACTCGTCGGGGTCGACGTCGGCCAGCTCGGTGAGACGTTCGCCGAGGGCATCCAGCCGAACCAGGCGCGCCTGCAGTTCGCCGAGATGCACGCTCAGTGCGTCCATCTGCCGCTGCGCGTCCTCGCGGGCGCTGCTGATCTCGGCGCTCTGCGCCTGCAGCGCGGCATCGACTTCGATGCCGGCCACCGGAGCCGGCGCGCGGAACAGCCAGGCGCCCATGAAGCCCCCGGCCAACAGGCTGGCACCGACCACGCAGGCCCCGGCCAGCATCAGCAACCGCGGCTGCAGATGGACGGAGCGAGCGGCCCCATGGTGCCGGCTCAGAAAAATGATGTGCATGACTTATCCTTCATACGGGCCGGCAGTAGCGAAACGCTTTCTGCTACCATTCCGACTCAGTAACCCCCAGGCTTCCCGCCATGTCTTTTCGTCCCTTGCCCGCCCAGGCATCGACCCAGTTGCTGCGCCAGGCCAGGCCGCTGCAGATGCTGTTCGCCGAAGCCCAGCGCATCTGCCGCCTGCAGCAACTGCTGGAAAGCCAGTTGCAACCGGCGGCGCGCCCGTACTGCCATGTGGCTTCGTGGCGCGGCGGTTGCCTGCTGCTGATCGTCACCGATGGCCACTGGGCCACACGCCTGCGCTATCAGCAGCGGCGCCTGCAGCGGCAGCTGCAGGCTTTCGAAGAATTCGCGAACTTAGCGAAAATCCTTTTCAAGGTGCAACCCACCACGTCCACACAACGTGCGGCACGTCGCAGCTTGACCCTGTCTGCCGTCGCGGCGGAAAACCTTCGCGAATCCGCCGAGATCGTCGGCAATCCACGCCTGCGGGAAGCGCTCGAGCGGTTGGCAAGCCGCGCCGAGAAAAGCCGGCAAGAATAAATCCCGAAATAAAAAGAGGCCACCCTGAGGTGGCCTCCAAATATGGAAAGGAGAGTTTTCCTACACTGCCGCCGCCGGGCGCATATAGGAAATAGGCGCGGTACGCGCGTCTTCGAAGGTCACCACTTCCCAAGCATCCTTGTCTGCGATCAACGTACGCAGCAGTTGGTTGTTCAGGGCATGGCCGGACTTGAAGCCACGGAACTCGCCGATAAGACTGTTGCCGAGCAGATACAGGTCGCCGATGGCATCCAGGATCTTGTGCTTGACGAACTCGTCCTCGTAACGCAGGCCGTCTTCGTTGAGCACGCGGTTCTCGTCGACCACGATCGCGTTCTCCACGCTACCGCCGAGTGCCAGGTTCTGCGAACGCAGGTACTCGATGTCGCGCATGAACCCGAAGGTACGGGCGCGGCTGACCTCCTTGACGAAGGAAGTACTGGAGAAATCGACCGAGGCCTGCTGGGTGCGACCACGGAAGACCGGATGATCGAAATCGATCTCGAAGCTGACCTTGAAGCCGTCGAACGGAACGAAGACGGCGCGCTTGTCGCCCTCTTCCACGCTGACTTCGCGCTTGATGCGGATGAACTTCTTGGCAGCTTCCTGCTCTTGCAATCCGGCGGACTGGATCAGGAATACGAACGGACCAGCGCTGCCATCCATGATCGGCACTTCCGAAGCGGACAGCTCGACGTAGGCGTTGTCGATACCCAGGCCGGCCATGGCCGAGAGCAGGTGCTCCACCGTATCCACTTTGACGTCACCCTTGACCAGGGTGGTCGACATGGTGGTTTCGCCGACGTTCTCGGCCCGGGCCGGGATTTCCACGACCGGATCCAGGTCGGTGCGGCAGAACACGATACCGGTGTCCACCGGCGCCGGTTTCAGGGTCAGGTAAACCTTTTCCCCCGAGTGCAGACCGACGCCAGTAGCCCGGATGATGTTCTTCAAGGTGCGTTGTTTGATCATGGCTTTGGCCGCTTAAGCGCTGACTGCGAACTGTTTTCAACAATGGCCGGCGATGATAGCAGAACCGGCCTTTGCTGAACACCAATCACATCTCTACTCCTGATTAATTACTTCAATCGGCCTGACGACGCAGGAACGCCGGGATATCCAGGTAATCCAGGTCATCCTGCGGGTTCAGCTTGGCCGCGGTCGCCGCGCTGCCGTGAGACTGGTTGCGCATCACGGTAGGACGGTCGAGGTCGCGGTAGTTCACCGACTGCTGCTCGCGCTGAGCCGGAGCGGCTGCCTGGGTTGCACTGCCCTGCACGGTGTTGTCGACGACCTTCACCGGCTTCTCCAGGCGCGCGCCCAGGCCGGTGGCGACTACGGTGACGTGCAGTTCATCGCGCATGTCCGCGTCGATCACGGTGCCCACCTTCACAGTGGCGTGCTCGGAAGCGAACTGTTCGATGATGTTGCCGACATCGGAGTACTCGCCCAGGGACAGGTCCGGACCCGCGGTGATGTTCACCAGGATGCCGCGCGCGCCCTGCAGGTTGACGTCTTCCAGCAGCGGGTTGCGGATTGCCGCCTCGGTGGCCTCGCGGGCACGGTTCGGACCGCTGGCGCAGCCGGTACCCATCATCGCCATGCCCATTTCGCTCATGACGGTCTTCACGTCGGCGAAGTCGACGTTGATCATGCCCGGACGCTTGATGATGTCGGAGATACCGCGCACGGCACCGGCCAGCACGTCATCGGCCTTGGCGAAGGCGGCCAGCAGGCTGGCGTCCTTGCCGAGGATGGTCAGCAGCTTCTCGTTCGGGATGGTGATCAGCGAATCGACGCTCTCGGCCAGCGCACGGATGCCCTCGTCGGCGATCTGCATGCGCTTGCGACCTTCGAACGGGAACGGGCGGGTCACCACCGCGACGGTGAGGATGCCCATTTCCTTCGCCACTTCGGCGATGATCGGCGCGGCGCCGGTACCGGTGCCGCCACCCATGCCGGTGGTGATGAAGACCATGTCGGCGCCTTCCAGCACTTCGGAAATGCGCTCGCGATCTTCCAGAGCCGCCTGACGACCAACTTCCGGATTGGCGCCGGCACCCAGCCCCTTGGTGACGCCCGGGCCGAGTTGCAGAACGGTGCGCGCCGCGATGTTCTTCAGCGCTTGTGCGTCGGTGTTGGCGCAGATGAACTCGACGCCCTCGACGTTGTTCTTGGCCATGTGATTGACGGCGTTGCCGCCACCACCACCTACACCGATCACTTTTATGACGGCGGTTTGTGCGATGTTATCGACCAGTTCAAACATTTCCCCTCTCCTTCCTTTCTAGTTTTGTCGCCTACTGTTACCGCGTTGAATCAGAAATTGCCCTGGACCCAGCGTTTGAGCCGCTCCAGGACAGGTGCCTTGGGTTCGTCGCTGCTGTAGCTGCTGCCTGACACAGACATCGACATGCCATCGGACTGCTTCTGCAGTCCGTACATCAGCAGGCCGACGCCCGTCGAATAGATCGGGTTGCGCACCACGTCGGTGAGGCCCTTCACGCTATACGGCACGCCGAGGCGTACCGGCATGTGGAAGATTTCCTCGGCCAGCTCGACCGCGCCTTCCATCTTCGAGGTGCCGCCGGTGAGGACGATCCCTGCCGGGATCAGGTCCTCGTAGCCGCTGCGGCGCAGCTCGGCCTGGACCAGGGTGAACAGCTCGTCGTAACGAGGCTCGACCACTTCGGCCAGGGCCTGGCGCGACAGTTCGCGCGGCGGCCGGTCGCCGACGCTGGGCACCTTGATGGTCTCGCCGGCACCGGCCAGCTTGGCCAGGGCGCAGGCGTAGCGGATCTTGATCTCTTCCGCGTACTGGGTCGGCGTCCGCAGGGCCATGGCGATGTCATTGGTGACCTGGTCGCCGGCGATCGGGATCACCGCGGTATGGCGGATCGCGCCTTCGGTGAAGATCGCGATATCGGTGGTGCCGCCGCCGATATCCACCAGGCACACGCCCAGTTCCTTCTCGTCCTCGGTCAGCACCGAATAGGCCGAGGCCAACTGCTCGAGGATGATGTCGTCGACCTCGAGGCCGCAGCGGCGCACGCACTTCTCGATGTTCTGCGAGGCATTCACCGCGCAGGTCACCACGTGCACCTTGGCTTCCAGGCGCACCCCGGACATGCCCAGCGGCTCGCGCACGCCTTCCTGGTTATCGATCACGTAATCCTGGGCCAGGGTATGCAGCACCCGCTGGTCCGCCGGGATCGCCACCGCCTGGGCGGCATCCAGTACCCGTTCGATATCCGCCGGGTTCACCTCGCGATCGCGGATCGCCACGATGCCGTGGGAATTGAGGCTGCGGATGTGGTTGCCGGCGATGCCGACGAACGCCGAGTGGATACGGCAACCGGCCATCTGCTGGGCCTCGTCGATGGCGCGCTGGATCGACTGCACGGTGGACTCGATGTTCACCACCACGCCCTTCTTCAGGCCGCGGGACGGATGAGTACCGATGCCAACGACCTCCAGCTGGCCATCGGCCGTCACCTCGCCCACCAGCGCCACCACCTTGGAGGTACCGATGTCGAGGCCGACGATCATCTTGCCGCTCTGCACGCTTGCCATGGTTATTACTGTCTCCTCAACTCATTGCACGGCGCTGGCCGTGGCCACCGTCGCGGGCGTGACCGGCTCGCGCCACGCAACGGCGAGGCCGTTGGGGTAACGCAGGTCGATCCGCGCAATGTTCGAAATCTGATCTTTGAGTGCCTTGTCGTAGATGCTTACGAAGCGGCGAATCTTGTCTACCACGTGGTCGCGCCCGATCTGGATCTCGACGCCCTGGGCCGTGGTCAGCGCCCAACCGCCGCGATCGCTCATTTCCAGGCGGGCGATGGAGAACCCGAGGGGACGCAGCAACTGGCTGAGCAACTGGTATTGCTGCATCACCTGCTGTTGCGCCCGCTGTGGACCATGCAAGCGGGGCAGATGTTCATAATTCGCCAGTTCCTTTGGCGTAAAAGCCTGTCCCTGGTTGTTCAGCAGCGCTTCGTCGCCCCACCGCGCGATCGGCAGTTGCTCGTCCAGGCGGATCACCACCTGGTCCGGCCACACCCGGCGCACCTCGGCGTGGGCGATCCAGGGCATCTGTTCCAGTTGCCCGCGCATGCCCGCCAGGTCGATGGTGAAGAAGCTCGCCGCCAGGTACGGGGAGATCCGCTGCTGCACCGCGCGCTGGCTGATGTAGCTGAGGTCGCCCTCGACACTGACCTTGGCGATCGGCCGGTCGGCGTACGGCAGGATGTACTCGGCGCCGCGATAGGCGCCATAGCCGAGAACGGCCAGCAACAGCGGCCAGGCCAGGTACTTGAGGAAACTGAAGTCGGCTTTCGGCAGGCGCACGCTCAGCGGTTCCTTGGCCACCAGACGGCTGGCGCCGCGCGGCATCGGCTTGCGCGGAGCGCGGCCGAGTCCACCGGGTTGCTGATGACGGAGCAGTACGCCATTCATGGCTTATCCCCTCGCCTCGCGGCTATCGGCCAGGATCGCCAGCACCAGTTGCTGGAAATCCAGGCCGGCGGCCCGCGCGGCCATAGGCACCAGGCTGTGGTCGGTCATGCCTGGTGCGGTGTTGACTTCAAGCAGCCAGAAACGCCCTTCGGCGTCCTGCATCACGTCCGCCCGCCCCCAGCCCTGGATGCCCAGGGCGTCGCAGGCGCGCGCGGTGAGTTCCTTCAGCTCGCGTTCCTTGGCCTCGTCGAGACCGCAGGGCACCTGGTAGCGGGTATCGCTGGCCAGGTACTTGGCGTCGTAGTCGTAGAAGGTGTGCGGCGTGCCCAGGCGGATCGCCGGCAGCACCTGCCCGCGCAAGGTCGCCACGGTGAATTCCGGGCCGCTGATCCACTGCTCGACCAGCACCTGCGAGTCGTAGCGGGCCGCTTCGCGCCACGCCGCGATCAATTCGTCTAGCCCGCCGACCTTGGCCATGCCGATGCTCGAGCCTTCGTGAGCCGGCTTGACGATCAGCGGGAAACCCAGTCGCTGCGCCGCTTCGCGGCAGTCATCCTCGCTGGCCAACACCGCGTAGTCCGGGGTCGGCAGGCCGAGGCTGAGCCAGACCCGCTTGGTCCGCAGCTTGTCCATCGCCAGCGCCGAGGCCAGCACGCCGCTGCCGGTGTAGGGAATGCCCGCGCACTCGAGCAGGCCCTGCATGCTGCCATCCTCGCCGCCACGACCGTGGAGAATGATGAAGACACGGTCGATCTTCTCCTCGACCAGGCGTTGCAGCAGGTCTTCGCCGACATCGATGCCGAAGGCATCGACCCCGGCGGCCAGCAGGGATTGCAGGACCATCGCGCCGGACTTCAGCGACACCTCGCGCTCGGCGCTCTTGCCGCCGAACAGCACGGCGACACGGCCGAACGCCTTGGGATCCTGGGTGCCGTTCAGCAGGCTATCGAGGCAAAGGTTCATGCGCCCTTCCCTCCCTTGCCGGCGAACAGCGGGTTCTTGATCAGTTGCGGGGCCAGGCCGCCGACATCGCCAGCGCCCTGGCAAAGCAGGATGTCGCCAGCGCGCAGCAGCGGCTTGACCAGCGGCGCCAGGTCGGCGTCGCGCTCGAAGTAGATCGGGTCAAGCTGGCCGCGCTGGCGGATGCTGTGGCACAGCTGGCGGCTGTCGGCTCCCGGGATCGGCTCTTCGCCGGCCGGATAGACCTCCATCAACAGCAGCACGTTGGCTTCGCCCAGCACCTGCACGAAGTCTTCGTACAGGTCGCGGGTACGGGTATAGCGATGCGGCTGGTAGACCATCACCAGGCGACGCTCCGGCCAACCGCCACGGATCGCCTTGATCACCGCGGCGACTTCGCGCGGATGGTGGCCGTAATCGTCCACCAGCATCACGCTGCCACCCTCGACCTGCAGCTCGCCGTAGACCTGGAAGCGCCGGCCTACGCCCTGGAAGCCGGACAGCCCCTGGACGATGGCTTCGTCGGAGATGCCCTCGTCGGTAGCGATGACGATGGTCGCCAGGGAATTCAGCACGTTGTGCAGGCCGGGCATGTTCACCGAGACGTCCAGCGGCTCGCGCTCCGGGCGCAACACGGTGAACCAGGTGCGCATGCCTTCCTGGCGGATGTTGATCGCGCGCACGTCGGCGTCTTCGCTGAGGCCGTAGGTCACGGTCGGGCGGGCGATCTGCGGGAGGATCTCACGCACAACCGGATCATCCACGCACATCACCGCCAGTCCGTAGAACGGCAGGTTGTGGAGGAACTCGACGAAGGTCTTCTTCAGCTTGTTGAAGTCGCCGCCGTAGGTCGCCATGTGGTCGGCGTCGATATTGGTGACCACCGCGACCATCGGTTGCAGGTGCAGGAAGCTGGCGTCGCTCTCGTCGGCCTCGGCCACCAGGTAGCGGCTGGCGCCGAGCTGGGCGTTGGTCCCGGCGGCGTTCAGCCGGCCGCCGATGACGAAGGTCGGGTCCAGGCCGCCGGCGGCGAACACCGAGGCGATCAGGCTGGTAGTGGTGGTCTTGCCGTGGGTGCCGGCTACCGCGATGCCGTGCCGGTAGCGCATCAGCTCGGCGAGCATCTCCGCACGCGGCACCACCGGAATCCGCCGTTCCAGGGCCGAGGCCACTTCCGGGTTGGCCCGGTTGATGGCACTGGACACCACCAGCACGTCGGCACCGTCGGCGTTTTCCGCCTGGTGGCCGATGAAGATCTGCGCGCCGAACTTCTCCAGGCGCTCGGTCACCGCCGAGGCCTTGAGGTCCGAGCCGGATACCTCGTAGCCGAGGTTCAGCAGCACTTCGGCGATCCCGCACATGCCGGCGCCGCCGATGCCGACGAAATGGATGCGGCGGATACGGCGCATGGTCCGGGTGACGCCATTCGGTTCTTTAACCACGGGCCACCTCCAGGCAGGCATCGACCACCGTCCGGGTAGCCTCGGGTTTCGCCAGGCTGCGTGCCTGGTCTGCCATGGAGCGCAGGGTTTCGGGATGCATCAGGACCTCGGACAGCTGCGCGGCCAGTTCGGCCGCGCCGGTAGACTTTTGCGGCAGCAGGCGGCCGGCGCCGCTGCGTACCAGGAATTCGGCATTGCGGGTCTGGTGATCGTCGATCGCGTGAGGCAACGGCACCAGGAAGGCGGGTAATCCCGCCGCCGTCAGCTCGCTGACGGTCAGCGCGCCGGCGCGGCAGATCACCAGGTCGGCCCAGGCGTAGGCCGCGGCCATGTCGCTGATGAAGGGCGCGACGTCCGCTTCGACCGCCACTGTGCGATAACGCTCGGCGGTAATCTCGGCATGCTGACGACCGGCCTGATGGCGGATTGCCGGACGGATTTCCCGCGGCACCTGCGCCAGGGCCTCTGGCAACAGCTTGTTCAGCGGTTCCGCGCCAAGGCTGCCGCCGAGCACCAGCAGGTTGACCCGACGGCCGGTCAGCGGCGCGCGGGCGTGCGCGTCGAGGAACAGCTCGCCGCGCACCGGATTGCCGGTGGTCAGACGCTTGTCACTGGCCGGGAAGGTATCCGGGAATGCCTCGCAGACGCGCCTGGCGATCGGCGCCAGGCTGCGGTTGGCGGTGCCGGCCACGGCGTTCTGCTCGTGGATCACCAGCGGCACGCCGTTGAGGCGCGCAGCCAGGCCGCCCGGGCCGGTGACATAGCCACCCAGGCCGAGCACGCAGACCGGCCTCAGCTGGCGAATCACCCGCAGCGCCTGGAACAGCGACTTGAGCAGTTCCAGCGGCGCCTTGACCAGCGACTTCAGGCCCTTGCCGCGCAGCCCGCTGACCTGGATCAGGTGCAACGGCAGGCCGGCCTTGGGTACCAGGTCATTCTCGATGCCGCGCGGCGTCCCCAGCCAGTGCACGGCATAGCCGCGCGCCTGGAACTCCCGCGCACAGGCGAGCGCCGGGAACACGTGTCCGCCGGTGCCACCCGCCATGATCAGGACATTACCTTTCATCGGCAAAGTCCTCTTCGTTGAACTCATATTCCTCGCTACCCAGGTGGGTTCGCCGTTCCCATTCGATGCGCAGCAACATCCCCAGACAGGCACAGCAGATCACCAGCGAACTGCCGCCGTAGCTGAGGAACGGCAGGGTCAGGCCCTTGGTCGGCAGCAGGCCGACGTTCACCCCGATGTTGATCAGGAACTGGCCGATCCAGAGGAAGGCCAGGCCGTAGGCCACGTAGGCGGAGAAGAACTGCTTGGCCTGCTCGGCCCAGATGCCGATGTACAGCGCGCGCAGGCTGACGAACACGAACAGGGCGACGGTCGCCAGGGCGCCGACGATGCCCAGCTCCTCTGCAAGCACGGCGAAGACGAAGTCGGTGTGCGCCTCCGGCAGGTAGAACTGCTTCTGGATGCTGTTGCCCAGTCCCATGCCCAACCAGCCGCCGCGGCCGAAGGCGATCAGCGCCTGGCTCAACTGATAGCCGGCGCCGAACTGGTCGGCCCAGGGGTCGGTGAAGTTGGTCAGGCGTGCCATCCGGTAGGGCTGGGTCTGGATCAGCAGGACCACCGCGCCGACCGCCAGCAGCACCATCAGGCCGAAGCGGAACAGCCCCACCCCGCCGAGGAACAGCATGGCCGCGGCAGCGCCCATCATTACCACGGTGGCGCCGAAGTCCGGCTCGCGCAGCAGCAGGCCGGCCATCGGCAGCAACACCACGAAGGGCTTGAAGAAGCCCATCCAGCTTTCCCGGACCTCCTGCTGGCGGCGGATCAGGTAGCCGGCCATGAAGATCACCACGCAGACCTTGGCGATCTCCGAAGGCTGGATGTTGAACAGGCCGAAGCCGATCCAGCGCATCGAGCCGTTCACCTCGCGGCCGATACCGGGGGTGATCACCAGCACCAGCAGGCCGAAGGCGACCAGCAACAGCTTCCAGCCCCAACGCTGCCAGGTGGCCATCGGGACCATCATGGTCAGGCCGCAGGAAATCAGGCCGATCACCAGGTAGATCAGGTGACGGACGGAGAAGTACAGCGGGTTGCCCGACTGCGCCGCCGCCACCTCGGAAGAGGCGGAAGTCACCATCACCAGGCCGAGGCCGAGCAGCGCCAGGCAACCCGCCAGCAGCGGGAAGTCCAGGTCGATGCCGTGCCGGCTCAACAGCGGCGACGGGAAGGGGCGCAACACCGACAGCATCACGCTAGCTCCTCTACGGCTTTGGCGAACAGGCGTCCGCGTTCTTCGAAGTTCTTGAACATGTCCAGGCTCGCGCAGGCCGGCGACAACAGCACCGCATCGCCCTCGCGGGCCAGCTCGGCGGCCTGCCGGACTGCCTCGTCCAGCGTTGCGACGCGCACCAGCGGTACCGCGTTGCCCAGCGCCTGGGCAATCAGCCCGGCGTCGCGGCCGAGCAGTACCACCGCCCGGCAGAAGCGCGCGACCGGCTCGCGCAGGTCATGGAAATCGGCGCCCTTGCCGTCTCCGCCGGCGAGCAGCACCAGCTTGCCGTCGATGTCGGCACCCAGCCCCTCGATCGCCGCCAGGGCGGCGCCGACGTTGGTGGCCTTGGAATCGTCGTAGTAGCTCACGCCCTGCCGCTCGCGTACCCACTGGCAGCGATGAGCCAGGCCGGAAAACGCCTTCAGCGCGCCGAGCATGGCGTCGAACGGCAGGCCGACCGCATGGCCCAGCGCCAGCGCGGCGAGCGCGTTGGAATAGTTGTGGGCGCCACGGATCTTCAGTTCGCCAACCGGCAGCAGCTTGTCGAACTGGAACGCCAGCCACTTCTGGCCGTCTTCCTCGATCAGGCCGAAAGCCTTGAAGTCCGGCTTGTTCAGGCCGAACGACCAGCACGGCACGGTATCGGCGATCAGCGGTCGGGTCAGGGCATCGGCGCGATTCACCACGACCTGGCGGGCACCGCGGAAGATCCGGTGCTTGGCCAGGTGGTAGTCAGCCATGCCGTCGTAGCGATCCATATGGTCTTCGCTGACGTTCAGCACGGTCGCCACCTCGGCGTTGAGGCGATCGCAGGTTTCCAGCTGGAAGCTCGACAGCTCCAGCACGTACAGCTCGATGTCGTCGGCCAGCAGGTCGAGCGCCGGGGTGCCGAGGTTGCCGCCGACGGCGACACGCTTGTCCGCGGCCACCGCCATTTCGCCCACCAGGGTGGTCACGGTGCTCTTCGCGTTGGAACCGGTGATGGCGACGATCGGGGCCTTCGCCTCGCGGGCGAAGAGATCGATGTCACCGGAGATGCGCACGCCTTTCGCGGCGGCCTGTACCAGCGCAGGGGTGCGCAGCGACAAGCCGGGGCTGACATAGAGTTCGCGGGCGGAGCAGAGGAACTCGGCGTCGAGTTCGCCGCAACGCACTTCCACCTGCGGATACTGGGCACGCAGGGTGGCCAGCTCCGGCGGGTTCTCTCGGGTATCGACCACGGCGAAAGGCAAGCCGCGGCGCGCCAGGTAGCGCACCAGGGACATGCCGCTCTTGCCGAGGCCGACAACGATGCGGAAGTGGTCGGAGGCGATCAGGCTCATGCTCTCTTCGTCCTCAACGCAGCTTCAGGGTGGCGAGGCCGATCAGCACCAGGATCACGGTGATGATCCAGAAGCGCACGATCACGCGCGGCTCCGGCCAGCCTTTCAGTTCGAAATGGTGATGGATCGGCGCCATGCGGAAGACGCGGCGTCCGGTCAGCTTGAAGGAAGCGACCTGGATCATCACCGAGAGGGTTTCCATGACGAACACCCCACCCATGATGAACAGCACGATCTCCTGGCGCACGATCACCGCGATGGTGCCCAGCGCGGCGCCCAGCGCCAGCGCGCCGACGTCGCCCATGAAGACCTGCGCCGGATAGGTGTTGAACCAGAGGAAGCCGAGGCCGGCGCCGACCAGCGCGGCGCAGAACACGATCAGCTCGCCGGCGCCCGGTACGTTGGGAATCAGCAGGTACTCGGCGAACTTCACGTTGCCCGACAGGTAGCAGAAGATGCCCAGCGCGCCGGCAACCATTACCGTCGGCATGATCGCCAGGCCGTCGAGACCGTCGGTGAGGTTCACCGCATTGCTCGAACCGACGATGACGAAGTAGGTCAGGACCACGAAGAAGATGCCCAACTGGATCTCGACGCTCTTCAGCATCGGCACGATCAGGGTGGTCTCGATCGGGGTTTCGGCAGTCATATAGAGGAACACGGCGGCGCCGATGCCGAACACCGACTGCCAGAAGTACTTCCAGCGGCTCGGCAGGCCGCGGGAGTTCTTCTCGATCACCTTGCGGTAGTCGTCCACCCAGCCGATGGCACCGAACAGCAGGGTAACGACCAGCACCACCCACACGTAGCGGTTGGAAAGATCCGCCCACAGCAGCGTGCTGATGGCGATGGCGGTAAGGATCAGGGCGCCGCCCATGGTCGGGGTGCCCTTCTTCGACAGGTGCGACTGCGGACCGTCGTTGCGCACGGCCTGGCCGATCTGGCGGATCTGCAAGGTACGGATCATCCAGGGCCCCAGCCACAGCGACAGCGACAGCGCGGTGAGCACGCTGAGAATGCCGCGCAGGGTCAGGTACTGGAAGACGCCGAAGCCCTTGTAGAACTGTTGCAGGTATTCGGCCAGCAGCAGGAGCATTAGTGACTCTCCTCGGAGGAACCGCACAGCGCCGCGACGACTTTGTCCATCGCCGCGCTGCGGGAACCCTTGATCAAAATGGTGGTTGTCGGTTGTTCGGTGGCCAGCGCCCCGATCAGGCTGGCCTGGTCGGCGAAGTGCCGGCCCGTGGCGCCGAACGCCTGTACGGCGTGGGCCATCAGCGGTCCGACCGCATAGAGCGCGGACACCTTGCCAACGGCGTAGGCGCCCACCTCGCGGTGGGCCTGCTCGGCCCAGGAACCGAGTTCGCCCATGTCTCCGAGGACCAGGACGGTGCGCCCGGAAAAGTCGCTCAGTATATCAATCGCCGCCAGCATTGACGCGGGGTTGGCGTTGTAGCTGTCGTCTATCACACGCAGCCCGCTGGCGGTCAGTTGCGCTACCGCGCGGCCCTTGACCGGCTGCAGCGCCTGCAGCCCGGCGACGATCCCATCCAGCGGCACGCCCAGTGCATGGGCGGCAGCGGCGGCAGCCAGGGCATTGGCGACATTGTGCCGCCCCAGCAGGTTGAGCTGGACCTGCGCTTCACCCGCTACGCCCTGCAGCCTGAAGCCCATGCAGCCGCGCGCATCGCGCTGCAGATCGGCGGCGCGGAAATCGGCCTGGGGCCGGTCGAGGGAGAAAGTCAGCAACGGACGGCCGCTGGCACGGGCCTTCCAGGTGTCGAAGGCCTTGTCGTCCAGGTTCAGCACGGCGGTGCCGTCGGCGGCCAGCCCTTCGAGTATCTCGCCCTTCGCCTCGACGATCTTCTCCGGTCCGCCGAACTCGCCGACATGGGCGGTTCCGGCATTGGTGATGATCGCCACGTGCGGGCGGGTCAGCTCAACCGTGTAGGCGATCTCGCCGATGCGCGAGGCGCCCAGTTCGATCACTGCGCTACGGTGCTGCGGCGCCAGTTGCAGCAGGGTCAGCGGTACGCCGAGGTCGTTGTTCAGATTGCCACGGGTAGCCAGCACCGACTCGGCATCGCCGGCCTGGGTACGCAGGATGCTGGCGAGCATCTCCTTGACCGTGGTCTTGCCGCTGGAGCCCGTCATGGCCGCCAGCGGGCCGGTGAACTTGCGCCGGTTCAGCGCGCCCAGTCGCCCCAGGGCCGCACGGGTATCGCGCACCAGCAATTGCGGCAGGGGCGCGTCGGCGACTTCGCGCTCCACCAGCGCAGCCACCGCGCCCTTGGCGGCAACCTCGGCGAGATAGTCGTGGCCGTCGAAACGCGGCCCACTCAGGGCAATGAACAGTTGGCCGGGCCCGATGGCGCGACTGTCGGTGGAAACCGCCGAAAAGACGGCGTCCTCGCCGATCAGGCGGGCGTCCAGCGCGACCGTCAACTGGCTGAGGCGAAGAGGCTCAAGCATGCGGCACCTCCCAGGCGGCCAGGGCGCGCTCGGCCTGCTCGATGTCGGAGAACGGATGGCGTACGCCGTCGATCTCCTGATAATCCTCGTGACCCTTGCCAGCCAGGAGCACCACGTCATCCACCGCAGCGGAAGCGATCAGATGGGCGATCGCCTCACCGCGCGACGGCAGGAAGGTAACCTTGTCAGCGGCAGCGAAGCCTTTGCGGATATCGGCGATGATCGCCGCACTGGCCTCGGTGCGCGGGTTGTCGTCGGTGACCAGCACCCCATCCGCCAGGCGTTCGGCGATCGCAGCCATCAGCGGACGCTTGCCGGCATCGCGATCGCCACCGCAGCCGAACAGGCACAGCAGGCGCGCGGCCGCGTGCGGACGCAGGGCCTCCAGGACTTTTTCCAGGGCGTCGGGAGTATGCGCGTAGTCCACCACCACCAGCGGCTTGTCGCCGCCTCCCAGGCGCTGCATGCGGCCGACCGGCCCCTGCAGTTGCGGCAAGGTGCGGAGGATATCGCCCAGGGGATAACCCAGGCCAAGCAACGCACCGACCGCCGCCAGCAGGTTGCTCAGGTTGAAGCGGCCGAGCAACGGGCTGCGCAGCAGGCCCTCGCCGTGCGGAGTGACCAGCGCCGCCTCGATGCCGGCGTCGCCGAAGCGCGCTTCGCGGCAATAGAGGAACGCCGAGCTGTCGGTGAGGCTGTAGGTGATCAGCTCCGAGTCCTGCTCCTCGCCGGCCAGTCGACGGCCGAAGTCGTCGTCCAGGTTGATCACCCGGCAGCGCAGGCCCGGCCAGGCGAACAGCTTGGCCTTGGCGGCGGCATAGGCTTCCATCGAACCGTGATAGTCGAGGTGGTCGCGGGACAGATTGGTGAACACCGCAATATCGAAACCGAGCGCCGCCACGCGGCCCTGGTCGAGGCCGTGGGAAGACACTTCCATCGCTACCGCGCGGGCGCCGGCCTGCTTCAGCGTGGCCAGCGTGGCCTGCACCGCGAGCGGGTCCGGCGTGGTGTGCCGGCCGCTCTCCAGGGCGCCGTAGAAACCGGTGCCGAGGGTGCCGACGATGCCGCAGCGCTCGCCGAGCAGATCCAGGGCCTGGGCCACCAGTTGGCTGACGCTGGTCTTGCCGTTGGTGCCGGTGACGCCGATCAGGTCCAGCCCGCGGCTCGGCTCGCCGTAGAAACGCCCGGCGACCGCCGACAGTTGCGCGGCCAGCCCCTTCACCGCGATCAGCGGCGCATCGCTGGGCGGCAGCTCTCCGGCGCCTTCCGCCTCGTAAGCCACGGCAGCCGCGCCCTTGGCCAGGGCATCGGCGATGTGCGCACGACCATCCTGGCGCCCGCCCGGCACCGCCAGGAACAGGTCGCCCGGACGAACGCCGCGGCTATCCAGGGTCAGCTCGCGGATCAGCAGATCGCGCTCGGCCTGGGGAAACAGTTGGTTCAGGCTCATAGGCATCAGCCACGCCCTCCTTTTGCGGGCGCAGCATTGACCTGCTGCTGTTCGGTGGCCGTCGGCAGGTTATCCGGCGGCACGTTCATCAGGCGCAGCGCGCCAGCCATGACCTTGCTGAACACCGGCGCCGACACCAGGCCGCCGAAGTAGCCCGCCTTGCTCGGCTCGTCGATCACCACGACCATCGCGATGCGCGGATCGGTGGCCGGGGCGAAACCGGCGAACAGCGAGCGATAGGCGTTTTCCCGGTAGCCCTTGGTGCCGACCGAGACCTTGCGCGCGGTCCCGCTCTTGCCGGCGGCGTGGTAACCCGGCACCTGGGCGCGGAACACCCCGCCCTGGGCCTCGACCACTTGTTGCAGCATGCCCTGCACGGTGGAAGCCACTTCAGGCGAGATCACCTGCACGCCATCCGGCACGCGGTCGACTCGGGTCATGCTCAGCGGCACGCTCTTGCCGTCGTTGGCCAGGGCCGCATAGGCATGCGCCAACTGGATCGCGGTTACCGAGAGACCGTAGCCGTAGGCCAGGGTCGCGGTTTCCGCCTTCGGCCACTTGCGGTGGTTGGGCAGGTTGCCGACGCGCTCGCCGGGGAAGCCCAACCCCGTGTCCTGCCCGAGGCCGACCTGTTGCATGACCGAGTAGATGGATTCGGCGCCGATGTCGAAGGCGATCTTGCTGATGCCGACGTTGCTCGACTTGATCAGGATGCCGGTGAGATCGAGTTGCCGCGAATTGCGCGATACGTCGCGAATGGTGTAGCGGCCGATCTGCAGGGTGCCCGGGTAGACGTCGACGATATCGCTGGGTTTCCAGCGCCCGCTGGCCAGCGCCGCGCTCATCGAGAACGGCTTGACCGTCGAGCCCGGCTCGAACACGTCGATCATCGCCCGGTTGCGCATGGCCGCCGGCTGCAGGTTACGACGATTGTTCGGGTTGTAGGTGGGCTGGTTGGTCATGGCCAGGATCTCCCCGGTCTTCACGTCCATGATCACCAGGCTGCCGGCCTTGGCGCCGTTTTCCAGCAGAGCGTTGCGCAGTTCGCGATGAGCCAGGTACTGCAGGCGCAGGTCGATGGACAGCGCAAGGGTCTTGCCCGGTTTGGCATTCTTGGTGACCTGCACGTCCTTGATCACGCGGCCACGGCGATCCTTGAGCACCTGGCGCTTGCCCGGCACGCCGGCCAGCCATTCGTCGAAAGCCAGCTCGATACCTTCGCGACCGCGGTCGTCGACATCGGTAAAGCCGACCGCAT
Source organism: Pseudomonas sp. HMSC076A11 (assembly GCF_001810205.1). Classification (NCBI taxonomy): domain Bacteria; kingdom Pseudomonadati; phylum Pseudomonadota; class Gammaproteobacteria; order Pseudomonadales; family Pseudomonadaceae; genus Pseudomonas; species Pseudomonas sp. HMSC076A11. Next base: position 145,972 of record NZ_KV800299.1, on the reverse strand, counting down.
GGGCCACCACTTCGCCAGCCGGGTAGAAACGCCGAAACTCCTCGATGGAGTACACGCCGGGCACCTTCAGGGCGATCACGCCTTCGCCCTGCTCCGGGGTCAGCCCACGGACCAGATAGATGAACTCGCGCTCGGCGTTCTGCTCGATGCGGTCGGCGAACAGCTTGGTATCCTGCCCGAGCGCCGCCGCCAGTTGCGGCCAGCGTTCCTTGGCGGTCATCAGCTCCTTGGGGTTGGCCCACAGGGTGGTGACCGGGGTGCTCACCGCCAGCGGTTCGCCGTTGCGGTCAGTGATCAGGCCCCGGTGCGCAGGGATGGCTATATGCCGCACGCTACGCGCGTCGCCCTGGCCCTTGAGGAAGTCATGGTCGATCACGTGCAGGTCGACGATTCGCCAGACGATGGCGCCGACCATCGCCAGCAGCAGGCCGACGATCACGCAGAACCGCCATGGGTAGAGGGCGCCCTGGAAATAATTCAGTTTCATGGCGCCACCATCCTGACCTCGGCCGGGTCGGGAACGCGCATGCGCAACTGTTCCACCGCCAGGCTTTCGATGCGGCTATGGGCGGTCCAGGTGCTCTGCTCGAGAATCAACCGGCCCCACTCGGCCTGCGCCTTGTCGCGCACGCTCAGCTCGGAATACAGCGAGTTGAGCAGTTGCCGGTTCCAGTAGGTGCTGTAGGCCACGGCAATCGCCGAGAGCAGCAGACCTATATAAAGCAGCAACATGAGGAAGCTGCCGGTAGGCAGGCGCTTGACGAAGAGACGGCTCATCTCAGCTTCTCCGCCACGCGCATGACCGCGCTGCGCGAGCGCGGGTTGGCCTTGAGTTCTTCTTCCGAAGCGTACTGCGGCTTGCCCAGCAGCTTCAGGCGCGGCTCGAAGACCTTGGAACGGATCGGCAGGTCGCGCGGCAGGTTGTCCGCCTCGCCCTTGGCGTGCTTGCGCATGAACAGCTTGACGATGCGGTCTTCCAGGGAATGGAAACTGATCACCACCAGCCGGCCGCCGACGGCCAGCGATTCGAGCGCGGCGTCAAGGCCACGCTCGAGATCGCCCAGCTCATTGTTCACATGGATGCGCAGGCCCTGGAATGCGCGGGTCGCCGGATTCTTGCCCTTCTCCCAGGCGGGGTTGGCAACCGTGATCACTTCGGCGAGATCGGCAGTCCGTTCGAACGGCCGCTCCTGACGGCGCTGCACGATGGCGCGGGCCATCCGCTTGGCGAAGCGCTCTTCGCCATATTCCTTGAAGACCCGGGCGATTTCCTCTTCGGTGGCGTTGGCGATGAACTCCGCTGCGCTGATGCCCTGGCCGGGATTCATGCGCATGTCCAGCGGACCATCGTTGAGGAAGCTGAAGCCGCGCTCGGGATCGTCGAGTTGCGGCGACGACACGCCAAGGTCGAGCAGGACGCCATCGACCCGCCCTTCGAGACCGCGTGCGCGCACCTCATCGCCCAGTTCGGCGAACGAGCGCTGCACAATGACGAAGCGGCCGTCTTCGGCCGCCAATGCTTTTCCTGTCTGGATGGCCTGGGGATCTTTGTCGAATCCGAGCAGGCGTCCCCCGGCGCCCAGTTTCTCGAGCAAGGCTCGACTATGGCCCCCTCTTCCGAAGGTACCGTCCAGATAGCAGCCGTCCTCCCGCGGGGCCAGTGCGGAAACGGCCTCCTCGAGCAGAACGGTGATATGGCGGTAGGTGGCATTCATAGTCAAAGGATCAGGTCGCGTAGTTCGTCCGGCAGCCCACCGGGTTGTTTGATTGCCGCCAGGTCGGCTTCAGCCATGGCGTTCCAGGCATCCTCATCCCACAACTGAAACTTGTTCAGTTGCCCCACCAGCATCGCCCGCTTGTCCAGCTTGGCGTACTCGCGCAGGCGCGGCGGAATCAGGAAACGCCCGTTTCCGTCCAGTTCCAGATCGACGGCATTACCGATCAGCAGCCGCTGCAGGCGCCGCGTTTCTTCTCGCAAAGAAGGCAGCTCGCGCAGCTTGGCTTCGATCAGTTCCCATTCGGGTAAGGGGTAAACGGTGAGGCAGGGGTCGACTGCGTCGATAGTGACGATGAGCTGGCCGGCACAACGCGAAACGAGCTCGTCACGATACCGACTCGGCATCGCGAGGCGCCCTTTGGCGTCGAGACTTATGGCATTAGCTCCGCGAAACACGTCAGCGCTTCCCCTGTGGTTGGCTTTCCATGCCAATTGATCCCACTTTTACCCACTTCATACCACTTCTGCACACTATAGAAATCCACACTCCCCACCGTCAAGGCGCGTCAGAAGTGAAAAATCCTTACAGGACGGAGATTTAGCGTGCTTTTGGAAGGTTGCGGAGCGCTTTTAGAAGTAAAAGAGATGACAAAACACAATAAGTCCAAAGTCTTAGCCTTCGAACTTAAAGTGATTTATCAAGAGTTGCGGCTTTTCGCTTTTGCGACGGACGGATAAAACCGGGAAAAAGCGAAGAGAGTGGGAAGAAGTGGGAGAGTCGATCTATAAGCCGGGTTCTGTCGAGGACAGCCATTCCTCTGGGACGCACATCACTGTACGCCTCAAGCGACCTACCCGAATCCAACGCGGGCCGCGCCAATGGATTCCTATTTGGTCTTGCTCCGAGTGGGGTTTACCTAGCCACGCACTGTTGCCAGCCGTGCGGTGCGCTCTTACCGCACCTTTTCACCCTTACCGGCGCTGTTGCGCTTAGGCGGTTATTTTCTGTGGCACTTTCCGTAGGCTCGCGCCTCCCAGGCGTTACCTGGCACTCTGCCCTATGGAGCCCGGACTTTCCTCCACCGCGCTATTGCGCGACAGCGACTGTCCAATCGACTCTCCGCCGACAAGGTTAGCGGGAGCAGGCGCGAAGAACAAGCTCAACTCTTCCCTTGGCGTTGCAAAGCCTGTTGATACAAAAGGTTTTTTCGCAGCCCGGTAATTTCCGCCGCCAGCGCCGCGGCTTTCTTCAACGGCAGCTCGGCAAGCAGCAGGTCGAGCACCCTGAGCGCCTCCGCACCGATCGACTCCTCGCCTTCCGGCGCCTGCCACCCCGCCACCAGCACAACGCACTCGCCGCGCTGCTGGTTGCTGTCCGACGCGACCCAATCGTGCAGTTCGGCCAACGGCAGGCTGCGAATGGTCTCGAAGGTCTTGCTCAGCTCCCGCGCCAGCACCGCACGGCGCTCCCCGCCGAACACGTCGCGCATGTCCGCCAGGCTTTCCAGCAGACGATGGGGCGCCTCGTAGAAAATCAGCGTGCGCGGCTCTTCCTGTACCGCCTGGAGGCGGCTGCGTCGTCCCGCAGCCTTGGCGGGCAGGAAACCTTCGAAGATGAACCGGTCCGACGGCAATCCCGCCGCCGACAGCGCCGCGATCAGCGCGCAGGAGCCCGGCACCGGGACCACCCGGATACCCAGCGCCTGTGCCTGGCGCACCAGGTGGAAGCCGGGATCGGAAATCAGCGGGGTACCGGCGTCCGAGATCAGCGCGACGTCTTCCCCACCCTGCAGCCGGGAGATGAAGCGCCCGCCCTCCTCGCGCTCGTTGTGCTCGTGGCAGGCCGCCAATGGCGTCTCGATGCCGAAGTGCTGGAACAGCCGGATCGAATGGCGGGTATCCTCCGCAGCCACCAGGGCCACCTCCCGCAGCACCCGCAGGGCCCGCGGGCTGATGTCGTCGAGATTGCCGATCGGGGTCGCCACTACGAACAGAGTGCCTGCTGACACGAAAATACCTCGGGAGCTATCTGAAAAGGCGGCATTGTATCGCGATTCAGGGTGCCGCCATCGCACCCGAGGCGGGCCTCCGGTACAATCGGCGACTCTTCGTGAATGCGCCATGAGAAGCCCTATATGATCGCTTGCCTGCGTCCGCTTTCTGCTCTGATCCTGGCCGGTCTGCTGACCGCCTGCGCGACCTCGTCCAATTCCGGACTGGGCGAACTTCCCCGTACGCCGAATGCCAGCATCGAGCAGTTGTTGCAACAGGCCAGCCAGAGCAAGCCCGAGGAAGCGGCGCTGCTGCGCCTCTCGGCAGCGGACCTTGCCTACCAGCAGAAGGACCTCGCCAGGTCCACCGCCATCCTGGGACAGATCCCGCTGGAAAGCCTGAAACCGGCCCAGCAGGTCTTCGCCAGCACCCTGAACGCCGAACTGGCCCTCGCCCGCAGCAAGCCCAAGGCCGCCCTGCAGGCATTGCAGCATCCGAGCATGCAGCATCTCAGCGAACTGCCGGTGACCCAGCAGGTTCGTACCCAGCGCGCCAAGGCCCAGGCCCTCGCCGCCGACGGCCAGGTCCTTGCCGCAGCCAAGGAGCGCATCTACTTCGCACCGCTGCTCGAGGGCCCGGCGGTGATCGAGAACCAGGAAAAGATCTGGACCCTGGTCAGCAGCCTGCCGGTCGACCAGTTGCAACCGAGCGCCAACGAAGGCGACCTCAGCGGCTGGCTGACCCTGGCACGCATCACCAAGACCTCGCCGACCCTGCAGCAACAGCAGGCCAGCATCGAGAGCTGGCAACAGCAGAACCCCGAGCACCCGGCGGCCAAGCACTTGCCGGCGGCGCTGGAGAAACTCAAGACGCTGTCCCAGCAGCCGCTGACCCGCATCGCCCTCCTGCTACCCCAGCAGGGGCAGTTGGCCAACGTCGCCCGGGCCCTGCAGGACGGCTTCCTCGCCGCCCACTTCCAGGCCCAGCAGGCCGGCCAGAACCCTCCTTCGATCAAACTCTACGACAGTACCCAGGTGCGCTCGCTAGATGACTTCTACCGCCAGGCCCAGGCCGATGGCGTCGAACTGGTCGTCGGTCCACTGGAGAAGCCGCTGGTCAAGCAACTCGCCAGCCGCGAGCAACTACCGATCACCACCCTCGCACTCAACTACAGCGACAACAGCCAGGAAGGCCCGGCGCAGCTGTTCCAGTTCGGCCTCGCCGCCGAGGACGAAGCGCGCGCGGTGGCCAGCCGGGCCTGGGGCGACGGCATGCGCCGGGCCGTGGCGCTGGTGCCGCGCGGCGAATGGGGCGACCGCGTGCTGGCCGCCTTCAGCCAGAGCTGGCAGTCCGCGGGCGGCAGCCTGATCGCCGCCGAGCATGTCGACCAGCCGGTCCAACTGGCGCAACAGATCGCCGACCTGCTGCAACTGCGCCAGAGCGAAGGCCGCGCCCAGCGCCTGCAAGGCGCCCTCGGCAGCCAGATCGCCACCCAGCCGTCGCGCCGCCAGGACATCGACTTCGTGTTCCTCGCCGCCACCCCGCAGCAGGCCCGCCAGATCAAGCCGACCCTGGCCTTCCAGTACGCCGGCGACCTTCCGGTCTACGCCACTTCGCACCTCTACACCGGGACCAACAACCCGACCCAGGACCAGGACCTCAACGGCATCCGCTTCTGCGAGACCCCGTGGCTGCTCAACCCCAGCGACCCGACCCGCCAGCAGGTCGCCGCCCAATGGCCCCAGGCCAACGGCAGCATGGGCCGCCTCTACGCCATGGGCGTCGACGCCTACCGCCTCGCTCCGCGACTGCCTGAACTGAAGGCCGTGCCGAGCCTGCAGATCGACGGCCTGACCGGTACCCTGAGCCTGAATCCGACCCAGCGCATCGAACGCCAGTTGCAATGGGCCGAATTCCGCAATGGCCAGGCCCAGCCGCTGGGGACCACCAGCTTTTGACCGATAGGGAAAGCTCCCGGGACAAGGGGCGCCAGGCCGAGGAACTGGCCTGCGCCCATCTACGGCGACAGGGCCTTGCCACACTTGGCAAGAATTGGACCTGTCGCCGCGGAGAGCTCGATCTGGTCATGCTCGACGGCGATACAGTAGTATTCGTCGAAGTCCGCTCCCGCCGGCATCGCGCCTGGGGCGGAGCCCTGGAGAGCATCGACGCGCGCAAGCGGCAACGCCTGATTCTCTCCGCCGAACTTTTTCTGCAACAGGAGGCGCGCTGGGCCAAACGCCCCTGTCGCTTCGATGTGGTCACCGTCGATACCAGCGACGGACAATCACCACCGCGACTGGACTGGATTCAGAACGCATTCGACGCCTGATCAGCCGCCCCACCGAAGGTCATTACCGATGGACATGCAACACCGTATCCGCCAGCTCTTCCAGGCCAGCATCGAGACCAAGCAGCAGGCCCTGGAAGTACTGCCTCCCTATATCGAGCAAGCCAGCCTGGTGATGGTCAATGCGCTGCTCAACGAGGGCAAGATCCTCTCCTGCGGCAATGGCGGCTCGGCCGGCGATGCCCAGCACTTCTCCTCCGAACTGCTCAACCGCTTCGAGCGCGAACGTCCGAGCCTGCCGGCCGTGGCCCTGACCACCGACAGCTCGACCATCACCTCGATCGCCAACGACTACAGCTACAACGAAGTCTTCTCCAAGCAGATCCGCGCCCTGGGCCAGCCGGGCGACGTCCTGCTGGCGATTTCCACCAGCGGCAATTCGGCCAACGTGATCCAGGCCATCCAGGCTGCCCACGACCGCGAGATGCTGGTGGTCGCCCTGACCGGCCGCGACGGTGGCGGCATGGCTTCGCTGCTGCTGCCGGAAGACGTGGAGATCCGCGTTCCTTCCAAGATCACCGCACGCATCCAGGAAGTCCACCTGCTGGCCATCCACTGCCTCTGCGACCTGATCGACCGCCAACTGTTCGGGAGTGAAGAATGAGCCGTACCGCCTTCGTCGCCGCCACCCTGGCCCTGAGCCTGGCCCTGGGAGGCTGCAGCAGTTTCCTCAGCGCCACCCGGGACAAACCGATCGACGACGATCGCGGGACCCGAACCATCGGCAGCAAGATCGACGACTCGCTGATCGAGACCAAGGCCGCGGTGAACATCGCCAAGGCCGATCCGGCCCTGGACAAGGACTCTCACATCGTCGTGGTCAGCTACAACGGCATCGTGCTGATCGCCGGCCAGACCCCGCGCGCCGACCTCAAGAGCAAGGCCGAGCAGGCCGCACGCACGGTGCAGAAGGTCAAGAACGTGCATAACGAACTGCAGGTGACCTCGCCCTCCTCCCTGCTCGCCCGCAACAACGACGCCTGGATCACCACCAAGCTGAAGACCCAGATGCTCAGCGATCCCAACGTGCCCTCGTCGCGGATCAAGGTGGTCACCGAGAACGGCATCGTCTACATGATGGGCCTGGTCAACCAGCAGGAAGCCGCCCAGGCTGTCCGCGTCGCCCAGGGCGTCGACGGGGTGCAGAAGATCGTCAAGCTGTTCGAATACATAAACTGAAGAACAGCGAACGAAAAAAGGCGATCCTTCGATCGCCTTTTTCATTGCCCGCCGTTTACTTGACCACCTTCAGGGATGGCCTGCCACTGGGACGCGGCGGCTCATCGGACGGCCCACCATCGTCATCGCCCGGCTCGTCGTCCACCGGACCCGGCTGCTCCAGATCGAAGACCATGCCCTGTCCGTTTTCCCGGGCGTAGATGGCCATTACCGCCAGCGCTGGAATGTACAGGCTCTGCGCCACGCCGCCGAAACGCCCCTCGAAGCTGACCGCCTCGTTGTCCATGTGCAGATGCCGCACGGCAGAGGGCGAGACATTGAGCACGATCTGCCCATCGCTGGCATAACCCGGAGGCACCTTTACCCCGGCGAACTCTGCGTTCACCAGGATATGTGGCGTGCAATCGTTGTCGACGATCCATTCATAGAGCGCGCGGACCAGATAGGGACGGCTGGAATTCATCTTCATGTTCCTTAACGCATATCTCGTTCAACGGAAGACAGGCTGGCCCGGAAGCTTTCCCGGGCGAATCCGCGCTCCATGTAGTCGAGCAACGGCTTGGCCTGCCGCGGCAACTCGATGCCCAGCAACGGCAGACGCCAGAGGATCGGCAACAGGCAGCAATCCACCAGGCTGAAATCCTCGCTGAGGAAATATGCCTTGTCGGCGAACAGCGGGGAAACCCCGGTCAGGCTCTCGCGCAACTCCTTGCGCGCCTGGACCCGCTCGGCCTCCTTGCTGCGCGCATCCAGGATCCGGTCCACCAGGGAACACCAGTCCCGCTGGATACGATGGATCAACAGGCGGCTGTTGGCACGCTTCACCGGATAATCGGGCAGCAGCGGCGGATGCGGATAGCGTTCGTCGAGGTATTCCATGACCACCGTCGGCTCGTACAGCGCCAGGTCGCGATCGACCAGGGTCGGTACGCTGCCGTAGGGGTTGACCTCCGCCAGCATCGGCGGACAGCGGCCCGCCTCGATATCGATCACCTCTACCGCCACGTTCTTCTCGGCCAGGACCAGGCGGATGCGATGGCAGTAATGATCGGCAGGGTCGGAATAGCAGGTCAGCTTGTTGATTGAAGCCATGGAGCCCTCCTCGCAGGTCGACTTGTGGGAGGTGAAAAGACGCGCGCGCCCCGTAGGGCGCGCGCTTCGAAGACCAACGTGCGGGTTAGTGCACGTCCTTCCAGTACTCGCGCTTGAGGAGATAGGCGAATACGAAGAAGAAGGCCAGGTAGAGCAGGACGTAGGTACCGATACGCTCGGAGGCCAGCTTGTTCGGGTTGGCCGAATAGGCCAGGAAGGTCACCAGGTTCTTGACCTTCTCGTCGAACTGGGCTTCGTTCAGCTCGCCGGTCTTCGGCACCACGGTCAACTGGTCACAAGCTTCGTGAGTCAGCGGGGTACCGGTCAACGGATCGAACTGCTTCTTGCCATCCTCGACCACCTGTACCTGCTTGCAGCCGATCACCTGGCGTCCCTGCAGGGGCGCCAGGACGTTCGGCATGCCGACGTTGGGGAAGATCACGTTGTTCACGCCCCACGGACGCTTGGGATCCTCGTAGAACGAGCGCAGGTAGCTGTACAGCCAGTCGGTGCCGCGTACGCGGGCAACCAGGGTCAGGTCCGGCGGAGCGGCGCCGAACCAGGTCTTGGCGTCGGCCGGCTTCATGCCGATGTCCATGTGGTCGCCGATCTTGGCGCCGGTGAACACCAGCTTCTCCATCATCAGATCGGTAGGAATGCCCAGGTCGGTGGCGACACGCTCGTAACGCTGGAACTTGGCGCTATGGCAGCCCATGCAGTAGTTGGCGAAGGTACGCGCGCCATCCTGCATGGCCGCCTTGTCGGTCAGGTCGATGTCGACATGATCCAGTTGCGGCCCATGGCCGCCAGCGGCGAAACCCAGGACTGGCAGTACCGCCAGAATCAGTGCAGCGAATTGCTTTTTCATCAGCCAGTCACCCTTTCCGGAACCGGTTTGGTCTTCTCCATCCGGGTGTAGAACGGCATCAGGATGAAGAAGGCGAAATACAGGACGGTGCAAACGCGCGACAGGGTAGTACCCAGCGGGCTCGGAGCCTGGGCGCCGTAGTAGCCGAGGATCACGAAGGACACCGCGAAGATCACCAGCCACAGCTTGCTCAGCCAGCCCTTGTAGCGGATCGAGCGAACCGGGCTGCGATCCAGCCACGGCAGGACGAACAGCACGGCGATCGCCGCACCCATCGCCACCACGCCCATCAGCTTGTCCGGAACCGCGCGGAGGATCGCGTAGAACGGGGTGAAGTACCAGACCGGAGCGATGTGCTCGGGGGTCTTGAACTGGTTGGCCATCTCGAAGTTGGGCTTCTCGAGGAAGTAGCCGCCCATTTCCGGGAAGAAGAAGATCACGGTGCAGAAGATGAACAGGAACACCACCACACCGACGATATCCTTCACGGTGTAGTACGGATGGAACGCGATGCCGTCCAGCGGTACGCCGTTCTCGTCCTTCTTCTTCTTGATGTCAACGCCGTCCGGGTTGTTCGAACCGACTTCGTGCAGCGCCAGGATGTGCAGCACGACCAGGCCGAGCAGGACGATCGGCAGGGCGATCACATGCAGGGCGAAGAAGCGGTTCAGGGTGATGCCGGAGATCAGGAAGTCACCGCGGATCCACTGGGCCAGGTCTTCGCCGACCACCGGAATCGCGCCGAACAGGGAAATGATCACCTGGGCGCCCCAGTAGGACATCTGACCCCAAGGCAGCAGGTAGCCCATGAAGGCCTCGGCCATCAGCGCCAGGTAGATCAGCATGCCGAAGATCCACACCAGCTCGCGCGGCTTCTGATAGGAGCCGTAGAGCAGGCCGCGGAACATGTGCAGGTAGACCACGATGAAGAACGCCGATGCACCGGTGGAGTGCATGTAGCGAATGATCCAGCCGTAGTCGACATCGCGCATGATGTATTCGACGGAAGCGAACGCCTCTTCGGCCGACGGCGTGAAGCTCATGGTCAGCCAGATGCCGGTGAGGATCTGGTTGACCAGCACCAGCAGCGCCAGGGAACCGAAGAAATACCAGAAGTTGAAGTTCTTCGGTGCGTAGTACTTGCTCAGATGGTCTTCCCACATCTTGGTCGCGGGAAAACGCGCATCGACCCAAGCCATGAACTTGTTCATCAGGCTTTCTCCTGGTCCACGCCGATGGTGATGACGTCGTCAGCATCGAACGTATAAGGCGGAATCGGCAGGTTCAGCGGCGCTGGCTGGCCTTTGTAGACACGACCGGCGAGGTCGTAGTGGGAGCCGTGGCAAGGGCAGAAGTAGCCACCCTTCCAGTCCGGACCGAGGTCGGCGGGGGCGACTTCGGGACGGAAGGTCGGCGAGCAGCCCAGGTGGGTGCAGATGCCGACGATCACCGCCAGTTCCGGCTTGATCGAGCGAAGCTTGGGATCGACGTACTCCGGCTGCTCCGAGGCCTTGGAGTCCGGGTCGGCCAGTTGTCCTTCGAGGCTCGGCAGGGCGTCCAGCATCTCCTTCGTGCGGTGCACGATGAATACAGGCTTGCCGCGCCATTCAGCGATGATCTGCTGACCTGGATCGATCTTGCCCACGTTCACCTGCACCGGCGCGCCAGCAGCCTTGGCTTTGGCACTGGGGAACCATGACCCTACGAACGGGACCGCAGCACCCACCGCTCCCGCCGCGCCAACCACAGAGGTGGCCGCGACGAGGAAGCGACGCCGGCCTGCATTCACGCCGTCATTACTCATTCAGTCGTCTCCCATCAGCTTCAGACCTGTTCTAATCAGGCCTTTAAGTAAAAATTCGAGCCGCGCAAAAAATTCGCCAAATGGTAAAGAAAACCCCCTTTGATGACAAGGTAATAGCCTGACACAAAACGCCCGAAACCCTTGTAGGGCGCGCCCTTCGGCCATGCGACACCTTGCCGCAGAGTTAAAGCGTAGACATAAAAAAACGCCCAGCTCCGAAGAGGTGGGCGTTTTTCAGCAAGCGTCGAATTAACGCTTGGAGTACTGCGGACGCTTACGCGCTTTACGCAGACCGACTTTCTTACGCTCGACTTCACGGGCATCGCGAGTCACGTAGCCGGCCTTGCGCAACGAGCTACGCAGGGTTTCGTCGTACTCGATCAGGGCACGGGTGATGCCGTGACGGATCGCACCGGCCTGACCGCTTACGCCACCGCCAACGACGGTAACGAAGATGTCGAACTTCTCGACGGTCTCGGTCAGCTCGAGCGGCTGACGCACGACCATGCGAGCGGTTTCACGACCGAAGAACTGATCGAGACCACGGTTGTTGATGGAAATCTTGCCAGTACCCGGACGCAGGAAGACGCGAACGGTAGCGGTCTTACGACGGCCAGTGCCGTAATTTTGAGTCGCCGACATAATGAGCTATCCCGTTAAATCTTCAGTTCTTGGGGCTGCTGAGCGGTGTGCGGGTGGCTGGCACCCTTGTACACCTTCAGCTTGCGATACATATCGCGACCCAGAGGGTTCTTCGGCAGCATGCCTTTTACAGCGGTCTCGATGACGCGCTCAGGGGCCTTGGCGATCAGCTTCTCGAAGTTGATCGACTTGATGCCGCCCGGGAAGCCGGAGTGGTGGTAGTACATCTTGTCGGTGGTCTTGGCACCGGTCACACGCACCTGCTCGGCGTTGATGACGACGATGTAGTCACCGGTGTCAACGTGCGGAGTGTACTCAGGCTTGTGCTTGCCACGCAGGCGGCGGGCAATTTCGGTCGCCAGACGACCCAGGGTCTGGCCGGCAGCGTCGACGACGAACCAGTCGCGCTGTACAGTTTCCGGTTTCGCGGTATAGGTTTTCATTCGTTATAGCCTCAGGGGCCGCCTGAAAATAAGACGGCGAATCTTACTGGACAGTGGTTGCCTTGACAAGTCAAGGACAGCCGAAAACAGACACGAATTGGGGCTCGGGTCGGTGTGCGTCCGTAACGACTAGATACATCGATCGGCAGGCTTGGCATCCCCCACCGATGAAAGGCTGCGGAATTATGCAGATTTCGCCAGAATTTACAACCGCATTAACCACTTAATTTCACGAGGACACCCGCATGGAGTATCGCCCGCTCGGCCGCACCGATCTGAAAGTCAGCGCCCTCTGCCTCGGCACCATGACCTGGGGCGAGCAGAACAGCGAGCAGGACGCCTTCGCCCAGATCGCCAGGGCCAAGGCCGCCGGGATCAATTTCATGGATACCGCCGAAATGTATCCGGTGCCGCCCCGCGCCGAGACCTACGCCAGCACCGAGCGCATCATCGGCAACTGGTTCCGCCGCAGCAGCGACCGCGCCGACTGGATCCTCGCCAGCAAGATCGCCGGCCCCGGCAACGGCATCAGCCATGTGCGCGACGGCAACCTCAAGTTCAACCGCCAGCACATCGTCGCCGCCCTCGATGCCAGCCTGGAGCGCCTGCAGACAGACTGGCTGGACCTCTACCAGTTGCACTGGCCGGAGCGGCGGACCAACTTCTTCGGCCAGCTCGGCTACCAGCACCAGGAAGAGAGCTTCACACCGCTGGAGGAAACCCTGGAAGTGCTCGACGAGCAGGTGCGCGCCGGCAAGATCCGCCACATCGGCCTGTCCAACGAGACGCCCTGGGGCACCATGACCTTCCTCAGGCTCGCCGAGGAGCGCGGCTGGCCGCGCGCGGTATCGATCCAGAACCCCTACAACCTGCTCAACCGCAGCTTCGAGGTGGGCCTGGCGGAAATCGCCATCCGCGAGCAGTGCGGCCTGCTGGCCTACTCGCCGATGGCCTTCGGCATGCTTTCCGGCAAGTACGCGGACGGCGCCCGCCCGGCCAACGCGCGCATCAGTCTGTACAGCCGCTTCACCCGCTACACCAACCCGCAGGCGGAAGCGGCCTGCGCGCGCTACGTAGCGCTGGCCCGCGAACATGGAATGGAACCGGCGCAGATAGCACTGGCCTACGTCACCTCGCGGCCGTTCGTGACCAGCAACATCATCGGCGCGACCTCGCTGGAACAGCTGGAAACCAATCTCGGCAGCATCGACCTGAGGCTGGACGAGGAGGTGCTCGCCGGTATCGATGCGATCCACCGGGAGCAACCGAACCCGGCTCCCTGAGGCTCCAGGGGCCTGGCGCTGCCGCGGGTTCGGCGGACAACCGCGCGATGCGGTCGTCCGCCCCTCCCGGTGACCAGGCGCGCTTCACAGGGCCCGCGCGATGATCTCCTTCATGATCTCGTTGGTACCGGCGTAGATCCGCTGCACCCGGGCATCGGCCCAGGCCCGCGCCACCGGATATTCCCACATGAAGCCGTAGCCGCCGTGCAACTGCACGCATTCGTCGAGCACCTTGCATTGCAGGTCCGTCGTCCAGTACTTGCACATGGCGGCGGTGGGTACGTCCAGCTTGCCCTGGAGATGCTGCTCCATGCAGCGATCGACGAAGACCCGGCCGACCTGGATCTCGGTAGCCATCTCGGCAAGCTTGAAGCGGGTATTCTGGAAGTCCGCCACCGACTTGCCGAACGCCTTGCGCTCGCGAGTGTAGTCGAGCGTCCATTGCAGGGCCGCCTCGGCCGACGCCAGCGCGCCGATACCGACGGTCAGGCGCTCCTGCGGCAGCTCCTGCATCAGGTAGATGAATCCCTGGCCGTCCTTGCCGAGCAGGTTCTCCCGGGGAATCCGCACATCCTGGAAGAACAGCTCGGAGGTGTCCTGGGCCTTCATCCCGACCTTCTCCAGGCGCTTGCCCTTGCTGAAGCCCGGCGTACCCGCCTCGACCACGAACAGGCTTATGCCCTTGGCGCCAGCCTTCGGATCGGTCTTCGCCACCACGATCACCAGGTCGGCGAGGAAGCCGTTGGTGATGAAGGTCTTCGAGCCATTGATGACGTACTCGTCGCCATCCAGTACCGCAGTGGTCTTCACCCCTTGCAGGTCGGAACCGGCCCCCGGCTCGGTCATGGCGATGGCCGCGACCATCTCGCCGGATACCAGCTTCGGCAGGTACTTGCGCTTCAGCGCCTCGCTGCCGTAGTGGAGGATGTAGGGCGCAGCGATGTCCGAATGCAGGGAGAAACCGATCCCGGTCAGGCCGGCCCGACCGATCTCTTCGATGACCACGGCGCTGTAGAGGAAGTCCGCGCCCATCCCGCCATACTCTTCCGGCAGGTGCGAACAGAGCATTCCGGCCTCGCCGGCCTTGTTCCAGAGCGCGCGGTCGACATGCCCATCCTTTTCCCATTGGTGATGGAAAGGCACGGCTTCCTGTTCGAGGAACTTGCGCACGCTGTCGCGAAACAGTTCGTGGTCGGAGCTGAACAGGGTTCTCGGTATCATCGTGGTCACCTGGAAACGGTCTGGGATCGGGTTGGCTGCACGCGGCAGGTCTTCGACTGTAGGGAAATGCCCTGACCGACGCACTGGACAGTTGCGCCAAAAAATAAGACGATCCAGCCGCCTTTTGACCGCTTTCCCTTACTCACAACAACGATAAAAATCCATGCGCGCTCAATCCGCTCCGGTGCTGAAACATGTCGGCATCGTCGCCATCGACGGCGTCTTCGCCTCGACCCTGATGCAGGCCAAGGACTTCTTCCACATGGCCAGCCTGCGCCACGGCAAGCAGCAGGGCCTCGGTCTCCAGCCGGCCTTCCGCACCCGCATCCTCAGCCCCGACGGCCAGCCGGTACGCAGCTTCAGCGGCGACAGCATCGCCGTCGACGGTCCCCTCGCCGCCTGCGATATCGTGGTCCTGCCCGCCTTCTGGGGCGATTTCGACGCGCTCGAACGGCGCTATCCGCAAATCGTTCCCTGGTTGCGCCGCAGCCATGCCGAGGGAACCGCCCTCTGCGGTGAGGCGACCGGGGTCTTCTGGCTGGCCCAGGCAGGTCTGCTGGATGGCAAGGAAGCGACCACCTACTGGCGCTTCTATCGAGAATTCGCCGAACGCTTCCCGAACGTGCTGCTCAATCAGGAGAAGCACCTGACCGATGCCGACGACCTGTTCTGCGCCAGCGGCGTCACCTCCGCCTGCGACCTCTACATCTATCTGATCGAGCGTTTCTGCGGCGGATCGGTGGCCCAGGCGGTGGCCCGGGATACCCTCTACGAAGTACAGCGCAGCTACACCCCAGGGCGCATCGGCTTCGGCGGACAGAAGCTGCACCATGACCCGACGATCCTGCAGATCCAGCAATGGCTGGAAGACCACTTCGCCGACAAGTTCCGTTTCGAGGACGTCGCCCGCGACCACGGCATGAGCATCCGCAACTTCATGCGGCGCTTCCAGGCCGCTACCGGCGACAAGCCGCTGCACTATCTGCAGCGACTGCGGATCGAGACCGCCAAGGGCATGCTCTCGAGCACGCGCAAGAGCATCAAGACGATCAGCTACGAGGTCGGCTACGACGACGCCAGCTTCTTCGCCCGCCTGTTCCGCCAGCACACCGAACTCTCTCCCCACCATTACCGTCGCCAGTTCATGCAGAAGGAAAGCTGAGCCGGACTTCGCCGGGCCTGCCCGAACGGCATCGGCGCCGGCGCTTTTCCTACAGAACCTAGGATAGGTAGCCAGGTCGGCCTTCGCGGGTTCTCATGAATCCGCAGGCCCGCCGCAGACGCGGGCGTTCCGAACAACGACAAGAACGGACCTTTGCCATGCGCCTTTATCTGCTCGCCTTCCTGGCCCTCTTCGGTATGAATGCTATGGCCGCCGACAACTGGAAAGCCTTCCCCTACGACCAGAGCGCCTATGACTATCCAGGCGACAAGTTGAAGGAAGCCTGGCCGCGCCTGACCCGCGGCTTCGGCGACTATCCCTATCCGGACGCCGACTGGGTGGTGAACATGGCGACCGCCCATCCGGATGCCCTGGAAAAGACCGTGAAGGCCGGCACCGGCTTCACCGGCAAGCCGGAAGAGGCCGCGCAATATGCGGCACGACTGCAGGATGTCTGGCGCCTGCTGTTCCGCGGCGACTACGCCAAGGCCAAGGAGCAGGGACTGGCCCTGGGAGTCGGCGGCCAGGTACCGGCGATGTTCGCCCAGGTGCTCTACGCCATGTTCCTGGCTCCCGACCAGGCGGAGAAACAGCGCCTGCTCGAAGAAGTCATCGACTACACCGAACAGGCCGGCCCGCTGGTCAAGGCCGATATCGTCGCCCAGTTCGGCAGCGTCTACGCCAAGGCGCGCCTGGCCGAGGAGCTATCGGTACCGGTAGTGCTCAAGCGCGGCTATACCAGCGAAATACCCAAGGAACTGGACGCTCTCCTGGCCAGGCAACCCAACCAGCCGTTCGCCCTGGCGCTCTACGGCGGCTACGAGGCGGGAGTGATCCGCAAGGTCGGCAAGCTGGTCGGCAAGATGACCTACGGGGTCAGCGCCGACAAGATGGAGCAGTACTTCGCCCGCTCCTTCCGCCAGGCCAACGACCTGCCGATCGGCCACTACGAGTACGCCAACGCGCTGACCTACGTATACGGCGACAACGAGCGGGAGAAGGCCATCGCCCAACTGAAGCAGGCCGTGGCGATCAAGCCGATCAACGCCATGGAAGCCCTCGAAGTGGCCCATGCGAAGAAGCTCCTCGCCGGCTTCGAGCAGAACACCGCGCAGCGCTGAAACGCCGCGCGCCCATGAAAAAAGGGGTGGCCATCGGCAACCCCTTTCTCGTTTCCGCCCCGGATCAGGGCCGGTGCGGACGCGTCAGGTATTCGTGGGACTGCATTTCCAGCAGACGACTGAGGGTGCGCTGGAATTCGAACTCCAGCCGGCCGCCGCTGTAGAGATCCTTTAGCTCGACCTCGGCGGAGATGATCAGCTTGACGCTGCGGTCGTAGAACTCATCCACCAGGTTGATGAAACGCCGCGCCATGTCGTCCTTGGCGACGCCCATCTGCTCGACGTTGGAGATCAGCACGGCGTGGAAAATCTTCGCCAGTTCGATGTAGTCGTTCTGGCTGCGCGGGCCGTCGCACAGCTCACGGAATTCGAACCAGGCCACGTCGTCGCAGGTCAGGCGCGCGCGGATCTCGCGGTTCTCGATCATCAGCGCCTCGTCGCGCTGGGCCTTGGCACAGTCCGGGGTCAGGGCCTTGAAGCTGCGCGCCATCTCCTCCTCGACCTGTTCGCTGAGCGGCCAGTGGAACAGCTCGGCCTGCTCCAGCGCGCGCAGGCGATAGTCGACGCCGCTATCGACGTTGACGATCTCGGTATGCTCCTTGAGCAGGGCGATCGCCGGCAGGAAACGGGCGCGTTGCAGGCCATCCTTGTACAGGCCGTCCGGCACGATGTTGGAGGTCGCCACCAAGCTCACGCCGTTCTTGAACAGCTCTTCCAGCAGGGTGGCGAGGATCATCGCATCGGTGATGTCGGAGACGAAGAACTCGTCGAAGCAGATCACCCGCGCCTCGTCGGCGAAGCGCTTGCCGATGATGGTCAGCGGGTTCTTCTCGCCCTTGAGGGTCTTCAGTTCTTCGTGCACCCGCTTCATGAAGCGGTGGAAGTGCGTGCGCACCTTCTGCTCGAACGGCAGCGACTCGAAGAAAGTGTCCACCAGGTAGGTCTTGCCACGGCCGACGCCGCCCCAGAAATACAGGCCCTTCACCGGCCCGCCGGACTTCCTGCCGAGCAGCTTGCCGAACAGGCCGGGCTTGGCGTGGTCGGCGGCGACCAGGTCATCGTAGAGGCGTTGCAGATGCTTCACGGCATTCGCCTGTGCGGCATCGTGGAAGAAATCGGGGCGTTGGAGATCGGCCTGGTAGCGCTCGAGGGGCGTCATGATCGGTAGCAATGCAACGAAAACGGGGCCGTCACTTTAGCGACGACCCCGTCTCTTGGCAATCGGCCATCCGTCGAGGATGTACCGGGGCTGCCTACTCCTGCGGTGCCAGCGCTTCGCGGGTGCGCTCGATGGCGGCGTCACGGGCGGCGGCGTCGGCGAAGGCCGGGCTCTGCGCCACCGCCTCGCCATCCAGCCACAGGCCAAAGGCATTGCCCTCGGCCCGCAGGTCGGCAGTCTCGCCAGCCAGCAGGCGCTTGCTCACCGCACCGGCGGCCTTGCCGTCGGCGAAGGCGCGGGACAGCAGTAGCTGTTCGCCGGCGGCGTCCAGCAGGCGGAAGCGGAAGCTGCCGTCGTCGTCGCGGAAGCTGACCAGGCGCGCAGCCTTGGCGGCCTTCTTCTTGCCGCTCTCGGCACTTTTCAGCGGCTCGCGCAGGGAGCGCAGGCCGACTGCCTCGCGCAACTCGGCGATGAATGGGGTGGCGATGCGGCGCGCCTTGGCGGCGCCGGCGAGGAGAATGTCCTCGATATCGTCGGGCTTGGCGATCAGCGCCTGGTAACGCTCGCGAGCCTCGCCCAGTTCGTTGTCGAGCAACTGGAACAGGCGCTGCTTGGCTTCGCCCCAGGCCAGGCCGTCGAGCAGTTCCTGGCGGAACGCGGCGACCTGTTCGGCGCTGGCGAAGGCCGAGTAAAGAAGGAACAGGTGCGAACTGTCCGGGTCCTTCGGCTCACCCGGCGCGCGCGAGTCGGTGACGATGCGTGCGATGGCGTCCTTGAGCTGCCTGGACGGGCTGAACAGCGGGATGGTGTTGTCGTAGCTCTTGGACATCTTGCGTCCGTCCAGGCCCGGCAGGGTGGCGACGTTTTCCTCGATCACCGCTTCGGGCAGGACGAAGAACTCGCGGCCGTTGCCGAACAGGTGGTTGAAACGCTGGCCGATGTCGCGGGCCATCTCCACGTGCTGCACCTGGTCGCGGCCGACCGGGATCTTGTGCGCGTTGAACATCAGGATGTCCGCGGCCATCAGCACCGGATAGCTGTAGAGGCCCATGGTCACGCCGGCGTCCGGGTCTTCGCCGGCCTCGACATTGCGGTCCACCGCGGCCTTGTAGGCATGCGCGCGGTTGAGCAGACCCTTGGCACTGACGCAGGTGAGCAACCAGGTCAGCTCGGGAATCTCGGGGATGTCCGACTGCCGGTAGAAGGTCGCACGCTCGACGTCCAGGCCGCCGGCCAGCCAGGTCGCGGCGATTTCCAGGCGCGAGCGCTGGATACGAGCGGGATCGTCGCACTTGATCAAGGCGTGGTAGTCCGCCAGGAAGTAGAACGAATCCACGTCGCTCCGACGGCTGGCGAGGATCGCCGGGCGGATGGCGCCGGCGTAGTTGCCCAGGTGCGGAGTGCCGGTAGGAGTGATGCCGGTCAGGATACGAGTAGTCATGCGATACCAGATGTCAGGCAAAGAAAAGAATGGCGCGCCGGATGGTAGCAGGGCCGGCGCGACGACGTCAGTCCTGCAGGCGTGGCAGCAACAGGTCCTTCAGATCGATCAGCTTGCCATGGAAGAAATGTCCGCTTTCTGCCACCCGCAACAGCTCATGCGGTCGTGCCAGGGACTCGCTCCAGGCATATACCGCGGCCGGCGTGACCACGTCGTCGTCCTCCGGCTGCACCACGGTCAGCGGGCAACGCGCAGGCAGGCTGACCGCGAAGCGTTCCACCGGCGGCGCGATCATGAACAGCCGCGCCAGCCCGACGCCCTGCGCTTCCAGGCGACCCGCCAGATTGCCGGCGACGCAGGAGCCGAAGGAAAAGCCCATCAGTGTCAGCGGCAACCCCGGATGGCGTGCCAGCAACCAGCGCGCGGCGGCCTCGGCGTCGTCGATCTCGCCGATCCCCTCGCCATAGCTGCCAGCGCTCTGGCCAACGCCACGGAAGTTGAAACGCAGGGTCGCCAGGCCGGCATCGCGGGCGCTGCGTTGCAGAGTGGCGACCACCTTGTTCTGCATGGTGCCGGCGAACAGCGGGTGCGGATGGCAGACCAGGGCGATGCCGCGGGCATCGGGCAGATCGAGGGGCAGGGCTTCCAGCGGCCCGCAGGGGCCATCGATGGATACAGGGATTTCGCGGGTAGACAAACAGGAACTCCGTGACCCCGGCTCGGGTCGACTCGTCTAGCAGATTACTCCAAGCGACACAGGCACTTACTCGCGTGCCGTGGTATACAGCTCGGACTCAAGCCGTTAACGTAAAGCAAAGCCGTCTATAGAGGAAGGATTCGCGTGGAACAGTCGCTCACCGCCTGGCTGCTGCCGGCCCTCGCCCTGGTCGCCGGGGTCGCCATCGGTTTTCTGATCGCCCGCCTGCTGCCCAACGCCGCGCCGAACAAGGTGCAACGCCAGATGGACGACCTGCAGGACCGCTTCGACAGCTATCAGCGCGAAGTCGTGACCCATTTCAACACCACCGCCAGCCTCGTGAAGAAGCTGACCCAGAGCTACCAGGACGTGCAGGAGCACCTCTCCGACGGCGCCCAGCGCCTGGCCCTGGACGAACAGACCCGCCAGCGCCTGCTGGCTGCGCTGCATGCCGACGAGGCCTATCCGGCCGAGCGCCGCGAGCGCCTGACTCCGCCGGCCTCCGGCGAAGTGCCGAAGGACTATGCGCCGAAAAGCCCGGACAGCCCCGGCACCCTCGACGCCACCTACGGCCTGAAAGGCAAGTACTGACGCGCTGCGCGAACCTGCCGACGCCCATGAAAAAGCCCCGCATCCGCGGGGCTTTTTCATGGCTGCGAGACGATCAGATCGCCTGGCGCTCGCGCAACAGGTCGAGCACCTGCTTCACGCCGTCCTCGACGCTCAGCGCCTGGGTATCGATCACCAGGTCGGCATCCAGCGGCACGTCGTAGGGGAAGGACTCGCCGGGGATATTGTCCTCGCCCGCCGCATACAGCCCCTGTGGATCGCGTTCGCGGCAAACCTGCGGCGACGCCTGCACATAGACGGTGATCAGGCGCTCGGCGCCGATCAGCGCCCTGGCCTGCTCGCGCCCTTCCGCGCTCGGCGCGACGAAGGCGCAGAGGCTGATCAACCCGGCCTCGTTGAACTGCTTGGCGACATGGGCGGTGCGCAGCCAGTTCTCGGTGCGTCCGGCGCGGTCCTGCGGCAACCCCTTGTTCAGGTCGTGGCGCAGGTTCTGCCCGTCCAGCACGTAGACCGCGCGGCCCATATCGAACAGCTTGCGCTCCACGGCGTAGGCCAGGGTGCTCTTGCCGGCGCCGGAGAGGCCGCTGAACAGTACGGTCGCCGGCTGCTGGCCGAAGCGGCCGGCACGCTCCTCGCGCGTCACATGGGCATTCGAACCGTGATGCGCGCTGCTGCCATGGGCCGCCGACGGAGCGGAGATGATCATGCCGGCGCCAACGGTGCCGTTGGTCAGGCGATCGATGACGATGAAGGCGCCGGTGGTGCGGTTCTGCTCATAGCCATCGAGCGCGATGGGCGCGTCCAGGCTGACCTTGACCCTGGCGATCTCGTTCAGCTTCAGCTCGCTGCCCGGGGTCCGCTCCAGGGTATTCACGTCCACCTTGTGGACGATGCTCGGAATCGAACCCGGCACATAGCTGGTAGCGCGCTTGATATCGTACTTCTTGCCCGGAAGCATCGGCTCCTCGGCCATCCACACCAGCATGGCATCGAAGCCGTCGGTGACCAGCGGGCGATTGTCGGCATGCACCAGCATGTCGCCGCGGGAAACGTCGATCTCGTCTTCCAGGGTCAGGGTGACGGCCTGGCCGGGACCGGCCTGCTCCAGTTCGCCCTCGAAGGTGACGATGGATTTCACCTTGCTGCCCTTGCCCGACGGCAAGGCCACCACCTCGTCGCCCTTGCGCACCACGCCGCTGGCCAGGGTGCCGGCGAAACCGCGGAAGTTCAGGTTCGGCCGGTTCACGTACTGCACCGGGAAGCGCATGTCATCGAGGTTGCGGTCGGCGGCGATCTCGACGGTTTCGAGGATTTCCATCAGCGACTGGCCGGCGTACCAGGGCGAACGCTCGGACTTGTTGACCACGTTGTCGCCCTTGAGCGCCGACATCGGCACGAAGTGCAGCGAACTGGTCTTCAGACCGATCTTCTCGGCAAAGGCCAGGTAGTCGGCCTTGATCTGTTCGAAGACACCCTGGTCGAAGTCCTTCAGGTCCATCTTGTTGATGGCGACCACGATATGCCGGATGCCCAGCAGGGACGCGATGAAACTGTGCCGGCGGGTCTGGGTCTGCACGCCGTAGCGGGCATCGATCAGGATGATCGCCAGGTCGCAGGTCGAGGCACCGGTGGCCATGTTGCGGGTGTACTGCTCATGGCCGGGCGTGTCGGCGATGATGAACTTGCGCTTGGCGGTGCTGAAGTAGCGGTACGCCACGTCGATGGTGATGCCCTGCTCGCGCTCGGCCTGCAGGCCGTCGACCAGCAGCGCCAGGTCGACGTCGTCGCCCGTGGTGCCGACTTTCTTCGAGTCGCGGGTGATGGCCTCGAGGTGATCCTCGTAGATCATCTTGGAGTCATGCAGCAGGCGCCCGATCAGGGTGCTCTTGCCGTCATCGACGTTGCCGCAGGTAAGGAAGCGCAGCAGTTCCTTGCGTTCGTGCTGCCCCAGGTAGGCGAGGATGTCCTCGCTGATCAGATCGGATTGATGAGACATGCTGCGTACCCTCAGAAATAGCCCTGACGTTTCTTTTCTTCCATCGAACCGGCCTGGTCATGGTCGATGACCCGGCCCTGGCGTTCGGAAGTACGCGTCAGGAGCATTTCCTGGATGATTTCCGGCAGCGTGGTGGCGCTGGACTCGACCGCGCCGGTGAGCGGGTAGCAGCCGAGGGTACGGAAGCGCACCATGCGCTTCTCGATGCGGGCTTTCTCTTCGTCAGAGAGATGCTCGAGGATGCGCTCGTCGTCGATCATGATCAGCGTGCCGTTCTTCTCGATAACCTCGCGCTCGGCGGCGAAGTACAGCGGGACGATCGGGATGCCTTCCAGGTAGATGTATTGCCAGATATCCAGCTCGGTCCAGTTGGACAGCGGGAAGACGCGGATCGACTCGCCCTTCTTCACCTTGCCGTTGTAGATGTTCCACAGCTCGGGACGCTGGTTCTTCGGGTCCCAGCGGTGCTTGCTGTCGCGGAACGAATAGACCCGTTCCTTGGCCCGCGACTTCTCCTCGTCGCGGCGCGCACCGCCGAAGGCAGCGTCGAAACCGTACTTGTCCAGGGCCTGCTTGAGTCCCTCGGTCTTCATCACATCGGTGTGCTTGGCGCTGCCGTGGGTGAACGGGTTGATGCCCTGGGCGACGCCGTCCGGGTTGACGTGGGTGATCAGGTCCAGGCCCATTTCCTCGACCATCCGATCGCGGAACCTGTACATCTCCTGGAATTTCCAGCGGGTGTCCACGTGCATCACCGGGAAGGGCAGCTTGCCGGGGAAGAAGGCCTTGCGGGCCAGGTGCAGCATGACCGCGGAATCCTTGCCGATCGAGTACAGCATCACCGGGTTATCGAACTCGGCGGCCACCTCGCGGATGATGTGGATGCTTTCCGCCTCCAGCTGTTTCAGGTGCGTCAGTTTGTCGACCATGGCTACTCACGGAATTGCTTATGGACGGCCGTCGGGCCGTAGACGAACGCGCACTCTATCACAGCGCAAGGCTCTAAAAGATTCGCCATTTATACCGAAAAAATATAGCCATATAGCCATCCGCGCTCAGGGTTGCAGCCGGCGAAAACACTGGCATGGAGAGGCTTTCCTGGGCGTTTCGCGGAGCGGACGGACAGGCCTGCGACGGCATCGCCCCCGGACCGAGCGAAGCCACCGCCGCGACAGCGAGCAGACGGTCCGCCCCCCTTTCGGCGGCTCGACTTGTACGCCAGCGGCACTGCGCTAGCATAGCGGGCATCGTCATTCCGCCAAGAAGCCCCCAGATGCGCCGTACCGCCCTCGCCCTGCCCCTGTTCCTTCTGGTCTCAGCATGCAGCAGCGAACCGACGCCACCACCGAAACCCGCCGCCAAACCCCAGGCCCGCACCGTCATTTCCCCCCGCCCCGTACGCCAGTCGGTGCAACCGATACTGCCGCTGCGCGGCGATTACGCGAACAATCCGGCGGCACAGCGCTTCATCGACAGGATGGTCAGCCAGCACGGCTTCAACCGCCAGCAACTGCACGACCTGTTCGCCCAGACCCAGCGCCTGGACTGGGTGATCCGCCTGATGGACCGGCAAGCCCCGACCTATACCCCACCCAGCGGACCGAACGGCGCCTGGCTGCGCTACCGGAAGAAGTTCGTCACGCCAGGCAACGTACAGAACGGCGTGCTGTTCTGGGACCAATACGAAACCGACCTGCAACGGGCATCGCGCGTCTACGGCGTGCCGCCGGAGATCATCGTCGGCATCATCGGCGTGGAAACCCGCTGGGGGCGTGTGATGGGCAAGACGCGGATCATCGATGCGCTGTCCACCCTGTCCTTCTCCTACCCTCGCCGCGCGGAATTCTTCAGCGGCGAACTGGAGCAATTCCTCCTCCAGGCGCGCAAGGAAGGCACCGACCCGCTGGCCCTGCGCGGTTCCTATGCCGGCGCCATGGGCTACGGCCAGTTCATGCCGTCTTCATTCACCAAGTACGCGGTGGACTTCGATGGCGATGGGCATATCGACCTGTGGAATCCGCGTGACGCCATCGGCAGCGTCGCCAACTATTTCAAGCAGCACGGCTGGGTCAGCGGCGATCGCGTGGCGGTTCCCGCCAGTGGCCGGGCTCCCTCGCTGGAAGATGGCTTCAAGACGCTGTACCCGCTGGACGTGCTCGCTTCCGCCGGATTACGCCCGCAGGGTCCGCTCGGCGGCCACCGGCAAGCCAGCCTGCTGCGCCTGGACATGGGCAGGAACTACCAGTACTGGTACGGCCTGCCGAACTTCTACGTGATCACCCGCTATAACCACAGCACCCACTACGCGATGGCCGTCTGGGAACTGGGCAAGGAAGTCGACCGGGTGCGTCACCGCTCCGTCGTCAGGCAGGATTAGGACAGTCGATGAACAAGTGCTCGATGGCGAAGCGCTTGCCCAGGTAGTCGCCCAGCGCCTGTACCCCGTAGCGCTCGGTGGCATGGTGTCCGGCGGCGATGAAGCTGATGCCGTTCTCCCGCGCGCTGTGCACGGTCTGCTCGGAAACCTCGCCGGTCAGGTAGGCATCGACGCCAGCGGCGATCGCCTGGTCGATATAGCCCTGGGCGCCGCCGGTGCACCAGGCGATGCGCCGGATCGGCTGACCGGCATCGACCAGCAGCGGCTCACGCCCCAGCGCATCGCGCACATGCCGAGCGAAATCGGCAGGCTGCATCGGCTCGGCAAGCGAACCGAGGAGGACGATGGAACGCGGGTTGCCCGGCTCCAACGGCCCTTCCACTTCGAAGCCGAGCTGCCGGGCGAGCTGCACGTTGTTGCCCACCTCCGGATGCAGATCCAGCGGCAGGTGGTAAGCGAGCAGACTGATATCGTTGTTCAGCAGGGTCTTCAGGCGCCGTTGCTTCATGCCGACCACGCAGGGGTTCTCACCCTTCCAGAAGTAACCGTGATGCACCAGCACCACGTCGGCGTCGGCCTCCACGGCGGCATCCAGCAGCGCCTGGCTGGCAGTGACCCCGCTGACGATCCGCCGCACCTGCGGCCGGCCTTCGACCTGCAGGCCGTTCGGGCAGTAGTCCTGGATGCGCGCGGCATCCAGATAACGGTCGGCCTCTTCGACCAGGGTGCTCAGGGCGATAGCCATGCAAATTCCTCTTCATTCAGGCAGGGCGCGCCGCTCCTCTAATGGACGGCTTCCCCCTATAATGGGCGCCACCTTATCGGCCGCTTTTCGGCCTCGCAACCCCAAGGATTTTCCCGATGCCCAAGGCCCTGCGTTTCCTCGGCTGGCCCGTGCTGGTCGGCGTGCTGCTGGCCCTGCTGATCATCCAGCACAACCCCGAGCTGGTCGGCCTGCCACGCCAGGAGGTGCACGTCGAGCAGGCGCCTCTGCTCAGCCGCCTGCAGGAAGGCCCGGTGTCCTATGCCAACGCGGTGAGTCGAGCGGCTCCGGCAGTGGCCAACCTGTACACCACCAAGATGGTCAGCAAGCCCTCCCACCCCCTGTTCGACGACCCGATGTTCCGCCGCTTCTTCGGCGACAACCTGCCGCAACAGAAGCGCATGGAGTCGAGCCTCGGCTCGGCGGTGATCATGAGCGCGGAAGGCTACCTGCTGACCAACAACCACGTGACCGCTGGCGCCGACCAGATCATCGTGGCCTTGCGCGACGGCCGCGAAACCATCGCCCAGTTGGTCGGCAGCGACCCGGAAACCGACCTGGCCGTGCTGAAGATCGACCTTAAGAACCTGCCGGCGATGACCCTCGGCCGCTCCGACGGCATTCGCACCGGCGACGTCTGCCTCGCCATCGGCAACCCGTTCGGCGTCGGCCAGACCGTGACCATGGGCATCATCAGCGCCACCGGACGCAACCAGCTCGGCCTGAACACCTACGAAGACTTCATCCAGACCGACGCGGCGATCAACCCCGGCAACTCCGGCGGCGCGCTGGTGGACGCTGCCGGCAACCTGATCGGCATCAACACGGCGATCTTCTCCAAGTCCGGCGGCTCCCAGGGTATCGGCTTCGCCATCCCGACCAAGCTGGCCCTGGAGGTCATGCAGTCGATCATCGAGCACGGCCAGGTGATCCGCGGCTGGCTCGGCGTCGAGGTCAAGGCGCTGACCCCGGAACTGGCGGAGTCGCTGGGCCTCGGCGAAACCGCCGGGATCGTCGTCGCCGGCGTCTATCGCGACGGCCCGGCGGCGCGCGGCGGCCTGCTGCCGGGCGACGTGATCCTGACCATCGACAAGCAGGAAGCCAGCGACGGCCGCCGCTCGATGAACCAGGTGGCGCGCACCCGTCCGGGACAGAAGATCAGCATCGTGGTGCTGCGCAACGGACAGAAGGTCAACCTGACCGCCGAGGTCGGCCTGCGTCCGCCGCCGGCACCGGCTCCACAGCAGAAACAGGACGGCGGCGAGTGATCCCCGCCATTGAAAACGGCGCCCTCGGGCGCCGTTTTCGTATCACTTGAGGAAGTGCAGGGCGTCCAGTAGCGCCTGGTTCTGCTCCGGACTGCCGATGGTGATACGCAGGAACTGGTCGATCCGCGCCTGCTTGAAATGGCGGACGATCACTCCCTGCTCGCGCAGGGTCGAGGCAATCTGCCCGGCATCGTGCCGCGGATGACGGGCGAAGACGAAGTTGGCGGCCGACGGTAGTACCTCGAAGCCCAGCGCCTGCAAAGAGGCGCTCAACGCCTCGCGGCTATCGATCACTGCCTGGCAGGTCCGACGGAAATAAGCGTCGTCCTCGAAAGCCGCCGCCGCGCCGGCGATCGCCAGGCGATCCAGCGGGTAGGAATTGAAGCTGTTCTTGATCCGCTCCAGCGCCTCGACCAGATCGGCATGGCCGACCGCCAGGCCGACCCGCAGGCCGGCCAGGGAGCGCGACTTGGACAGCGTCTGGGTGACCAGCAGGTTCGGGTAGCGATCGACCAGGGCGATGGCGCTCTCGCCGCCGAAGTCGACATAGGCCTCGTCGACTACCACCACCGAATCCGGCGACGCCTTCAGCATCGCTTCGATGGCGTCCAGCGGCAGCAGGCAGCCGGTCGGCGCGTTCGGATTGGGGAAGATGATTCCGCCGTTGGGCCGCGCGTAGTCTTCGACGCGGATGCGGAACCTTTCATCCAGCGCGATCTTCTCGTGCGCGATCCCGTACAGGCCGCAATAGACCGGATAGAAGCTGTAGGTCACGTCCGGAAACAGCAGCGGCAGGTCGTGTTGGAAGAGGCCATGGAAAATGTGCGCGAGCACCTCGTCGGAGCCGTTGCCGACGAACACCTGGTTGGCCTGTACGCCGTAGTGCGCGGCGACCGCCTGCTTCAACCGCTCGCCGTTGGGATCGGGATACAGGCGCAGGTCGTCGTTGAGTTCCGCCTGCATCGCGGCGAGCGCCTGTGGCGACGGACCGTAGGGATTCTCGTTGGTGTTCAGCTTGACCAGCCGCGACAGCTTCGGCTGCTCGCCCGGCACATAAGGCACCAGGTCCTTGACGAAGGGACTCCAGAATTTGCTCATGCTCAGGCCTCCTTCTCGTCGAGGATGCGGTATTCGGCACTACGCGCGTGGGCGGTCAACGACTCGCCGCGAGCCAGCACCGAGGCGGTACGACCGAGGACCGAAGCGCCCTCGGCCGAGCAGTTGATGATCGACGAACGCTTCTGGAAGTCATATACCCCCAGCGGCGAAGAGAAACGCGCGGTACCGGAGGTCGGCAGCACGTGGTTCGGGCCGGCGCAATAGTCGCCCAGGGCCTCGGCAGTGTAGCGGCCCATGAAGATCGCGCCGGCATGGCGGATCTCCGGCAGCCAGCTTTCCGGATCGGCCACCGACAGCTCCAGGTGTTCCGGGGCGATGCGGTTGGCGACCGCACAGGCCTGGGCCTGGTCGGCGACCTGGATCAGCGCGCCGCGCCCCTCCAGGGAGGTGCGGATGATCTCGGCGCGCTCCATGGTCGGCAGCAGGCGAGCGATGCTGTCCGCGACGCGGTCCAGGAACGCCGCGTCCGGACTGACCAGGATCGACTGGGCGTCTTCGTCGTGTTCGGCCTGGGAGAACAGGTCCATGGCGATCCAGTCGGGATCGGTCTGGCCGTCGCAGACCACGAGGATTTCCGAGGGACCGGCGATCATGTCGATGCCGACCTGGCCGAACACGTGACGCTTGGCGGTGGCCACGTAGATGTTGCCGGGGCCGACGATCTTGTCCACCCGCGGCACGCTTTCGGTGCCGTAGGCCAACGCGGCCACGGCCTGTGCCCCGCCGATGGTGAAGACACGGTCGACGCCGGCGATGCAGGCGGCGGCGAGGACGATCTCGTTGATCTCGCCGCGCGGGGTCGGTACGACCATGACCACTTCGGACACCCCGGCGACCTTGGCCGGGATCGCGTTCATCAGCACCGAGGACGGGTAGGACGCCTTGCCGCCCGGCACATAGAGCCCGGCGCGGTCCAGGGGGGTGACCTGCTGGCCGAGCACAGTGCCGTCGGCCTCGGTGTAGCGCCAGGAACCCTGCTTCTGCTTCTCGTGGTAGCTGCGCACGCGCTCGGCGGCGACTTCCAGGGCTTCGCGCTGGGCTACGGTGATGCGGGTGAGAGCCAGCTCCAGGCGCTCGCGCGGCAGGATCAGGTCAGCCATCGAGGCGGCCTGGAGACCGTCGAAGCGCTGGGTGAACTCGACCACGGCGGCGTCGCCACGGCTGCGTACGGCGGCGATGATGTCGAGGACGCGCTGGTTGACCGAATCGTCGGAGACACTTTCCCAGCTCAGCAGATGATCCAGATGACGCCCGAAGTCCGGATCAGCGGCATTGAGTCGACGGATAGCGAAGGGAGCGGTCATAGCGAGCCTCTTTTATGGATGGCGTTGTCTCGGGCGCCGCTAGACTACCAAGCCCACCGTGCGGGCACCCGAGAAAATTTGGCTATGACACGGATAGGCAGGTGCGGCGCGGAGCCGCACGGGTATCAGTGACGGTGTCGCGCCTCGACGGCGTCGCGCAGGGTATCGATCAGCGACTGGATGCGACCGTGCTGCATCTTCATCGAGGCCTTGTTGACCACCAGGCGCGAGCTGATCGTGGCGATCAGTTCCTGGGGCTCCAGGCCGTTGGCGCGCAGGGTATTGCCGGTATCCACGACGTCGATGATCTTGTCGGCGAGACCGACCAGGGGCGCCAGCTCCATCGAGCCGTACAGCTTGATCACGTCGACCTGGCGGCCCTGCTCGGCGTAGTAGCGCTTGGCGACATTGACGAACTTGGTGGCCACCCGCAGGCGTCCCTTGGGTTCAGGCGCGCCAATGGCGCCGGCGGTCATCAGCTTGCAGTTGGCGATACGCAGGTCCAGCGGTTCGTAGAGCCCCTGGCCGCCGTACTCCATCAGCACGTCCTTGCCGGCCACGCCGAGATCGGCGGCGCCATGCTCGACATAGGTCGGCACGTCGGTGGCGCGCACGATGAGCAGGCGCACATCGGACAGGGACGTCGGGATGATCAGCTTGCGGCTCTTGTCCGGGTTCTCCGACGGCACGATGCCCGCCGCTGCGAGCAGCGGCAGGGTATCGTCGAGAATCCGGCCCTTGGACAAGGCGATGGTCAGCATTTGCGCGACAGCCTCCGCTAGCCCGGTACGCGGCGGATCTTGGCGCCGAGCAGCTGGAGTTTCTCTTCGATGCACTCGTAGCCACGATCGATGTGGTAGATGCGATCGATCAGGGTGTCGCCTTCGGCCACCAGGCCGGCGATCACCAGGCTCGCGGATGCGCGCAGGTCGGTCGCCATGACCGGAGCGCCCTTGAGCTTGGGTACGCCGGTGACGATGGCGGTGTTGCCTTCGACGAGGATTTGCGCGCCCATGCGGTTCATTTCGTAGACATGCATGAAGCGGTTCTCGAAGACCGTCTCGATGACCGCGCCGGTGCCTTCGGCAACCGCGTTCATGGAGATGAACTGGGCCTGCATGTCGGTGGGGAACGCCGGGTACGGCGCGGTACGCACGTTGACCGCCTTCGGCCGGTTGCCCTTCATGTCCAGCTCGATCCAGTTGCTGCCGGTGCTGATGTGGGCACCGGCCTCTTCCAGCTTCTGCAGGACCGCCTCGAGGATGGTCGGGTCGGTATCCTTCAGCTTCACCCGGCCGCCGGTCGCGGCCGCGGCCACCAGGTAGGTGCCGGTCTCGATACGGTCGGGCAGTACGTCGTAGCGAGCGCCGCCGAGGCGCTTCACGCCTTCGATGACGATGGTATCGGAGCCAGCGCCCTGGACGTTGGCGCCCATGGCGTTCAGGCAGTTGGCCAGGTCGACCACCTCCGGCTCGCGAGCGGCGTTCTGCAGCACGGTGCGGCCGTTGGCCAGCGCGGCGGCCATCATCAGGTTCTCGGTGCCGGTCACGCTGACGGTATCGAAGAAGAAGTGACCGCCACGCAGGCCGCCGGCCGGCGCCTTGGCCTTGATGTAGCCGCCTTCGACCTCGATCTGCGCGCCCATGGCCTCGAGACCGCGGATATGCAGGTCGACCGGACGCGAACCGATCGCGCAACCGCCCGGCAGGGCCACTTCGGCCTCGCCGAAGCGCGCCAGCATCGGGCCCAGCACCAGGATCGAGGCACGCATGGTCTTCACCAGTTCGTACGGCGCGACCAGGGTCTTGATGCTGCTGGCGTCGACTTCGACGTTGAGCTTCTCGTCGATGATCGGCTGCACGCCCATGCGGCCGAACAGTTCGATCATGGTGGTAATGTCGTGCAGGTGCGGCAGGTTGCAGACGGTGACCGGAGTATCGGCCAGCAGGGTCGCGGCCAGGATCGGCAGCGCCGAGTTCTTCGCGCCGGAAATGCGGATTTCGCCATCGAGGCGGTTACCGCCGGTAATAATCAGTTTATCCATTGCAATGATCCCCCGTGGGCTCAGGAACGCTCGGCCCAGGCGGCGCGGCTGAAGAATTTCATGGTGACGGCATGGATGCTGCCATCGGCGATCCAGGCGTTCAAATGGGCGTAGACCTGCTGCTGACGCTTGACCGGGCTCTGGCCGGCCAGTTCGTCGCTGATCAGATTCAGTTGGAAATTGCACCCTTCGCCCTCGACTTCCACCTGGGTGCCGGGGAGTTTTTCCTGGAGAAGGCTCTTAACGTCTTCGGCCTGCATGCTCAACCTCAATCGGGCGCCCTACGCGCACGGTCGGCCATCATACAAAAAAGCCCTCCGCCTGCGAACCCCAGGAAGGGACGCGCAGACGGAGGGCCGCTCGTTCCGCCGGCCGGTCATTCCTGCAAAGGCAGGATCTCCAGAAGGCTGCTGACCTTGGCAATCTCCCGCATGTCTTCCGGCAACGCCCTGACGCTCAGGACCTTGCCGGCCTTGCGTGCGTCGCGCATGAAGGCCAGCAACAGGGAAATGCCCACGCTGCTGGAGCGCTCCACCGCCGAGCAGTCGACGACCAGTTCCGCCGCCTGGCTGGCGCGGATCAGCCGACCGCCCTGCTCGCGCAACGCCGGCCCGCTGCTGTAGTCGAGCACGCCGGCGAGCTGCAGTTCGCCGGCCGCGCCTTCGCGCAGGCTGGCCTGGCTCATTTCGCCCCGGCCTCTTCCGCTTTCGCGGTTTCCTTGGCCTTGGCGACCACCTCGCCCCAGCCGGCGATGGTCTTCTCGAGGTCGTTGCGGTTCTTCTGCATGGTGTCGGCGAACTGGTCGCG
The DNA here is from genome assembly GCF_001810205.1 of Pseudomonas sp. HMSC076A11. Classification (NCBI taxonomy): domain Bacteria; kingdom Pseudomonadati; phylum Pseudomonadota; class Gammaproteobacteria; order Pseudomonadales; family Pseudomonadaceae; genus Pseudomonas; species Pseudomonas sp. HMSC076A11. Next base: position 113,553 of record NZ_KV800299.1, on the reverse strand, counting down.
GAACAGCTTGCCGATGTTGATGCCGTTGATGATCACGTTGCGGACCTTCCAGCCACCGGCCAGGTTGGTCATGGTGTAGGAGACCGGATAGACCGTGCCCTTGCTGTCACGGATCTCCATGTTGACGCTGGCGCGATCGTCGCTCGGCTTGGCCGAACTAGGCAGCACGCGGATGTCCTGGTTGTCGTATTCGAGCAGCGCGTTGCCGTAGAACTGCATCAGGCTGTTCTTGAACACTTCCTCGAAGCGCTTGATCTGCTCGGGTGAGGCCTGGCGCGAGTACTTGACGGTCATCACGCTCTTGGCGATGCCTTCGGCATCGACCACCGGCCCAAGGATACGATCGAGAGTGGCGTAGAGCTTTTGCGGATCGGCCTTGTAGGCGGCCTTGTTGGCCTTGATGTCGGAAAGCAGTTCGTCGACCGTGCCCTGCACCACCTGTTGCGGGGTCGGCGCCGCCATGGAAAGCAGCGGGAAAGCCGCCAGGAACACCAGCAGGCCGCGACGCAGAAGAGTCAGCATGGAAGAAAACCTCACTTTTTGGCTTCGTCTTTGTTAACCGAGTTCAGCAGGAACTTGCCGATCAGGTCTTCCAGCACCAGCGCCGACTGGGTGTCGTGGATGGTGCTGCCGTCCTTCAGAACGTCCTCGTCGCCGCCGACGCTGATGCCGATGTATTTCTCGCCCAGCAGGCCGGCGGTCAGGATCGACGCCGTGGAATCGACCGGCAGGTTGTTCACGTTCTGGTTGATCTCCATGGTCACGCGACCAGTGTAGCTGTCGCGATCCAGGTCGACCGCCGTCACCTTGCCGATCGTCACGCCGGCCAGGGTGACCTTGCCGCGCACGGTAACACCGGCGATGTTGTCGAAGTAGGCGTAGACCTTGTAGGTATCGCCGGCGTTGCCCACGCTCAGGCCGCTGACCCGCAGGGCCAGCAGCAACAGGGCCAGCAGGCCGGCCAGGAGGAACAGGCCGACACCGATTTCCAGGGTGCGGGTTTGCATTCAGAAATCTCCAAACATCAAAGCAGTCAGAATGAAGTCGAGCCCCAGCACCGCCAGGGAGGCATAGACCACGGTCCGGGTCGTCGCCCGGCTGATTCCTTCCGAGGTCGGCTCGCAGTCGTAGCCTTGGTAGACCGCGATCCAGGTCACCACGAAGGCGAATACGATACTTTTGATCACGCCGTTGAGCACATCCTCGGTGAACTGCACGCTGTTCTGCATGTTCGCCCAGAACGACCCCTCGTATACGCCCAGCCAGTCGACCGCGACCATCGCCCCGCCCCAGATGCCGACCACGCTGAAGATCGCGGCGAGCAGCGGCATGGAGATGAAACCGGCCCACAGGCGCGGCGCGACGATGTACTTGAGCGGGTCGACACCGATCATTTCCAGGCTGGAAAGCTGTTCGGTGGCCTTCATGTTGCCGATTTCCGCGGTAAGCGCAGAGCCGGCACGGCCGGCGAACAGCAGGCCGGTCACCACCGGCCCCAGTTCGCGCAGCAGGGTCAGGGCCACCATCTGCCCGACCGCCTGCTCGGAACCATAGGAAATCAGGATGTTGTAGCCCTGCAGGGCCAGCACCATGCCAATGAACAGGCCCGAGACGACGATGATCGCCAGCGACAGCACGCCTACCGAGTAGAGTTGCTTCACCAGCAGGTGCAAACCGGTGCCTGGCGTGCGCCGGCCGAGCAGGGCGTGGCCGAGGAACAGGGTCGAGCGGCCGAGCGCGGCGACCACGTCCAGGCCGGCGCGGCCGAACAGGCGGATACGTTCGAGGGGAGAGACTCTACGCATCAGCGCTCTCCCAGCAGGTCGGCCCGGTAGTCGCGGGCCGGATAATGGAACGGAACGGGACCATCCGGGATTCCCTTGACGAACTGGCGGATACGAGGATCGTCGGTTTCCTTGAGGACGTCCGGCGTCCCGTGGCCAAGTACCCGGCCGTCGCCGACGATATAGATGTAGTCGGCGATGCTGGCGGTCTCGGCCAGGTCATGGGAAACCACGATGCTGGTGATGCCGAGGGCATCGTTGAGCAGGCGGATCAGGCGCACCAGGACGCCCATGGCGATCGGATCCTGCCCCACGAACGGCTCGTCGTAGAGCAGGATCTGCGGGTCCAGGGCGATCGCCCGGGCCAGGGCGACGCGGCGCTTCATGCCGCCGGAAAGCTCGTCCGGCATCAGTTCCACGGCGCCGCGCAGGCCGACGGCCTGAAGCTTCATCAGGACGATGTCGCGGATCATCTCTTCCGGCAGTTGGGTATGCACGCGCAGCGGAAATGCGACGTTCTCGAAGACGTCGAGATCGGTGAACAGCGCCCCGCTCTGGAACAGCACGCCGAACTGCTTGCGCATGTCGAACAGGTCGCCGCGCGAAAGCTGCGGCAGGTTCTGCCCGTTGACCCAGACCTCCCCCTTCGAAGGACGCAACTGGGAGGCGATCAGCCGCAGCAACGTGGTCTTGCCGCAACCGGACGGGCCCATGATGCCGGTCACCTTTCCGCGCGGGATACGCACATCGATGTTGTCGAAAATCGCCCGCGATCCGCGCTTGAAGGTCAGGCCCTTCAACTCGACCGCGTAGGCACTATCGGTGCTCATCAGGACTCCTTGCGATGCGACCCGTCCATGCTGGACGCCTTGCCCCGTTGCAAAGGCACGCATCCCGGAGGGGTCGAATGGGCGCGGACTATAGCACTGCGGCGGGTTCTGGCCCAAGGCCTGGCACCGTGCCGTTCAGCTTGGATTCAGCTTGTTCGGAGCGTTCTCTCAGCCCTTTAGGACATATCGCACACTTCAGGTTCACTACGGACAGAAAAAAATCGCGTCGACGTCGAATATATCGACATTTATGCAGTCATAGCGCGGAGTGCAGATAACGGCGGCGTAACAGAGCATTGCAGTCCATACAACATTGCGCCGCGGGGGATGCGGACCGACTTCACAGCATGGCTGGTGTAAGCGGGGCACGCTTTCCCGTTATAATCCCGCCTTTAATCCAGGCGCCACATTCGTTGAACATGAGCCAGAACCTCGATTTCATCCATTCCGCCCAGCGCACCATCGGCCTCGAGCGCGACGCGGTAAACAGCCTGCTGGCGCGGATTGGCGACGATTTCGTCAAGGCCTGCGAACTGCTGCTGGCCGGCAAGGGCCGGGTCGTCGTCGTCGGCATGGGCAAGTCCGGTCACATCGGCAAGAAGATCGCCGCTACCCTGGCCAGCACCGGCACCCCCTCCTTCTTCGTGCATCCGGCCGAGGCCAGCCATGGCGACATGGGCATGATCACCAAGGACGACGTGGTCCTCGCCCTGTCCAACTCCGGCTCGACTGCCGAAATCGTCACCCTGTTGCCTCTGATCAAGCGCCTGGGCATCACCCTGATCAGCATGACCGGTAACCCCGAGTCGCCCCTGGCCAAGGCTGCGGAAGTGAACCTGGACGCCAGTGTCGGCCAGGAAGCCTGCCCACTGAACCTGGCCCCGACCTCCTCCACCACCGTAACCCTGGTCCTCGGCGACGCCCTGGCGATCGCCCTGCTCGAAGCCCGCGGCTTTACCGCGGAAGACTTCGCCTTCTCGCACCCGGGCGGTGCGCTGGGCCGCCGACTGCTGCTGAAGGTGGAAGACGTCATGCACGTTGGCGAAGGGCTGCCGCAGGTGCTGCTCGGCACCTCGCTGACCGGCGCGCTGATGGAAATGACCCGCAAGGGCCTGGGCATGACCGTAGTGCTCGACGAACATGGCAAGCTTGTCGGCATTTTCACCGATGGCGACCTGCGTCGCGCCCTGGATCGGGGCATCGACGTCCGCCAGGTCACCATCGACCAGGTGATGACCGTCCACGGCAAGACCGTCCGCGCCGAGATCCTCGCCGCGGAAGCCCTGAAGATCATGGAAGACAACAAGATCGGCGCCCTGGTGGTGGTCGACGCGGACGACCGTCCGATCGGCGCCCTGAACATGCACGACCTGTTGCGCGCAGGAGTGATGTAATGAGCGATACCCATTCGGCCGCGGAACTCCCGGTCCGGGCCAGCCGGATACGCCTGGCGATCTTCGACGTCGACGGCGTGCTGACCGACGGCAAGCTGTATTTCCTCGTCGACGGCAGCGAGTTCAAGACCTTCAACACCCTGGACGGACATGGCATCAAGATGCTCATCGCCTCCGGCGTGCGCACCGCCATCATCACCGGCCGCGACACTCCGGTGGTCGAACGGCGCGCGCGCAACCTGGGCATCCAGCATCTCTATCAGGGCCGGGAAGACAAGCTCGCCGTCCTCGACGAACTTCTCGGCGAACTCGGACTAGGCTATGAGCAAGTCGCCTACCTTGGCGACGACCTGCCCGATCTGCCGGTGATCCGCCGCGTCGGCCTGGGCATGGCGGTAGCCAGTGCCGACCCGTTCGTGCGCCAGCATGCCCATGGCGTCACCGCGGCCCGCGGCGGCGAAGGCGCCGCCCGCGAGTTCTGCGAACTGATCATGCGCGCCCAGGGTACGCTCGAAGCCGCCCAGGGCGCCTATCTGTAGAGCCGACCATGCCGAAGACACTACGCCAGAAACTGCTGCTCGCCCTGATCGCCCTGTTGCTGATCGTCGCGGGCTACTACTGGAACGTCGGGCTCGAGCTGTTCAACGAACAGCCGACCCGTCCCGGCCAGGACAATACCATCGACTACTATGCCGAGAATGCCCATAGCCTCCAGTACCAGGAGGACGGCAGCCTCGACTACGAGATGACCGCGGTGAAGCTGGAGCACCAGAAAGCCACGGACATCACTTTCGTCACCACCCCCGACCTGCTGCTCTTCCGTGGCAACGTGCAACCCTGGCACATCCAGAGCGCCCGCGCCGAAGTCGGACCGAAAGGCAAGGAGGTCGAACTCATCGACGACGTGCGCGTCGCACGTACCGATGCCAAGGGCCAACCAAGCATCCTGACCACCACTCGGCTGACCGTATTCCCCGACAAGAATTATGCACAGACCGAGCAAGCCGTTAAAATCGACGCGGCCAATGGAGTGACGACGGCTGTTGGAATGAAAGCGTATCTGAAAGACAGCCGGATGCACCTGCTGTCCAACGTAAGAGGTCAGCATGAGGTTCGTTAATACCCTCCCCCTTATTTTCGGTCTGACTGCCGCCCTCGGCAGCTCCATGGCCTTGGCCCTGCCTTCGGACCGCGAACAACCGATCCGCGTCCAGGCCGACAGCGCCGAACTGGACGACAAGCAGGGCGTCGCGGTCTACCGCGGCGACGTCGTGGTGACCCAGGACAGCACCAAGCTGACCGGCAACACCGTGACCCTGAAGCAGGACAAGAACGGCGACATCGAGGTCGTGACCTCGGTCGGCAAACCTGCCTACTACGAGCAGAAACCCGCTCCGGACAAGGACGTGACCAAGGCCTATGGCCTGACCATCCAGTACTTCGTCACGCAGAACCGGGTCGTGCTGATCGACCAGGCCAAGGTGATCCAGGAAGGCAACACCTTCGAAGGCGAGAAGATCGTCTACGACACCCAGCGCCAGATCGTCAACGCGGGTCGTGCCACCGGCTCCCAGGTGACCAGCCCGCGCCCGCGCATCGACATGGTCATCCAGCCGAAGAAAAAGGCCCAGTAATGGCAACGCTCAAAGCCCAGCACCTGGCCAAAAGCTATAAAGGCCGGCAAGTCGTCCGCGACGTCAGCATGTCCATCGATAGCGGGCAGATCGTCGGCCTGCTCGGTCCGAACGGTGCCGGCAAGACCACCTGCTTCTACATGATCGTCGGCCTGGTCCAGGCCGACCAGGGCGTGGTCCGCATCGACGAGCAGAACGTCACCCACCTGCCGATGCACGGGCGCGCCCGGGCCGGCATCGGCTACCTGCCGCAGGAAGCCTCGATCTTCCGCAAGCTGTCGGTATCCGACAACATCATGGCGATCCTCGAGACCCGCAGCGACCTCGATCGCAACGGTCGCAAGGAAGCCCTGGAAGGCCTGCTGCAGGAATTCCACATCCACCACATCCGCGACAACCTCGGCATGAGCCTGTCCGGCGGCGAACGACGCCGGGTGGAAATCGCCCGCGCCCTGGCCAGCGCGCCGAAATTCATCCTCCTCGACGAGCCCTTCGCCGGCGTGGACCCGATCTCGGTCGGCGACATCAAGCAGATCATCCATCACCTCAAGGCGAAGGGTATCGGCATCCTCATCACCGACCACAACGTCCGCGAGACCCTGGACATCTGTGAAACGGCGTATATCGTCAATGATGGGCAGTTGATCGCGGAAGGGGATGCCGAGAGCATCCTCGCCAACGACCTGGTCAAGGAAGTCTACCTGGGGCACGAGTTCCGCCTCTGAAGAAATCTCCTAGCGCGCCCTCCGGCCTCGCCGGAGCGGTTCCGCTCGCCCGCGGTTTCGCAACCACGAGTGCCGCCTGGAGCGGATGATTTATTCAGAGCAACCCTAGGCAAAGTACGAAAATTCAGGCATATAATTTGCTTCCTGGCGGTGCCGCCACCTCGGCACCCGTAGTAGTGGATGGTGCCATCCGGTACCAGCGAATAAGGTACTAAGCCCTCAGCCATGAAACCATCGCTAGTCCTCAAGATGGGCCAGCAGCTGACGATGACGCCGCAGCTGCAACAGGCCATACGCCTCCTCCAGCTATCCACCCTGGACCTCCAGCAGGAAATCCAGGAAGCGCTGGAATCCAATCCCATGCTCGAACGCCAGGAAGACGGCGACGATTTCGACAACAGCGACCCTCTCGCCGATGGCGCCGAACAGGCGGCCAGCGCGCCCCAGGAGAGCCCTCTCCAGGAAAGCGCCACGCCCAGCGTCGAAAGCCTCGACGACGACCAGTGGAGCGAACGCATACCCAGCGAGTTGCCGGTGGATACCGCCTGGGAAGACATCTACCAGACCAGCGCCAGCAGCCTGCCCAGCAACGACGATGACGAATGGGACTTCACCGCGCGCACCAGCAGCGGCGAGAGCCTGCACAGCCACCTGCTCTGGCAGGTCAACCTGGCACCGATGTCGGACACCGATCGGATGATCGCGGTGACCATCATCGATAGCATCAACAACGATGGCTACCTCGAAGAGTCCCTCGAGGAAATCCTCGCCGCCATCGATCCGGAACTGGACGTCGAGCTCGACGAAGTGGAAGTCGTGCTGCGCCGCATCCAGCAACTGGAACCCGCCGGCATCGGCGCCCGCAACCTGCGCGAGTGCCTGCTGCTGCAACTGCGCCAGTTGCCGTCCACCACGCCCTGGCTGAACGAAGCGCTGCGCCTGGTATCCGACTACCTCGACCTGCTCGGCGGCCGCGACTACAGCCAATTGATGCGGCGCATGAAGCTCAAGGAAGACGAACTGCGCCAGGTCATCGAGCTGATCCAGTGCCTGCATCCCCGGCCCGGTTCGCAGATCGAATCGAGCGAAGCCGAATACATCGTCCCCGACGTCATCGTGCGCAAGGACAACGAGCGCTGGCTGGTCGAGCTGAACCAGGAGGCGATGCCACGCCTGCGCGTCAACGCCACCTACGCCGGCATGGTCCGCCGCGCCGACAGCAGCGCCGACAATACCTTCATGCGCAACCAGTTGCAGGAAGCCCGCTGGTTCATCAAGAGCCTGCAGAGCCGCAACGAAACGCTGATGAAGGTCGCCACCCAGATCGTCGAGCACCAGCGCGGTTTCCTCGACTACGGCGAAGAAGCCATGAAGCCGCTGGTCCTGCACGACATCGCCGAAGCGGTGGGCATGCACGAATCGACCATTTCGCGGGTCACCACGCAGAAATACATGCATACGCCGCGCGGCATTTTCGAGCTGAAATATTTCTTTTCAAGTCACGTCAGTACCGCCGAAGGCGGGGAATGCTCGTCCACCGCGATCCGCGCGATCATCAAGAAACTGGTGGCCGCGGAAAATGCGAAAAAGCCATTGAGCGACAGCAAGATCGCTGGTTTACTGGAGGCACAGGGCATTCAAGTGGCTCGCCGCACCGTCGCCAAATACCGCGAATCCCTGGGCATAGCCCCTTCGAGCGAGCGCAAGCGACTGGTGTGACGTTGATCCACGCCAAGGTGTTCCGGAGGCAGGTTGCTAACCTGCCACTTACACACGGGCAACAAGGAGAACGCGGTATGCAAGTCAACATCAGTGGCCATCAACTGGATGTGACCGACGCCCTGCGCGACTATGTCGGCGAGAAACTGAGCCGTCTGGAGCGCCATTTCGACAAGATCACCAATGTTCAGGTGATCATGGAGGTCGAGAAACTGAAGCAGAAGATCGAAGCCACCCTGCGCATCGCCGGTGGCGAGATCGTAGCCAATGCGGAACATGAGGACATGTACGCGGCCATCGACCTGCTGATCGACAAACTCGACCGTCAACTGATCAAACACAAAGAGAAGTATCTCGAACGGCAGCAAGGCGTAGGCGCCCGCTGATCTCCCCTCCCCTATGATCCGACTTGAGCAAATCCTGACCCCCGGCCGTTCCCTCGTGAACGTGCCGGGCGGCAGCAAGAAACGCGTACTCGAACAAATCGCCAACCTGGTAGCCAGGGAGCTGCCGGAGTTCGACGCCCAGACCATCTTCGAAAACCTGGTGGCCCGGGAAAAACTCGGCTCCACCGGCTTCGGCAATGGCATCGCCATTCCGCACTGCCGCCTGTCTGGCTGCCAGAGCCCCATCAGCGCCGTGCTGCACCTGGATGCTCCCGTGGACTTCGACGCGCTGGACGGCGCGCCGGTCGACCTGCTCTTCGTCCTGCTGGTACCGGAGGCCGCGACCGAAGAACATCTCGAACTGCTCCGGCAGATCGCCGCCATGCTCGACCGTGCCGACGTACGCGACCGCCTGCGCAGCGCTCCCACTGCCGAAGCGCTTTATCAGATCGTGGTAGACGTACAGAACGGGCAATGACATGCGCCTGATCATCGTCAGTGGCCGCTCGGGCTCGGGCAAGAGCACCGCCCTGAACGTCCTCGAAGACAACGGCTTCTATTGCATCGACAACCTTCCCGCCAGCCTGCTTCCCGACCTGGCGCAGCGCGCCCTGTTGCACACGGAGCTACTGCAGCCACAGGTGGCGGTGTCGATCGACGCCCGCAACCTGCCCAGCCAGTTGCAGCGCTTCCCCGAACTGTTGCAGGAAGTGCGGGACAACCACATCAACTGCGATGTGCTATATCTCGACGCCGACGACGAGACGCTGCTCAAACGATTCTCGGAAACCCGCCGGCGCCACCCGCTGACCACCGACACCCGTTCGCTGGCGGAGGCGATTGGCGACGAGAGCCAATTGCTCGGACCGATCGCCGACCTCGCCGACCTGAAGCTGGACACCACCAGCCTCAACCTCTATCAGTTGCGCGACACCATCAAACTGCGCCTGTTGAACAAGCCGGAACCCGGCACCGCGTTCCTCGTCGAATCCTTTGGCTTCAAGCGCGGCATGCCAGTCGACGCCGACCTGGTGTTCGATGTGCGCTGCCTGCCGAACCCCTACTGGAAGCCCGAGTTGCGCGATCATTCGGGGCTGGAGCCGGAAGTCCGCGAGTATCTGGCCGCCCAGCCGGACGTCGAGGAAATGTACCAGGACATCGTCGGCTACCTGAACAAATGGCTGCCGCGCTTCGCCGCCAGTAACCGCTCATATGTAACAGTTGCGATAGGCTGTACCGGCGGGCACCATCGTTCGGTCTACCTCGCCGAGCGGATTGGCGCTGCACTCAGGGATTCCCTGAAGAACGTGCAGATTCGCCACCGCGATCTCAGCAGCTAGCCCATAACAAGAAGGACAGACTCCCCAAGATGCCCGCCCTCGAGATCACCATCATCAACAAGCTCGGTCTGCACGCCCGCGCGGCGGCCAAGTTCGTCGGCGTCGCGGGGCGCTACCCTTGCCAGGTCCGGGTCGGCCGCAATCCTGAAAGCTGCGTCGACGGCAAGAGCATCATGGCCGTGATGATGCTGGCTGCCGGCAAGGGCACCAACCTGCACCTGCATACCGAAGGCGAACAGGAAGACGAGGCGTTGAACGCGCTGGTCGAACTGATCAACAACCGTTTCGACGAAGGCGAGTAGCCTCTTCCCAGCGACAACGAAAAAGCCGCCAACTGGCGGCTTTTCCTTTCCGGCGATTACGGCCGACGTCAATTCAGCGCGGGTCGGATGAGTCCCCTAGCCCAGCGCGGTATCCAGCACCATCATCAGGCAGAAGCCGAACACCAGGCCCAGCGTAGCCTCGGCGGCATGTCCCTGGCGGTGGGACTCGGGAATGATCTCGTGGGTGACCACGAAGAGCATCGCTCCCGCCGCGGCGGCCAGCCCCCAGGGCAGGAGCAGCGCGGAGAGGCCGACCAGCCAGGCGCAGAGCACCGCGAACAGCGGCTCGACCAGGCCCGACGCGGCACCGACCAGCATCGCCTTGAAACGCGACATACCGACTCCGGCCAGCACCAGCGCCACCACCAGCCCTTCCGGTACATCCTGCAGAGCGATGCCCAGGGCGAGGCCGTTGGCCTCGTCCAGGCCGGCACCGGCCGACACGCCAACCGCCATGCCTTCGGGGATGTTGTGCAGGACGATGGCCGTGACGAACAGCAGGATGCGCGGGGGAATGCCACCGGACAGTGGCGCGCCCTCGCAACCGGGATGGACGTCCGGCATCAGCCGGCCGAGGATGAACAGCCCCATCACGCCGACCGCCAGGCCGAAACTGACCAGGAACCCCGCGCCGAACTTCGAGTAGCCGAGGTCGCCGGCCGCGGATAGCGCCGGCATGATCAGCGAGAAGGCCGTCGCCGAGAGCATCACGCCGGCACCGAAGCCCAGCAGCGCATCCGACAGGCGCGCCGGCATGGTCTTCACCACCAGCACCGGCATCGCCCCGAGGGCGGTACCGAAGGCGCAGAGCAGGCCGCCTTTCAACGCCAGCACGATGGGCGCCGGCAGGTTGAGTTCGGCCAGCAACAGCGCGTGGCGGCCGAGCAGGTAGCCGCCGCCGATGAAGATCAGCAGGCCCAGCAGGTTGCGCAGCGTCCGCCCGTTACCTTCGGCGATGCCATGGAGCAACGCCTTCATCGCCGCACCGCCAGGCTGCCGGCCAGCCATCTCGCATCACGGGTAGCATTAGGCCAGGGCTTGCGCATAGCGACGCGCGACCTCCCGCCAGTCGATCACGTTGTAGAAAGCGCCGATGTATTCCGGGCGGCGGTTCTGGTACTTCAGGTAATAGGCGTGCTCCCATACGTCCAGGCCGAGGATCGGCGTATTGCCGTTCATCAGCGGGCTGTCCTGGTTGCCGCTGCTCTCCACCAGCAAGCTGCCCTGGGGAGTCACGCTGAGCCAGGCCCAGCCGCTGCCGAAGCGGGTCAGCGCGGCCTTGGTGAACGCATCCTTGAACGCCTCGAAGCCCCCGAGCTGCTCATCGATGGCCCGCCCCAGGTCGCCATCGGGACGGCCACCGCCCTGGGGCGACATCACGGTCCAGAACAACGAGTGGTTGGCATGCCCACCGCCATTGTTGACAACCGGGGTGCGCAGCTTCTCCGGCAGACCAGCCAGTTGCCGCAGCAGGCTTTCCACCGGCTGCTCGGCATAGGGCGTGCCTTCCAGCGCGGCGTTCAGGTTGTTCACATAGGTCTGGTGGTGCTTGCTGTGGTGGATCTCCATGGTCAGCGCATCGATGTGCGGTTCCAGGGCATCGTAGGCGTAGGGCAAGGGCGGCAAGGCGTGGGGCATGGAAACTCTCCGTCAGTGATAGCGAAGTGAGGGGGGCGGAGCGAGGAACTCGGGTCGGACCTCCGCGTTCGGCGGTCCCTTGAGCAGGCGCTCGGTGCGCGGATAGGCACCGTGTTCGCCGATGAACGACAGCAGTTCGACATAGGTGCGCCGGCTGTGATGCTGGGCCGCCTGGCGCAGGGCCAACGGCAGCTTCTGGTCGGCGCTGACCCGCAACAGGCGCTCGTGGCAGGCGCAGAGGTATTCGGCGGTTTCCTCCGGTTGCTCCAGTTGCAGGTGCAAGTCGGCCAGGTTGTGATGGGAAATGACGAACGCCATCACCGCCTCGTCGGCGTCGCCCCAGCGTTCCAGCAGCACCTGGGCCAGGGCCAGGGCATGGAGGTAGTGCTCACGCGCATCGATCAATGCGCCGGTGACGAAACAGCGGTTGCCCTGTTCGATCGTTCGTTGCCAATGACGCATGGCGGTACCTCCAATGGTGGGGCGGCCTCAGAGGCCGCCAGCCGTGAGTTTTTCCGGATCCAGCAACACCTCCAGGCGCGCACGGTCCAGATCAGTGTTTTCCAGCGCCACATCGATGATCGGCCGTCCCTCGCGATAGGCCTGCTTGGCGATTTCCGCAGCCTTCTGGTAGCCGATGATCGGGTTCAGCGCAGTGACCAGGATCGGGTTGCGCGCCAACGCCTCGCTGAGCTTGCCCTGGTTGACCTTGAAGCTGGCGATGGCCTTGTCCGCCAGCAACCGGCTGACGTTGGCCAGCAACTGGATGCTGTGCAACAGGTTGTCCGCCACCAGCGGCAGCATCACGTTCAGTTCGAAGTTGCCCGATTGGCCAGCGACGGCAATGGCGGCGTCATTGCCGATCACCTGGGCGGCGACCATCGCGGTGGCCTCCGGGATCACCGGGTTGACCTTGCCGGGCATGATCGAGGAGCCTGGTTGCAGCGCTTCCAGCTCGATCTCGCCGAGCCCGGCAAGCGGCCCGGAGTTCATCCAGCGCAGGTCGTTGGCCAGCTTCATCAGGGTCACGGCCAGGGTCTTCAACTGGCCGGACGCAGCGACCGCCGTGTCCTGCGAACCGATCAGGGCGAAGAAGTCGTCGCCGGGGCGGAACGCCAACCCGGTCAGGTCGTTCAGCTCCTGGCTGAAACGTTCGGCGAACCGCGGATGGGCGTTGATCCCGGTGCCCACCGCGGTGCCGCCCTGTGCCAACTGCTGCAAGGCAGGAAGTACGCTCTCGATGTGCACGCCGGCCTGTCGCACCTGCTGCGCCCAGCCACCGAGCACCTGGCTCATGCGTACCGGCATCGCATCCATCAGGTGGGTGCGGCCGGTCTTCACATAGGCATGCACTTCGCCGGCCTTGCTCTGGATAGTCTGCTCCAGGTGGCGCAGCGCCGGCAGCAGGCATTCGCTGATCTCGAGGGCGGCACTGATGTGGATGGTCGAGGGGATGATGTCGTTACTGCTCTGCCCGCAGTTCACATGGTCGTTCGGATTGACCTTGCCGCCCAGGCGACGACTGGCCAGGGTCGCCACCACTTCGTTGGCGTTCATGTTGGAACTGGTGCCGGAGCCGGTCTGGAACACATCCACCGGGAAATGCTGCATGAAGTCCTCCTGCAGCAACTGCAGGCAGGTCTCGGCGATCGCCTCGCCCATCGGTGCATCCAGTTGCTGCAGGGAGACGTTCGCCCGCGCCGCCGCGGCCTTGGCCAGCAGCAGGGCGCGGACGAAGGCCTGGGGCATGCGCTGGCCGCTGACCGGGAAGTTGTTCACCGCGCGCTGGGTCTGGGCGCCGTAGAGGGCGGTCGCCGGGACCGCCAGTTCGCCCATGCTGTCGCGTTCGATGCGGGTGTCAGTCATCTTGGTTTCCTTGTTGCGGGTGATCGAAGCTCATCGACGGCGCCAGGTCCTGCCTGGCCATTCGTACGGAGAGCTGGCGCAGCCGTCGCCGCTGGCTGCCGTTGGTGGTCAATCGCTGAAGTTCGCAGAGGGGCCGGTAGGCGTAGTCGAGGCAGAGGCTGCGCCAGTGCCAGGGCAATATCGGATCGCGACCGGTATCGAGCAGGAGGTTGTAGGCTTTCTCGAACAGCGGCCAGGCGGCCACACCTTCCCAACCGGCGAGATAGCGCGCCTCGCCGAGGTACTGGTCGAGCAGGCGCGGTTCGTCGGGATCGAGCGCGCAGCGGATCTGCGTGCCCAGCCAGTACCAGTGATCCAATGCTTGCGGGTCGTGCGCCTCGAAGGACATGGCAACCTCACCAGACGATAATGAGATTGATTATTGTTTTCTTCTTGGCAAAAGACAAGCATGGTCCCCATAGAGGGGGACAATCGAACAGGCGGAAACGAAAACGCCAGCGACGAGCGCTGGCGTTCTACAGAGGGAAACCCGGCCTCAGCGTCCGGCTACCATCATCGACTCGACCAGTACAGAACCGGTATGCAGGTTGCCGCGCCGTTCGATGTCCTTGCCGACCGCGACGATACGGCGGAACAGGTCGCGCAGGTTGGCGGCGATGGTGACTTCCTGGACCGGGAACTGGATCTCGCCGTTCTCGACCCAGTAGCCGGCGGCGCCGCGGGAATAATCGCCGGTCACCAGGTTGACGCCCTGCCCCATCAACTCGGTGACCAGCAGGCCACGCCCCATCCGGCGTATGAGAGCGGCCTGGTCCTCGTCGCCATGGCTGACGAACAGGTTATGCACGCCGCCGGCGTTGGCCGTGCTCGGCAGACCGAGCTTGCGCCCGGAATAGGTGCCCAGGACATAGGACACCAGCTCGCCGTTCTCGACGAATGGCTTGGCGTAGGTCGCCAGGCCGTCGCTATCGAAGCTGGCGCTGCCGAGCGCGCCGACCAGGTGCGGCCGCTCGTCGATGCTCAACCACTCGGGAAACAGGCGCTGGCCCAGCGCGCCTTCGAGGAAGGATGACTTGCGATACAGGCTGCCGCCTGAGATCGCCCCGAGGAAATGGCCGAACAGGCCAACAGCGATTTCCGGAGCGAACAGCACCGGCACTTCGGCGGTCTGCACCGGCCGCGCGCCCAGTCGGCTGGCGGCGCGCTCGGCGGCGCGCCGGCCGATCGACTCGGCGCTGGCCAAGGCCTCGCCACGGCGGTTGACGTCATACCAATAGTCACGCTGCATCTGTCCTTCGCCCTCGGCGATCATCACGCAGCTGAGGCTGTGCCGGGTGCTGGCGTAACCACCGATGAAACCGTGGCTGTTACCGTATACCCGGCAGCCCTGGTGGGTATTCAGGGTGGTGCCGTCGGCCTTGGTCACCCGCTTGTCGGCGGCGAACGCCGCTGCCTCGCAAGCCAGGGCACGTTCCACGGCCTGCTCGGGACTCAGGCTCCATGGATGATAGAGGTCCAGCTCGGGCAACTCGCGGGCCATCAACGCGGCATCGGCGAGACCGGCGCATTCGTCCTCGGAGGTATGGCGGGCGATCGCCAGCGCCGCCGCCACCGTCTCGCGGATGGCCGCCTCGCCGGTCGCCGAGGTGCTCGCCGAGCCCTTGCGCTGACCTGCGTAGAGGGTGATGCCGAAACCTTGGTCACGGTTGAACTCGACGGTTTCCACCTCGCCCTGGCGCACGCTGGTGGACAGGCCCTGCTCCAGCGACACCGCCACTTCGCAGGCACTGGCGCCCTGGCGGCGGGCCTCGGCGATGATCTGCTCGACCTGCTCGCGAAGGTCCGGAAGCACGGAGGGACCGACTGCCGCGGCATGTAGACTCATCTGTTGACTCTCCTGTTGACGTGGCCGCCCACGCGGCCGGGCCGGACAAGCGGCCCCTGACTCGTTATCATGGCGGCGTTTTCCACTGGACCACCACCATGGCTGAATTTCACGACGACGACTCGCAATTCGAAGAGAAGAGCAAGTCGCAGATCAAACGCGAGCTGCATGCCCTGCAGGACCTCGGCGAGCGCCTGACCACCCTGCAACCGCAGTTGCTGGAGCGCCTGCCGCTCACCGACCCGCTACGCAAGGCGCTGCTCGAGGCGCCGAAGCACAAGGCGCACATCGCCCGCAAACGGCATATCCAGTACATCGGCAAACTGATGCGCGACCAGGACGTGGACGCCATCGTCGCCCTCATCGACCAGGTGGACTCCTCCACCCGCCAGTACAACGAACGTTTCCATGCCCTCGAACGTTGGCGCGACCAGTTGATCGCCGGCGGCGACGCAGCGCTCGACGCCTTCGTCGGGGAGTTCCCCGAGTGCGATCGCCAGCACCTGCGCGGCCTGGTCCGCCACGCCCAGCACGAGGCCGCGCACAACAAACCGCCGGCCGCCGCACGCAAAGTGTTCAAGTACATCCGCGAACTGGACGAAACCAAGCGCGGCCTGCGCTAGGTTTCGTCGCGCCGGCGCCCGGGCCATGCCTCAGGCGCCGGTGCCGCCGACGGTGATCGCATCGATCTTCAGGGTCGGCTGGCCGACGCCGACCGGCACCGACTGACCGTCCTTCCCGCAGGTTCCCACGCCACTGTCCAGGGCCAGGTCGTTGCCGACCATGGATACCCGGCTCATCGCTTCCGGACCGTTGCCGATCAGGGTGGCGCCTTTCACCGGGGTGGTGATCCTGCCGTTCTCGATCAGGTAGGCCTCGCTGGTGGAGAACACGAACTTGCCGCTGGTGATATCGACCTGGCCACCGCCGAGGTTGGCGCAGTAGATACCCTTCTCCACCGAGGCGATGATTTCCTGCGGATCGCTCTCGCCGGCCAGCATGTAGGTGTTGGTCATGCGTGGCATCGGCAGGTGCGCGTAGGACTCGCGGCGGCCGTTACCGGTGCGCGCCACGCCCATCAGGCGGGCGTTGAGCTTGTCCTGCATGTAGCCCTTGAGCACGCCGTTCTCGATCAGCACGTTGCAGTTGCTCGGCGTGCCTTCGTCATCCACGCTCAGCGAGCCGCGACGCCCGGCCAGGGTGCCGTCGTCGACGATGGTGCACAGGCTCGAGGCGACCTTTTCGCCGATCCGGCCGCTGTAGGCGGAGCTGCCCTTGCGGTTGAAGTCGCCCTCCAGGCCGTGGCCGACCGCTTCGTGGAGCAGGACCCCGGACCAACCCGCGCCCATCACCACCGGCAGGGTGCCGGCCGGCGCGGGAATCGCCTCGAGGTTGACCAGCGCCTGGCGCAGGGCCTCGCGGGCGTAGCCCATGGCACGATCTTCCTGGAGGAAATAGCGATAGTCGGTGCGACCGCCGCCGCCGTGGCCGCCGCGTTCGCGTCGGCCGTTCTGTTCGACGATCACGCTGACGTTGAAACGCACCAGCGGACGAATGTCGGCGGCCAGCGAACCGTCGCTGGCCGCTACCAGGATCTGCTCCCAGACGCCGGCCATGCTCACCGTGACCTGCTGGATGCGGGGATCGAGCGCACGGGTAGCGGCGTCGATCTGCTTCAGCAACTCGACCTTCTCGGCACGGCTGAGCACGCCCAGCGGGTTCTCGCCGGCGTACAGGCGAGCCGGCACCACGGCCTTGAACGCCTGCACGCTGCCGTTCTGTCCCGCACGGGAAATCGAACGGGCCGCCACCGCGGCCTGTTTCAACGCCTCGGCGGTGATCGCATTGCTATAGGCGAAGCCGGTCTTCTCGCCCGACTGCGCGCGTACCCCGACGCCCTGGTCGAGATTGAAGCTGCCTTCCTTGACGATGCCGTCCTCGAGCATCCACGACTCGGAGACCTGGCTCTGGAAATACAGGTCGGCGGCATCGATGCCCGGGCCGTTCAGTTCATGAAGAATGCCGGGCAGGCTGTCCAGCTCCAGACCACCGGGGGCCAGCAACTGCTGGCTGACGGATGACAACAACTCGCTCATATTCACTCCGTACGCGCCGGCCGCGGTTCGGCCGGCGGGAAAAATCGTCTGTGCGCCACCACCGGCATGCGCCGGCGGATATCCGCCTGTTCTGCGGCGTCGCGCGCCGCCAGCAGCACCGCTTCGCCCTGCGGCCGCTCGGCCAGGACCCGGCCCCAGGGATCGACGATGGCCGAATGGCCGAACGTCTCCCGGCCCCGTGGGTGGACGCCACCCTGTCCGGCCGCCAGTAGGTAGCACTGGGTCTCGATGGCGCGGGCGCGGACCAGCACCTGCCAGTGCGCCGCGCCGGTCACCGCGGTGAACGCCGACGGCGCCGTGATCAGCTCTGCGCCGGCCTCGCGCAGCGCGGTATAGAGTTCCGGAAAACGCAGGTCGTAGCAGACCGTCAGGCCAAGGCGACCGACCGGCGTATCCGCCACCACGATCTTCTGACCGAAAGCATAGTCGTCGGATTCACGATAGCGGCCCCGCGCATCGGCTACGTCCACATCGAACAGGTGCAGCTTGTCGTAGCGGGCGACCCGCTCTCCGTGCTCGTCGATCAGCAGCGAACAGGCATTCGCCTTCGCCTCGGGCTGCCCATCCGGCGGCAGCGGCAGCGTTCCGGCGACTATCCACAACCTGAGGTCGCGAGCGGCGGAATTCAACCACGACAGGATCGGCCCGTTCCCCCGCGCCTCGGCGCGCCCCAGTTCGGCCAGGTCGCGCCGGCCCATGGCGGCGAAGTTTTCCGGCAGCACGGCGAGCCGCGCCCCACCCTCGGCGGCCTGTTCCAGCAGGCGACGGGCGGCGGCCAGGTTGGCCGTCACGTCGTCCTGGCTGACCATCTGGATCACGGCAATGGACATGATTTCCTCCTCGCGGACGAAAGCGCCGCGTCGCGGCACCGGGCGCCGCTCAGCGGGGCTTCTCGAATGGCTTGTCGAAGCTGATCTTCGGATCCTGCCAGGGGCCCTTGACGCTGTATTGCACGCTGGCGAAGCGCGAGACCCGGTCGCCGAGCAGCTTGTCGACGACGAAGACCGCGCCACCGACCGCCGGACCGCCGACTATCAGTGCCGCCAGGGTCAGGTTGTTGGTCAATGGCAAGGTCACCAGCAGCTTGGCGTCGACCCGATCGTGAGCCAGGTCCAGGGTACCGTTCAACTCCAGGTTGCTCGACGGCCCTTCCAGCTTCAGCGGCTCGCGGGTGATGTAGACGCCGTCGGTGGCGGAGAGAACCCCCTTCACCCGGTCATAGCTCAGTCCCTTGCCGAGGATGTCCGAGAAGTCCAGGCGCAGCCGGCGGTTGATCGCGTTGAAATTGAGCAGGCCGAACACTCGCAGCGCCTGGGCGCTGCCTTCGACCTCGACGAACTGCCCCTTGCGCAGCGATGCATCCATGCTGCCGCTGAAGCGCTTCAGGGCCATGTAGGCCGGCGATCCCGGCCACTGGCCGTTGATATCCATGCGGAAACGTTCGCTGGTGGCGCTCGGCGCGAAATTCCAGGCCTTGAGCACATCCGCCAGGTTCTTGCCCTCGATCCGTCCCTGATAGGTGCTGCGGGTATTGCCCGGACTGCCGTCCCAGCGCAGGCTGCCGTTGACGTGCAGGCCACGCAGGTCGAGGTCCAGGTCGTTGAACGCCACGCCGTTGCTGCCCGGCCGTACCTTCAGGCTCCAGGCGCCCAGCGGCTGGCCGCCGAGGGCGACCTGGCCGATCTTCACGTCTACCGCCGGCAGGCTGCGCGGATCGACGGCGGCCAGCGGGTCCGAATCCTCCACCTTGTTCTCGTCGGGAAGGGTCGACTTCGGCAGGTTCAGGCGGTCCAGATCGACCACGATCGGCGCGCCCCTGGCATCCGGCAAGACCAGACGCCCCGATGCGAGGTCGCTGACCAGCACCAGTTGCCAGGCCCGCTCCTGGCGGGCCAGGTCGACGGTCAGGTTCTTCAGCTCCTGGCCGAAGCCCTTGAAGCTGTCGATGCGCAGGTCGGCGCCGCGCAGCAAGCCCGCAGCGCTACTGGCAGCCTGGTCGCCATTGCCGTAGCGCTTCAGGGTGGCCTGCCAGGCGTCCCAGTCCAGTTCCGCCAGACGCCCGCGCACCCGCAGCCCCTGTGCCGAGGGCAGCAACGCCGGGTCACCGCCCAGGCGCAGGGCGCCGCGTCCGTTCAGCGGCTTGTCCGCCGGGGCCGCATAGGCCAGGCTGGCGAGGCCGTCGTAACGCGCCCAGTAACGCCGTTCGGCGCCATCCAGGGTCATCCGCCATTGGGTCGGCCGCGCCTGGGCGGCCGTCTTGCCGAACGGCGCCGGCAGGTCGACGACGGCGCCCTTGAGATCCGAATCGATCTGCAACTGGCTGTCCTTGCCATCCAGCAGCAGGTTGAGCTGGAACGGCAGGCGTCCCGAGACCGGCAACGGACGCTGGCCAGCGCCGAGCCAGTCGCTCAGCGACTTGACCGCCACCTGGCCGTTGAGCAGCAAGCGCGTGCGCGCATCGCCGCGCCCCTCGGCGACGATCCGCCCACGTACCTCGCTGCCCAGCACCCGGGCCTGCACCGCCGGGGCGCTCAGGCCCTTGGCCAGGTCGAAACGGAAGTCGCCCTTCACTTCGCTCATATCCAGCTTCGGACTGGGCATCTTCAGGGTCACGCCCACGGTGGAGAAATCCACGACCACCCCGGTCTTGCCGGCCTCGTCGTGGTCCAGCGGAATATCCAGCTTCAGGTGGCCCTGCAAGGGCCCATCGCCCTCCCAGCCGGCGAAGATCTTGCGGGTCGGGATCGGCGCTTCCTGGAGCAGCTTGATGCCGTCCTTCAGGTTACTGTCGACGGCCCCATCCACATACAGGTGCGGCGTCTGTCCCGGACGGCCGAGGGGAATGTCGACCTTGACGTCGCTGACCCGGGAATTCAGCAGATTCCCGCTGGAGGCCAGCACGCGGACTCCGGAATCCTCGACGAACACCTCGCCGACCGTTTTGCTCAGGACGGGCCAGCCGGGCTGGTAGGCCAGCTCGCCGTCGCGGACCTTGAAGTAGAGGTTCATGACGTGGGCTTCGGCCGCCGCGCCGCGGTTCAGCGAGCCCTGCCACTGGAAGTAGCCCTGCTCGACATGGCCACTGCGGATCGCCGTCTTCAACCAGTTCGCCAGGCTTTTGTTCATTCCCGGCAACTGGGTCGGCAGGTACTTGGCGGTGAAGCGCGCGTCGCCGTCGCTGAGGCCGACCTGCAGGTCCATGTAGTCTTCAGCGCCGGGATCGCGCATCAGGCGGATCAGCATGTCGCCGGCCAGGCGGCCCTCCTCGCCCTCGACCCGCATCAGGTGGCTGCCGAGGGTGAAGGCGCGGTCGTCCAGGCTCCAGAACATCCGCGTGCGGGCCTCGCGGTAGCGCCACGGCTCGGGAAACACCTTG
The DNA here is from genome assembly GCF_001810205.1 of Pseudomonas sp. HMSC076A11. Taxonomy (NCBI): domain Bacteria; kingdom Pseudomonadati; phylum Pseudomonadota; class Gammaproteobacteria; order Pseudomonadales; family Pseudomonadaceae; genus Pseudomonas; species Pseudomonas sp. HMSC076A11. Next base: position 92,536 of record NZ_KV800299.1, on the reverse strand, counting down.
GCCAGGTGCAGCATGAAATCCTGCGCCGACGCGTCGAGCTGGCCTCCGGCCAGGGTGCCGGTCAAGGTGCCGCTGACGTTTTCCACCGCCGGGACCTCATGGAACGCCGAGATACCGACCTTTTCCAGGTTGGTCGCGTAGCTGACCCGCTCGGGCACCTCTCGCTGCGGCCAGAAATCGGCGTTCAGGTTGTGCAGGATGCCCTTCGGCTTCAGGCCCGCCACCCACTCCGCCGCCGCGTCCGGCAGCGGCGCCAGCGCTTCTATCGCCGGCACCAGGGGCGTCAGGTCGACGCGGTCGGCCTGCAGCTTCCAGTGTGGCTCGTTGTTCTGCTGGTCGCGACGCAACAGCAACTCCACCTCGCCCCAGCGCTGCTCGCCGAAATTCGCCGCCAGGTCGCCGACCCGAACCTTCCAGCCCTGCGCTTCGCGATCGAAGAACAGGTTCATGCCCAGGTCGTTGATTTCCACCGGCTTGCGCGCGGCATACGAGGCCTTCAACTGCGGCGCCAGCAGCCGTGCCACCAGCCGTTGCGCCTTGCCGTCGCGCCAGTCGAACCAGAAGTCTCCGCCGGCCTTGGCCCGGACGATCTTCCATTCCTGGGTCAGACCGGCCGGCAACCATTGCGCCCAGTCGCTCTGCGGCAGGCTGAGATAGACCCTGGCGCTGCTGCGCGGCCAGTCCTCGCTGTCGATCCGCCCTTCGGCGTGCAGCGCCAGGGGTTGGCCATCCGGCAGTTGCAGGCGGGCATCGAGACTCTGCCCACCGACCGATGAACTGCGCAGGGTCGCGCCGACCGCGCTGAGCGACAGCGCTGCGCTTCCCCGCGGCGCCACCTCCAGTTGGCTGTCCAGCAGCGAGATGCGTTGGGTCTGCAGCAGGAATTGCAGGAGCTTCCGGGGATCGCTGGGCTTGTCACTGTGCGGCAGGCCATCCAGGCTCCACTGGCCATCCTCGCCTTCGCGCAGGGTCAGCTTGAGTCCCTCCAGCTCCAGGCTGCCGATCCGCACCTGGCGCGCCAGCAGGCTGCCGAGCAGGTCCGGCGCCAGCCGCACCCGCGCCAGGCGCAGACTCTGTTCGCCGTCGCCGACCTGGATGTCGCGCGCCACCACCAGAGGCTCGAAGCCGCGCCAGGAGCCCGTCAGCTCGGCAATCCGCACCGGTATGCCGAGTTGCTTGCCAGCTTCCTCCTCCAGCTGCTGGCGGTATTCGGCCACCAGCGGCACCAGTTGCCGGCCAAGGCTGACGTACAGCGCCAGCAGCACCAGTACCAGGGCGCACAGACCCAGGACGATCCGTAGCAGTCGCGTTCCGAGGCTTCCCACATCCGCCATTTCAGCCATACGCCTCAGAGCAGGACCACGTCATATTGCTCCTGCGAGTACATCGCCTCGACCTGGAACTTGATGGTGCGGCCGATGAACGCCTCGAGATCGGCGACGTTACCCGACTCCTCGTCGAGCAGCCGGTCCACCACCTTCTGGTTGGCCAGCACCAGGTAGGAGTCGGCCTGGTAGGCACGCGCCTCGCGGAGAATCTCGCGGAAAATCTCGTAGCAGGTGGTTTCCGCAGTCTTCAGCATGCCGCGTCCCTGGCAGCAGGGGCACGGCTCGCAGAGGATCTGCACCAGGCTTTCGCGGGTGCGTTTGCGGGTCATCTGCACCAGGCCCAACTCGGTGATGCCGATGATGTTGGTCTTCGCGTGGTCGCGCTCCAGTTGCTTCTCCAGGGTGCGCAGGACCTGCCGGCGATGCTCCTCGTCCTCCATGTCGATGAAGTCGATGATGATGATCCCGCCCAGGTTGCGCAGGCGCAGTTGGCGGGCGATCGCGGTGGCCGCCTCGAGGTTGGTCTTGAAGATGGTTTCCTCGAGGTTGCGATGGCCGACGAAGGCGCCGGTGTTCACGTCGATGGTGGTCATCGCCTCGGTCGGATCGACGATCAGGTAGCCGCCGGACTTCAGCAGTACCTTGCGCTCCAGGGCTTTCTGGATTTCGTCCTCGACGCCGTAGAGATCGAAGATCGGTCGCTCGCCCGGGTAGTGTTCGAGGCGATCGGAAATCTCCGGCATCAATTCTTCGACGAAGGAAGTGATCTTCTGGAAGTTCTCTCGCGAGTCGATGCGGATCTTCTCGATCCGCGGGTTCACCAGGTCGCGCAGGGTACGGATCGCCAGGGACAGGTCTTCGTAGATCACCGAAGGCGCGCCGACGGTCTGGATCTGCGCGGCGATCTGGTCCCATAGCCGGCGAAGGTAGCGGATGTCGGCGAGAATCTCGTCCTCGCCCGCACCTTCCGCGGCGGTGCGCAGGATGAAGCCACCCTGTCCCTCGATGCCTTCCGCCGCCACGCAGTCGGCCACCACCTTCTTCAGGCGCTCGCGCTCGACTTCGTCCTCGATCCGCAGGGATATCCCGACATGGCTGGTGCGCGGCATGTACACCAGATAGCGCGAAGGAATCGACAGGTGGGTGGTCAGCCGTGCGCCCTTGGTGCCGATCGGATCCTTGGTCACCTGCACCACCAGCGCCTGCCCCTCATGGACCAGGGCACTGATGCTTTCCACGGCGCTGCCTTCGCGATTGGATATCTCGGCGGCATGGATGAACGCCGCACGTTCCAGGCCGATGTCGACGAACGCCGCCTGCATCCCCGGCAGTACCCGTACCACCCGCCCCTTGTAGATATTGCCGACGATGCCGCGCCGCTGGGTGCGTTCGACATGCACTTCCTGCAGGACGCCGTTTTCCACCACCGCCACGCGCGACTCCATCGGCGTGATATTGATCAGGATCTCTTCGCTCATGCGTCCACTGTCCTTATTTCGGCGCGTTAGGCGTTACGGCGGGTTGCCACCCACGGGCTGCCAGCAAGGGATGCCGAATTCCCTCAACAGTTCCGCAGTTTCACACAAAGGCAGCCCGACCACCGCACTGTAACTGCCTTCGATGCGACTGACGAATATCGCCCCGAGGCCCTGGATCGCATATCCGCCTGCCTTGTCCGCCGGCTCGCCGCTCTGCCAGTAGCGCAGCGCTTCTTCCGGAGCGACCTGGCGGAAGCGCACCCGGCACTCCACCACCCGCGCCTCGACGCCACCAGCGGCGGCCAGGGCCACGGCGGTGAGAACCTGGTGTTCGCGCCCGGACAGCGCAGCCAGCATGGCCAGCCCGTCGGCCTGGTCCACGGGCTTGCCGAGAATTCGCCCGTCGATCACCACCGAGGTATCCGCGCCCAGGACACAACCGTCCTCGCCACGCCCTTCCAGCATAGCCAGCCCGGCGGCCGCCTTGCCGCGCGCCAGGCGCTCGACGTAGGCGGCGGGCGCTTCGCTCGGCAAGGGGGACTCGTCGATAGCGGTGGCGAGCACGGACAGCGGCACGCCGATCTGGGTCAGCAGTTCACGGCGACGGGGCGAGGCGGAGGCGAGATACAGCGACGGCATGGAGGCTCCCGGGAAACGCGTCGGGCGATGCGCCGATCACCCGTTTCGAAGAATGACGATATCCGCCGCAGCATAGCTGCGAAGCGGACCTACCTCACGTTGAGACGCAGGCGGACGAACTGCAGCAGGGCGTACACCCAGGGCCAGAGCAGCGCGCTGACCAGGGCCGGGAGCAGGAAGGTCAGGGTCGGCGGACGATTGCCGGTCAGGGCGTTGAGCCAGAGCTGGAGCAGCTGCGCCAGGCCGTAGACCACCACCAGCACCAGGCACTGCTGCCAGGCCGGGAACATGCGCAGGCGCTGGTGCAGGGACAGCACGAGGAAGGTGATCAGGCCGAGGATCAGCGCGTTCTGCCCGAGCAGGTTGCCGTAGAGCACGTCCTGGGCCAGGCCGAGCAGCCAGGCGGTGACCATCCCGACGCGCTCGGGCAGCAGCAACACCCAGTAGGTCAGCAGCATCGCCAGCCACAGCGGGCGGCCGATCTCGGTGAAGGTAGGCATCGGCGCTACGGCCAGCACCAGCCCGACCAGCAGGCTCAGCCAGATCACCCAGACATTGTTCGAACCTTGAGTCGCGCGAGCCATCAGCGGCGTCCCCCGTTGGCCGCCGGAGCGGCAGGCTGCGTGGGGGCTGGCGCGGGCGCGGCGGCGGGCTGCTGCGCAGCGCCCTGGGCTGCCGGGGTGGCCGGCGACGGCGCGGCGGCCGGTTGCGCGGCAGGCTGGGGCGCCTGGGCGCCGGCGGCGGCTTTCTTGTCCGCCTCTTCCTGGGCCTCGGCGGCGTCGTTGGCGCGCTGTTCCGGGGTGCGGCTGTCGCTGAACACCAGCAGCACGTAGCGGCTACGGTTCATCTTCGCGGTCGGCACCGCGCGCACCACGGCGAACGGCTGGCCGGAATCGTGGATCACTTCCTTGACCGTGGCCACCGGATAGCCGGCGGGGAAGCGCTGCCCCAGGCCGGAGCTGACCAGTAGGTCGCCTTCCTTGATGTCGGCGGTGTCGGCGACGTAGCGCAATTCCAGGCGCTCGGGATTGCCGGTGCCGACGGCGATGGCGCGCAGGCCGTTGCGATTGACCTGCACCGGGATACTGTGGGTGGTGTCGGTGAGCAGCAGGACCCGCGCGGTATAGGGCATCACCTCGACCACCTGGCCCATCAGGCCGCTGGCATCGAGCACCGGCTGGCCGACGAAGACGCCGTCGTTCTCGCCCTTGTCGATCATGATGCGTTGGGTGAAGGGGTTCGGATCGACGCCGATCAGCTCGCTGACCAGTACCTTGTCGTCGACCAGCGCGGCGGAATTGAGCAGCTCGCGCAGGCGCACGTTCTGCTCGGTGAGCGCGGCGAGTTTCTGCACCCGGCGCTGCATCAGCAGGGACTCGGCCTTGAGGCGTTCGTTCTCGGCGATCAGCTCGCTACGGCTGCTGAACTGGTCGCGCACGCCTTCCCAGGCGCGCACCGGCATTTCCGCCAGGCCGTAGAAAGGCGTGAGCACCATCCCCAGCTTGCTGCGGACGGGCTCCAGATAGTCGAACCGGGCGTCCACCACCATCAGGCTGACCGACAGCACGGCCAGCACCAACAGGCGAACGCCCAGCGACGGGCCTTTGGAGAATAGCGGTTTGATGATCCGCTCCTAGGCGACGATGCTCGCCACCTTACTCGGTGGAGAGCAGGTCCATGGAGTGGCGGTCCATCATCTCCAGCGCGCGGCCACCGCCGCGAGCCACGCAGGTCAGCGGCTCCTCGGCGACGATCACCGGCAGGCCGGTTTCCTGTGCCAGCAGCTTGTCCAGGTCGCGCAGCAGCGCGCCACCGCCGGTCAGCACCAGGCCGCGCTCGGCGATATCCGAGGCCAGCTCCGGCGGCGATTGCTCGAGGGCGCTCTTGACCGCCTGGACGATGGTCGCCAGGGACTCCTGCAGGGCCTCGAGGACCTCGTTGGAGTTCAGGGTGAAGCTGCGCGGTACGCCTTCGGCCAGGTTACGGCCGCGGACGTCGACTTCGCGAACGTCGCCGCCCGGGAAGGCGGTGCCGATCTCCTGCTTGATGCGCTCGGCGGTGGATTCGCCGATCAGGCTGCCGTAGTTGCGGCGCACGTAGGTGACGATGGCTTCGTCGAAGCGGTCGCCGCCGACGCGGACGGATTCGGCGTAGACCACGCCGTTGAGGGAAATCAGGGCGATCTCGGTAGTGCCGCCGCCGATGTCTACGACCATCGAGCCGCGGGCCTCCTCGACCGGCAGGCCGGCGCCGATGGCGGCAGCCATCGGCTCTTCGATCAGGAACACCTCGCGGGCGCCGGCGCCCAGGGCGGATTCGCGGATGGCCCGGCGCTCGACCTGGGTGGACTTGCACGGTACGCAGATCAGCACGCGCGGGCTGGGCTGCAGGAAGCTGTTCTCGTGAACCTTGTTGATGAAGTACTGCAGCATCTTCTCGCAGACGCTGAAATCCGCGATCACGCCGTCTTTCATCGGACGGATGGCGGCGATGTTGCCCGGGGTACGGCCGAGCATGCGCTTGGCCTCGGTGCCCACGGCGACGACGCTCTTCTGGCTGCCATGGCTGCGAATGGCGACCACGGACGGTTCGTTCAGGACGATGCCGCGCTCGCGCACATAAATAAGGGTATTGGCAGTACCCAGGTCGATCGACAGATCGCTGGAAAACATGCCACGCAATTTTTTGAACATGGGAAAGAAACCCTAGGCGAAGCGTGGGTGAAAAATACGCGGGTAAAAAAGTGCGGCAAACTCTAACAACGACGGGGATTTTGGGCAAGGCGGGCAATATGCTAAATTGCAGGCTTTTCCCGGCCCCACAAGGCCCGTCCAGGCGGAGTTAGACCGCCGACCGCGGCATCCGTTCCCTGCCTTATATAACGCATGGCGCCCCGCCGCCCTTCCAAGGCCGCTTTTGCTGGAGACTCCCGATGGCGCTTGAACGCTCCGACGTGGAAAAAATCGCCCATCTCGCCCGCCTGGGCCTGAGCGAGGCCGATCTTCCGCGCACCACCGAGACCCTGAACAACATCCTCGGCCTGATCGACCAGATGCAGGCGGTCGACACCAGCGGCGTCGAACCGCTCGCCCACCCGCTGGAAGCCACCCAGCGCCTGCGTCCGGACGCGGTCACCGAGACCGATCACCGCGACGCCTACCAGACCATCGCCCCCGCCGTGGAAGAAGGTCTGTACCTGGTTCCGAAAGTCATCGAGTAATAAGGACGCGGACACATGCTGCATCAATTGACCCTCGCCGAGATCGCCCGCGCCCTCGCCGACAAGCAATTTTCCGCCGAAGAGCTGACCCGCACCCTGCTCGGTCGCATCCGGCAGCTGGATCCCCAGCTCAACAGTTTCATCAGCATCACCGACGACCTGGCCATCGCCCAGGCCAAGGCAGCCGACGAACGGCGCGCCAACGGCGAGAACGGCGCCCTGCTCGGCGCGCCGATCGCCCACAAGGACCTGTTCTGCACCCAGGGCGTACGCACCAGCTGCGGTTCGAAGATGCTCGACAACTTCGTCTCGCCCTACGACGCCACCGTGGTCGAGAAGCTCGCCGCCGCCGGCACCGTTACCCTCGGCAAGCTGAACATGGACGAATTCGCCATGGGCTCGTCGAACCAGTCCAGCCACTACGGCGCGGTGAAGAACCCCTGGAGCCTCGACCGCGTGCCGGGCGGCTCCTCCGGCGGCTCCGCCGCGGCAGTCGCCGCGCGCCTGCTGCCGGCCGCCACCGGCACCGATACCGGCGGCTCGATCCGCCAGCCGGCGGCGCTGACCAACCTCACCGGGATCAAGCCGACCTACGGCCGGGTTTCCCGCTGGGGCATGATCGCCTACGCCTCCAGCCTCGACCAGGGCGGCCCGCTGGCGCGCACCGCCGAGGACTGCGCGCTGATGCTGGGGGTGATGGCCGGATTCGATCCGAAGGACTCGACCAGCGTCGAACAGCCGGTGGACGACTACCTGGCCGCCCTGCAGAAGCCGCTGAGCGGCCTGCGCATCGGCCTGCCGCGGGAATACTTCGGCGCCGGCCTCGACAGCCGCATCGCCGATGCGGTGCTGGCCGTGGTCGAGGAGCTGAAGACGCTCGGCGCCACGGTGAAGGACATTTCCCTGCCGAACATGCAGCACGCCATCCCGGCCTACTACGTGATCGCGCCGGCCGAGGCGTCCTCCAACCTGTCGCGCTTCGACGGCGTGCGCTATGGCTATCGTTGCGACGCCCCGCAGAACCTGGAAGACCTGTACAAGCGCTCGCGCGCGGAAGGCTTCGGCAGCGAAGTGAAGAACCGCATCATGGTCGGCACCTACGCACTGTCGGCCGGCTACTACGATGCCTATTACCTGCAGGCTCAGAAGATTCGCCGGCTGATCAAGAACGACTTCGTCAGCGCCTTTGCCGAAGTGGACGTGATCCTCGGCCCGACCACGCCGAACCCGGCCTGGAAGATCGGAGAGAAGAACGACGACCCGGTTTCCCAGTACCTGGAAGACATCTACACCATCACCGCCAACCTCGCCGGCCTGCCGGGGCTGTCCATGCCCGCCGGCTTCGTCGACGGCCTGCCGGTGGGTGTCCAGTTGCTCGCGCCCTACTTCCAGGAAGGTCGCCTGCTCAACGTCGCGCACCAGTACCAGCAGGTCAGCGACTGGCACACCCGCACCCCGGCCGGTTTCTAAGCCATGGCAACGCCACGCAGTCCCCTCCCCTCTCCCGGCGCGGAGAGGGCGACCCGCAGGGTCGGCAGCGGGACTGCGCAGGCACAGAAGGATTGAGGAACACCACATGCAATGGGAAACCGTGATCGGGCTGGAAATCCACGCACAGCTCGCCACCCAATCGAAGATCTTCTCCGGCAGCTCGACCGCCTTCGGCGCCGCGCCGAATACCCAAGCCAGCCTGGTCGACCTGGCCATGCCGGGCACCCTGCCAGTGCTCAACGAGGAGGCCGTACGCATGGCCTGCCTGTTCGGCCTGGCGATCGACGCACGGATCGACCGGCAGAACGTGTTCGCCCGCAAGAACTACTTCTACCCCGACCTGCCGAAGGGCTACCAGACCAGCCAGATGGACCATCCCATCGTCGGCAAGGGCCATCTCGACATCACCCTGGAAGACGGCACCACCAAGCGCATCGGCATCACCCGCGCGCACCTGGAGGAGGACGCCGGCAAGAGCCTGCACGAAGACTTCCAGGGCATGAGCGGCATCGACCTGAACCGCGCCGGCACGCCGTTGCTGGAGATCGTTTCCGAGCCGGACATCCGCAGCGCCAAGGAAGCCGTGGCCTACGTCAAGGCGATCCACGCCCTGGTGCGCTACCTGGGCATCTGCGACGGCAACATGGCCGAGGGCTCGCTGCGCTGCGACTGCAACGTCTCGGTGCGACCGAAGGGCCAGGCCGAATTCGGCACCCGCGCCGAGATCAAGAACGTCAACTCCTTCCGCTTCATCGAGAAGGCGATCAACCACGAGATCCAGCGCCAGATCGAGCTGATCGAGGACGGCGGCAAGGTGGTCCAGGAAACCCGCCTGTACGACCCGAACAAGGACGAGACCCGCTCCATGCGCGGCAAGGAAGAAGCCAACGACTACCGTTACTTCCCCTGTCCCGACCTGCTGCCGGTGGTCATCGAGCCCGAGTACCTGGCGAAGCTGCGCGAGCAACTGCCGGAACTGCCGGTGCAGAAGCGCGAACGCTTCGAGAGCCAGTACGGCCTGTCCGCCTACGATGCCAGCGTGCTGTCCGCCAGCCGCGAGATGGCCGACTACTTCGAGAAGGTCCAGGGTATCTGCGGCGACGCCAAGCTGGCGGCCAACTGGGTGATGGTCGAGCTGGGCAGCCTGCTCAACAAGGACGGCCTGGAGATCGAGCAGTCTCCGGTGTCCGCCGAGCAACTGGGCGGCATGATCCTGCGCATCAAGGACAACACCATCTCCGGCAAGATCGCCAAGATGGTCTTCGAAGCCATGGCCAACGGCGAGGGTTCCGCCGACCAGATCATCGAGGCCAAGGGCCTGAAGCAGGTCACCGACAGTGGCGCCATCGAGAAGATGCTCGACGAGGTGCTGGCGGCCAACGCCGAGCAGGTCGAGCAGTACCGCGCCGCCGACGAGGCCAAGCGCGGCAAGATGTTCGGCTTCTTCGTCGGCCAGGCGATGAAGGCCTCGAAAGGCAAGGCCAACCCGCAGCAGGTGAACGAGTTGCTGAAGAAAAAGCTCGAAGCGTGAGTCAAAGCCAGACGCCGGGTTCGCCCGGCGTCTTCTTGTCCGCCAGGAGCCTGTTGTCCATGCCCAACCCATCCGCCGCCGCGCGCCTCGCCCTCGCCGTCCTGCCCCTGTTCCTCGCCGGCTGCTCCAGCCTCGCCGGCAGCGGTTCCGCGGATACCGGCGAAGCCTCCTACTATGGCAGCCGCCACGCAGGCCTGCGTACTGCCAGCGGCGAGCGCTACAACCCCAACGCAATGACCGCTGCCCACCGCACGTTGCCGTTCGGTACCCGCGTGCGGGTAACCAACCTCGACAACCGCCGCAGCGTGGTGGTGCGGATCAACGATCGCGGGCCTTTCCGCCGCGGGCGGATCATCGATGTATCGCGCAAGGCCGCCGAAAGCCTGGGTATGATCCGCAGCGGCGTGGCGCCGGTTCGGATAGAGTCGCTGGATTGAGCCACCTTCTACCCACGACAGGAACCTTCCGATGAGCGAACAAGGCAAGACCGGCCTGGAGATCCGACGTGAAGTCATGGGCGACGCCTTCGTCGAGCGCGCCATGGGCAACGCCACCGCCTTCACCCAGCCATTGCAGGACTTCGTCAACGAGCATGCCTGGGGCTCGGTCTGGGCCCGCGAGGCGCTGCCGCGCAAGACCCGCAGCCTGATCACCCTGGCCGCCCTGACCGCCCTGAAATGCCCGCAGGAACTCAAGGGGCACGTGCGCGGCGCGCTGAACAACGGCTGCACGGTGGAGGAAATCCGCGAGGCACTGCTGCACTGCGCGGTCTATGCCGGGGTGCCGGCGGCGATCGATGCGTTCCGTGCGGCGCAGGAAGCGATCGATACCTGGCAGGGCGAACAGCCCGCCTGAGCCCAGGAGCCATTCGCAGCGGCATGAGCGCCGCCGTCAGGCCACGCGGTTGGTAACGCCGATGCCTGAACGACGGCGAATAACGCCAGCGCAGGCGCCTACGGATAACTGAAGCGCTTCACCAGCGTCAGCTCGCCAGGCTTGCGCATCGGCACCAGGAAGGTTTCCTGTTTCTCGTTCGGCGTGCCCTCTTCGGTGACCAGGGTGATGCGCGCCGTGGTCAGGTCCTGGGCGGCCTGTTCGGCGCCATCCTCGCTGCTGCCGTAGCCACCGCCGAAGTAGTTGACGTAGACCAGGTAGGGCCCCTTCTGCGGCGTCGGCGTGGCGATGATTTCCGGGCCGTAGCCAGTGGTGACGTCGACATCCAGGGTCGCGCCGTTGGCCAGCGAACGATTGCCATACCAGACATGGTCGCCGTCCGGGGTCACCAGGTGCAGGTCGAGGTCGGTGTTGTCACTGTCCCAGGACAGCAGCACGCGCAGCTTGGCCGGCACTTCCCCGCCGCCGCCACCGTGATAGAACTGGACCCGCCGCGACTGCCCGGCGGCGTTGCGCACCTCGACGCTGTTGCTGCCGGACGGGAAGGCGAACGGGCGGTCGAAGCTGCCATCGGCGTCCACCTTCAGCGGCATGCTCACACCGTTCACCACCAGCGTCGCCGGGCGGTCCTTGGGCTGGCTCTCGATCGCGCCGCGAATGCGCGCGGTGGTCGCCTGGTCGGCGGCGACGTTGACCGAGGACGCCGGGTAGTTCACCACCTGCCGGTAATTGGCGGCGGAACCGTCGCCGGCACGCCAGCCGGAGACCGGCGTATCCAGTTTCACGGGGTTGTCCGCCCAGGCGACGAGGGGAACGCAACTGAGCAGGGCGGCAAGGGACATTCGGTTCATGGAGTCATTCCAGTAGCAGGCGCCGGGCCAGGCTTTCGACATAGTTTTCGTCCTGGCCGCTGGGATGGGCGCGGAAGGCCAGGTGCAGGTATTCGTGGGTGAGGTCCAGGCGTTCCTGTAGGGAATACAGGCCGCGGACGAAGATGCGTTCGCGCTCGCGATCGACATAGGGCCGCCCGGAAGCCAGGCGGCACACGGAAAAACTCTGAATCTCCTCGTAGCCGGGCTCTCGGTCGAGGCGCTCGCGCCACTGCCGGCGCTGCTTGCGCAGCCAGTCTTCGGCAGCCGGCAACGACTGGCAGGCGGCCACCGGGTTGTCCCAGCGGCTCAGGCTGCTGCGCGGGAAAGCCTGGGCGAGGATGCTGTCGTAGCCCAGTCCCTGCCCGGCTTGCTCCACCGCGTGCTTCCAGGACAGGCGCGCCGGACCAGGCTGGTCGGAGTGATAGTTGACGGTCGCCCCGGCCAGCACCAGGTCGGCGCTCCAGGCAGCGATCTGCCGCGTCGGCGCGCTGGCCGGGCGCGGCGCCACGCGCTGGCGCTGGCTGCTGTCATCGATGGCCAGGCATTCGCCGCGCGGCGCGGCGTTTTGCAATAGATAGGTGCGAATGGTCACCGCCAGCGCGCGAGCGGCTTCCTTCGGCTGCGCCGAGGCTTCGCGCTCCAGCACCCGCGCCACGTACTCTTCGCGCGAAACCCGCGCGACCAGGCGCGGCACGCCATCCACCCGTTGCAGGAAGAGGTCGCCGGCGCTGGCGATGTCCAGTCGATTGCCGTTGGCGAAGAGCACTTGCTGCGGACCATGCAGCAGGCCTTCGGCGGCCGGGTGGCCGGAGGGATCGCTGACCGAGCGCAGCGGATAGCGGCTGAACAGGTTCACTTCCACGCAACGGCCCGGATCGGCCGGCCACGGACTCGGCAGGAAGCGCCCGAGCACCTCGGCGTAGCGGTCCAGAATCACCTTGCTGGTTCCCGGGCCGCCGAGCCAGAGCGGCGTTCCATCGACCAGCCAGCCGGCGAAACCGCCCTGGCGCGCCTGCGGGTCATGGTCGTCGAGCCAGCTCCAGGTCTTCACCCGCAGGCGGCCGCCAAGGCTGGCCACGGCATGGCCGTCGCCGGCCTGCAACGCCACATCGAGCAGTACCCGCCGCGCCTCGCCCTGGGCCGGCAGTTGCTGCAACTGCTCCAGAAGCTCCTTAACCGGCACCCGCGTCTGCGGTTGCAGCCGTTCCAGATCGAGCAACCAGGCCGGTGCCTGGCGCGCCTGCCAGTAGCCGCGCCAGGCCTCCGGCCGCAAGGCGAGGCGCTGCGGCTCGAAATACAGCCCGCAGGAGCGCACCAGGGCGCGGTCACGACCGATCGTCTGGCCATTCTCGCAGCAGTAGACCTCCTCGCGGCTGCGCCCCTGGCAGGTATAGGGCGGCTCGGCCTGGCCGGTGTCGCTCAGCCAGGCGAAGACGAACAGTTTCCACAGGCTGCCCAGCGGAGCCTGCAAATCGGCCGGCAACGGCCGGCGCTCGAGCACCCGCTGGCGATCCAGGCTCACCAGTTCGTAGCCCTGGGTCGTGCGCCAGGCCAGCTGGACCGGCGCCTCCGCTGCGCGAAGCAGCAACGGCACGGCGCACAGCAGGACCAGCCAGGCGCGCAACGCAATCACTCGACCTTGACCTTGGCCAGCGCCGGCTTGGCTTCCAGGGCCTGCTGTTCCGGCGCGTAGAGACGCAGGTAGCGGGCCGGTGGCAGGTTGAAGCTGCCTTTCTGGGAGAAACGCACCAGGTGACGGAAACGCTGCTCGCCACTCAGGCTGTCCACCGGCACCCCGTAGAACAACTCGCCCGGTTCGTTGCGCGCGCGCTCCAGGGTGGTCGCTTCGTCGCCGGCCAGGCCGCTGATCTTGATGCCCCAGGTGGTGCGCTCGACATCCGCACCGGGCGGCAGCGGCAGTTCCAGCATGCCGTAGCGTAGAGCGGTGTCTTCCGGAACGGTCAGGGTCACTTCGTCGAGATACAGTTCGTCGCTGGAAAGCGGCTTGTCGCCGACCTCCTCGACCTTGAACTCGAACGCCCCCTCGCCGGGCACCAGGCGCAGCAGGCGACGGCTGATCTGCACCGGCAGTTGCCCGCTCGGCGCCTGGGCGCTGCGGTAGCTGAGCGCAACCGGCAACGGCCGGGCCGGCGCCTCGTCCAGGTCGACCCAGCTCGGAATGCCGCGGCCGCGCCATTGCCAGTAGGTTTCGCCGGTGGCGCCGCGCTGCGCCTGCCAGTCCTTCGGCGGCTGCGGCAGCTTGCCCTGCGGCGCCTGGGCCAGGGCGCCCTGCAGCCAGGTCAGGGCCAGGGCGCGTTCCAGGGTCGATTGCGCCGGCGCCAGGCGTTGCAGCAGAGCGCTGGCCTGCTGGCCGTCCACGGCCGAGCGAGAGGCCAGCAAGGCATCGGTGAACGGCAAGCCGGCCTCACGCAGGCGCTGCGTCGCCGTCTCGGCCTGGGCGGCCAGCGGCGCGGGCACCGCAACCCGCAGATGCCGTGCCAGGTCCACCGCCAGCACTCGCGCGGCGGCCAGGCCGACGGCCGAGTCCGGGTCGCCCAGCACCAGGCCGTCGTCGGCCTCCAGCGGCTCCGCGCGCGCCTGCCCTTCGCCGGCGTTGGCCAGATCGTTGAGCAGGCCGCCGAGCAGGGTGTTCACCGGCAACTGCATGTCGCGGGCGAAAGCCAGGATCAGCGCGCGCTGCAGCAGCGGGGTCTGCGTCGCCTGCTTGGCGTAGGGCTCGAGGATGCGCTGCCAGTGTTCGGCCGGCAGTTGGATCTCCAGTGCGCGGCTGGCGTACCAGTCGGCGTAGTAGGCGTAGGCGGTGAGGAAAGCGTCGCCATCGACGTCGCCGCCCCACCAGGCGAACCAGGCGTCCGGGCCGGCCATCTGCACCAGGCGCAGGCGACTGTTCTGCATGATCAGGCGCAGGCGGTCGCGAATCCGCGGCTCGCCGCCGGCCAGCGCCGGATAGGCGATGCTCAGCGGCAGCAGTTGGCTGGCGGTCTGCTCGACGCCGCCGTAGGGATACTCCAGCAGATCATCGAGATTGCCCAGGTAGGCCGCGGCCGGGCCATCGGCCAGGCGCAGGCGTACGTCGCGGGCGTCCGCCGGCAGTTGCAACGGGTTGCTCGCCGCCGCCAGGCTGAGGTTCTGCGCCTGCTCCACCTGCCAGCCGTCGGCCAGCAGGTTGAAGCGCACCGCCAGGCGGTCGCGGACCTGCCCGTCCTGGCGCAGCTCGGCGCTCCAGTCGCCATCGCTGAGCGGCTGTTGCGCCAGCGGAATGTAGTTGACTCCCTTGGCCAGCTCCAGGGGCTGGCTGCGCTGGCTGCCAGGCGGCCCGCTGAGCAGCTCGGCCTTGACCGGCTGTTCGCCCTGGTTGAAGACGAACAGGCCGAGGTCGGGCTGGTCACCCTGGCGGAAGCGGGTCGGCCCGCTCCATTTCAGGTACAGCGGCTTCTCCGAGCGAAGGAACTGCTTCTTCTGGCCGACCTGGCCGTTGTCGTCGATGGCCCGTGCGGTGATCCGCCAGCGGGTCAGCGAGTCGGGCATGCGGAAGCTGAAGCTGGCCTTGCCCTGGGCGTCGGTGACCAGCTCCGGCTGCCAGGCGGCGGTGTCGACGTCCTCGCGGCGCGGCCGCTCCAGTACCTTGACGCCGCGCTCGCTGCGATTCGCCCGTCCGGGTGCGCTGGTGCTGCCGGGCAACGCCACGTCGTAGCTGATGAAGGCCAGGCTGGCGCTGGTGCGCACGTTGTTGCGCCGCGGATGGTAGAAGAACTGGTCGATGCCGGGGGCGATCTCCGCCTGCAGGGCATAGACCATCTCATCCACCACGCTGACGGTCAGGTGGCTGGAAACCGGTTTGCCGGCGAAGCGCGTGGCCAGGGTCACGGTCACCGTCTCGCCCGGTTCGTAGCGCTCCTTGTCGGTGGCGATGTCGATCTCCACCTGGGGCATGCCGACCTTGATCCCGGCGTTCTGGAAGCTGTAGTCGCCGCCCTTGGTGTAGAGCACCGAGAAGGTCAGGTTCGGCGAGAACTCCTCGCGCACCGGGATCCGCACGCGGTACTGGGTCGGATTGAGCTTTTCCAGGCGCAGCCAGTCGGCGCCCTTGGACAGCAGGGCGGTGGCCTCGACCTTGTCGCGCTCCAGGGACAACAGTGCATCCTCCACCGGCTCGGGGAAGGTGATCAGTGCGGAGGCTTCCTCGCCGGTGCGGTACTCGGGCTTGTCGAACACCACCTCGACGGTGCCCGGCACCGACTTCACGCCCTCGCCGCTCACCGAGTGGCCGGTAGCGCCAAGGAGCTGGCCCTTGTCGTCGCGCAGCTCCACGGAATAGGTACCGGGGCGCTCGAAGGCCAGCGCGAAGCGGCCGTCGGCGACCGGACCGCTGTCGGTGGCGCGGTCCTCCAGGCGGATCCACTGGTAGCTGCTCGGCTTGAGCGGGGTCGGCTGTTCGCTGGCATAGCTGAACTCGACCTTCTCGCCGGCGGCGCTGAAGCGCTGCGGCGCGCTCAGGCGGTAGCGCGCGGCACCGCGCTCGATGAGGATCTCCTTGCTGGTCTTGACCCGGTAGGCGGCGCCGTCGCTGGCGAAGATGGTCAGCATGTAGCGACTGGGTTTCTCGGCCGGCGGCAATTCGATGGCGGCGCGGCCCTTGCCGTCGGTGGTCAGTTCGGTGCTGCTCAGTTCCACCGGGAACTGGCCGAGATACTGCAGTTCGTTGTCCACCATCGACAACTGCTGGGCGCGCAGGCTCAGTTGCAGGCGCGCGTTGGCCACCGGCTTGCCGTCCGGATAGAGCAGGACGATCTCGCCCTTCACCGGCTCGGCGGTCTTGAAGTCCGGCTTGGCCAGGTCGAGGGAGACTTCGAAGTGCGGCTTGATGTATTCGGCGACGCGGAAGGCGCTGCTGTAGGTCTGCCCGCGGTAGTCGAAGCGCAACTCGTAGCCGCCGGCGACGGCGTTCTCCGGCAGTTGGAAGCGGCCATTGGCGCCGCTCTTCGCGTCGAAGCGGAGGTCCAGGCTTTGCAATACCGTGCCGCTGGCGTCGATCACGCTCAGGCGCACCGGCGCGCTGGCGGCGGCCTGGGATTGACGGGCGTCCTTGAACTCGCGGCCGACCATCTTCAACGAGACCCAGTCGCCCGGCCGGTACAGCGGGCGGTCGGTGAAGGCGTAGATCTTGGTGTCGTAGATCTCGCTGTCGTAATAGAAGTTCTCGGAGACGAAGACCCCACCCTCGCGGTCCTCGCCGATCACGTAGGAGCGCTCCGGACTGGCGTGCTTGAGCCGCAGCAGGCCGTCGGCGTCGGTATTGCCGCTGCTCATCACGCCCAGGCCGTCGGTCCACAGCACCTTGGTGTCGGGCACCGGGGTGCCTTCGTGCTTGCGTGCGGTCCAGACCAGCAGCTCGTCGCCGGCGACCTTGCTCACCGCCACGCTGTTGGAGACGAACACCACGGTGGTGGCGCGGTACTTGCCGACCAGCGCCTCGACCAGGTACAGGCCCGGCTTCAGCTTGCCCAGCGGGATGTAGACATTGCCCGGCACGACGTTGATGAACTCGCTGGAGGAACCGGCCAGCTTGACGTCCTGCGGCGGCTCGATGGGCTTGGCGTCCCACAGCGGATAGCGGAACTGGCTGACCAGCGGCAGGCCGGGAATCGGCGCGTATTGCGGCTGAGCGTCGTAGGGCGTCGGCGCGGTCATGGCGTTGCCCATCTTCAGCTCGGGCACCGCCTCGGTGACCTGTTGCCGCGACTCGTAGGAGAAGGCGCGCTGCATCACCCGGCGCGACTTGCGATACCAGTTGTCCCAGAGATAGGCCAGGGTGTTCGACAGGCCTTCGCCCTTGAACTGTCCCTCGGCCAGGACCCGGTGCAGGTTCTTCTGCCGCTTGAGGAACTCCAGCGGCTGTTCGATCCGGTACAGGCGCACGTCGACCCCGCCATAGGGCTCCATGCGGTAGCGCCGGTAGTCGCGGCCGGGCGCTTCGAGACGGACCCGCGCTTCCTCGTCGGTGGCGAAGCTGCTGTCGGCGAGCAGGAAGAAGGATTCGCCGGCCATCGGCGTGTAGCCGCTCGGTTCCACCGTGTCTTCCGCCTGGACGGCGGCGAACGGCAGCAGGACCAGGGCGGCGACCGCCAGGCTACGGCTGAAACGGCGCAGGTTGCTCATTGCTGTGGTCTTCACTGGGACGCGATTCATTGAGAGAGGAAAGCCAGCCGATAGATGCCGATAAAGTTGGGATTGGATTCGTCGGGGATCCATCGGGTGTCCTTCCATGTCATGAGTTGTTGCAGGCTGACCGAGCGCATGCCGTTATCGGTCGGGGTGCTGCTGCCGGTGTGATAGGCGATGGAGCGGCCCATCCAGATCATCAGGTGCTGGTCGTCGCCCTGGTCGTAGAACATCAGGTCGCCGGGACGCGCCTGGTTGAGGTCGCGACCGACCAGCCGGCTGTTGAACTGCACCAGCTTGATCGCATTCACGTAGGGCCCGACCTGGCCGCCACCCTGCTGCCAGTTCTGCGCCAGGCGCCGTTGCTCGGGACTGAGCGCCAGCTCCGGGGGCAGGTAGCGGTTGGACAGGCCGTTGGCGCGCAGCCACTTGCCATCGTGGACTTTCAGCGCCTCGTTGGCGGCGAAGCGCACCAGGCCGGCGCAGTCCTGCTGGTGCCAGCGCGGACTCGGCCCTTGGCGCAACTGTTCCTGGGCGATGCGCACGAACCAGGCGCGGAATACCTGCGATTGCTGCGGGTCGAGCGTTACCGCGGGCTCGCCGCGGGCAACGCCGCTGGCCAGCAGGAGCAGCGCCAGGCCGAAGGCAGTCAGGCGTCTCACAGCGACCGCCATTCCAGCGGCAGCCATTGCCACGGTGCGTTGGCCTGGCTTCCGGCAGGCAGCCCGAGGGCGTAGCTGCCCTTGCCGGCGAGGGTTTTCAGGCGCGGCATCAGGTAGGTGTCGGCGGCATTGCGGAATACCGGCTCCATGTCCTGCGGCAGGCTGTCGAGGGTTTCCCGTTGCAGCAGTTCGGAGAGCGGCTGCGGCGCCAGGTAGGCCGGTACCAGCGCATCCTTCGGCAACACCTCGGCGAGCGGCGGATAGCGCTTGTCGAGGGTGTCCAGGGCCTTGCCGAGCAACTGGTCGTCGAGGGAGAACAGCAGGGTCTGGCCATGGCGCGCCATGCCGATGCGGAAGAACGCGCGGCCGCTGATGCTGTCCGGGTTGTCCGCCTGGCTGGCCGGATAGGCGCCGAAGTTCGAGCTGACCTGGCGGGTCCAGCGGCGGGTCTGGCCATCCACCCGGTCTTCCACCGGGAAGCTGCCACCCTCGACCTTGGCTTCCTTCGCGCCGATCACACGGCCGAACAGCTTGCCCAGCTCGTCGTCGAGTTCGGCACTGGCCGGCGCGCTCAACTGGCCCACCAGCAGCGGCGAATGCAGCCGCGAACTGGCGTACCAGCAGAGACCGGCGGCGCCGCTGAGATGCTCGGAGAAGGCCTGGGCCATCTTCTGCTCGGCCCCCAGGCGCTCCAGCATCACCCCGTACAGGCCGGGGGTGACCGGCAGCGCCACGCAGGCGCTGGCGCCCATCGGCATGGCCTGCCAGACCGGGGCGAAGTCCAGCGGCGGCTGGCGTTCCACCTCGTTCAGCGCCAGGTAGCTGCTCCAGCCCTGCTCGCCCTTCTCGAAGCGCACCCCGGCAAAGCTCGGGATGAAGCGCTGGTAGCCCATGGCCAGGACGCTGGCATTGAGGGTGATGCGCTGGCGCAGCTCGCCGCGGCCCGGCAGGCCGAAGCGCTCGGGGAACAGTTCGTCGCCGTCGAGCAGTGCCTCCAGGTCTTCGCTGGCCGGAGCGTTCAGCGGGCTGTCGTCGCTCTCGCCACCATCGTCGAAGAGCATCCGAGGGTTCGACAGCAACAACAGCCGGTCGCCCTTGGACAGGAACAGCATCGCCTTGTCGTTGCCGTAGCGCAGGCGATAGACCGAGGTTCCCGCCAGCTCGCCGACCTTGCGCAACTGCTGGTCGTCGGCGGCGATATGGGCCAGCGGCTCGAGCACCCGCGCCAGGCCGCCGCGCTTGAGCACCACCACGAAGTCGCGCAGGCGGCCGTCGGCGCCGCGCCAGAGGGCGACCTGGGCCGGTTGGTCGAGCAGTTCCTCGACCAGGCTGTCCTTCAGGGTCAGGTCGTGCTCGTAGATGATCCGCCGCAACGTACCGGTCAGGCCGAGGCGGTCGCCATTGTTCTCGTAATAGAAGACGAAGTCCTCGGTCAGGGTATCGCGCAGCAACGGCACCTCGAGGATTTCCTTCGGCAGGCGGCTCAGCGACACGCTCTCGATCAGCGCGTCGGGCTTGCGCAGGTCACGGTAGGCACGTGGCGCGTCGGCGTCCGCGGGTGCCTGGGCGCCGATCGGCTGGCCGAGGTCCTCTTCGGCCGGGCGCCCTCCGCCGAGCCGCTCCAGCCAGCCCATCTGCCAGGCCAGCACACCGCCGGCGGCCAGCGCGGCGACGATCCCCAGCACCGGCCACAGGGCGCTTCGGGTGCGCGCAGCGGCGGGCGCAGGGGTTCCGTTGGCAGGGCTGGGGGTGTTGTTCTCGCTCATGGTTCGCTAATCCCGTGTCATCCGTACGAGGGGATGCTTCAGTAGGTAAAGGTCTTGACCAGCACCAGGTCACCGATGGTGCGCAGGGGCACGACGAAGGTCTCGTGCTTCTCGTCGACGCTGTTTTCGTTGAACACCAGGTTGACCTGCGCGGTGATCACGTCCTGTACGTTGCTGCCGGCCTGGAAGTTGTAGCCCTGGTTGTTGAGGTTGCCCCAGTAGTTCACGTAGATCAGGTAGGTGCCGTGCAGCGGCGCGCCCATGGTGAACATCTCCGGGCCGGGCCCGTCGACGCCGTCCGGATCGAGGCCGCCGCTGTTGCTCAGGCGCGGATGCGCCCAGTAGGCGTGCTGGCCATCGGGGGTGACGATATGCAGGTCGAGCTCGGCCTTCGGATCGTCCCAACCCAGCACCACGCGCACGCGCGGCGGCAGTTGGGAGCGATTGGCCTCGTAGAACTGTACGCGCTTGAGGATCTTGCCGTCGGCGCTGCCGACCTGGACGCCGTTGGAGCCGTGGCCGAACGCATAGGGGCGGACGAAGCGCCCGGCGCCGTCGGTATAGAGAGGGAGAGGATTGCCGTTGACCACCAGGCGCTGGGCGCGCTCGGTGCCGACCAGTTCGCGCAGGTGTCCTTCGATCAGGCTGCGGCCGCGCTGGCCGCCGCGATCGATGGGCGGAGTCGGATAGGCGACACGCGGGGCATCGGGCTGCTCGAGCAGGCCGGAATAGCGCCAGCCTGCCGTCGGACCATCCAGGTCCACCGAAGGCTCGGCTAGTGCAGGCAGCCCGAAGGCCAGTCCGAACAGCACCGACAGGCAGCCGGCACTCGAACCGAAGATACGCATGATCAATCCCTGGTCGTGCGATTCATGAAAGTTGCATCTTAACGATTGCGCTGTCCGCTGGATATCCCCGGCGACCGGCGGAATGTGCGAAATCCACCGCGATTCGACGGAAAGCGGAAAGTATAGGGGGCGCCATGCGGCGCCCCCGTTGTCATTTACGCTTCAGCGCCGTACCGGCCGCTTCTGCAGCTTGCGCTGCAAGGTCCGTCGATGCATGCCCAGGGCGCGGGCGGTGGCGGAGATGTTGCCCTCGTGCTCGGCGAGCACGCGCTGGATGTGCTCCCATTGCAGGCGATCCACCGACATCGGGTTTTCCGGCACCAGGGTGTCCAGGTCGGCGTGCTCGGAGAGCAGCGCGGCCAACACGTCATCGGCATCCGCCGGCTTGCACAGGTAGTTGCAGGCGCCGCGCTTGATCGCCTCCACCGCGGTGGCGATGCTGGAATAGCCGGTGAGGATCACCACCCGCATGTCCGCGTGCAGCTCCAGCAGCTTCGGCAGCAGCACCAGGCCGGAGTCGCCTTCCATCTTCAGGTCGAGCACGGCATAGTCCGGCGTGTCCTGCTGGGCCAGCGCCAGGCCTTCCTCGGCGGAGCCGGCGGTGCTGACCCGCAGGCCGCGACGGCTCATGGCCCGCGCCAGGACCCGGGTAAAGGTGGGATCGTCGTCCACCAGCAGGAGATGGGGTTGTTCTTCCCCTTCGAAGAGCAGCTCTTCAGACATAGGCAGGGCCTCTCAGACGGATCACTCAAGCCATTCCGTAGCTGCGCGGCAAGCGCAGTTCGGTCAGAGTGCCGCCATCTTCGTGGTTATACAACTTCACCGTTCCACCAGCGCGGGTCACGCTGGCCTGACTGAGAAACAGGCCGAGGCCGAAGCCCTTGCCCTTGGTGGTGAAGAACGGTTTGCCGATCTGTTCGGCGATCGCCAGGGGCACCCCGACGCCGTGGTCGCGGATACTCAGGCAGATACTGCTGCTGTCCCAGTCCAGGCGGATGTCGAGGTCGTCGGGACAGGCGTCCGCCGCATTGTTCAGCAGGTTCAGCAGAGCCTGGCTGAGGTCGGTCGGCGGGGTCAGGCGCGGCGCGGAGCCGAGGCCCAGGCACTGGTAGCGGTAGGAAGCCTCCGGACGCATCAGGTGCCAGCGGCGCAGCACCGATTCCAGCCATTCCGCGGCGCTTTGCTCCTCGATCGCCTGACGACGGTCGGCCTCGGCCGCCCGTACCAGTTGCTGGAGGGTGTGCTTGCACTGCTTGACCTGTTCCTGGAGCAATGCCAGGTCTTCCTGCAGGGTCGGGTCCTGCGGGCGCTCCTGGCGCAGCTCGTTGAGCAGCACGCTCATGGTCGCCAGCGGCGTACCCAGTTCGTGCGCGGCACCGGCCGCCTGGGTGGCCACCGCGAGCAACTGCTGGTCGCGCATGCTTTCCTCGCGCCGCTCGGCCTGCATGTGCGCCTGCCAGCGCAGGGCCTCGGACATCTTCACCACGAAGAAGGTGATGAAGGCCGCCGACAGGGCGAAGTTCAGCCACATGCCGAACAGGTGCAGGTTGATCAGCATCGCCTCGTGCTGAACCGCCTGCAGGTGCAGCGGGTGGTACCAGATCAGCAGCAGGGTGTAGCCAGTCAGGGCCAGGCCGGAGAGCACCATGGAGTAGATCCAGGGCAGGGTCGCAGCGGCGATGGTCAGCGGTACCAGGTAATAGGAGACGAAGGGGTTGGTCGAGCCGCCCGAGTAATACAGCAAGGTGCTGTGGATGATCAGGTCGCAGGCCAGTTGTACCGCGTACTCCTGGTCGGTCACCGGCCACGGCGCGCGCAGGCGCAGCGCGGTGAACAGGATCAGGCAGGCGGACAGGCCAAGGGTCAGGCCGAGCGCCAGCCACGGCAGCGGCAACAGGTCGGAGAGCCAGGCGAAACCCACCGAGCCGGCCTGCGCGGCCAGCACGAGAATACGGATGAGGAGCAGACGGCCAAGGTTCTGGCGACTGGCGGAGAGCAGGAAAACCGGTGCGCGCATGTTTTCTTCCGGAATAAGCGCGAGTATAGCCAAGACGCTGTCGGCAACTCTGCGGCAAAGTGACTCAGAAACCTCGCAGGTCGCCATCCTGCCCTGTTTCGCCGAGCGCTGTCAGGGCTCAGATCAGTAAATTTCACGTTTTTTCCGAAATCGCCTAACCCGTTCCGGGAAAAGCCTTCGTCTCATGGTCCAAGACTGGCGTATAGGCGTGTTTGCCGCGCCTGCCGGAACGATGCTCTACAGTGTGAATTCAGCCTTAGTACAAGGAGTTGCCCAATGTCTGCGATTTCCCGCCTGGCCGCCGCCGTCACCCTCTGCGCCGCCAGCCTCTCGGCCGTCGCCGAGGAAGCGCCGCGCTACAACCAGGTCTCGCTGCACGCCGAAGTCAGCCAGCAGGTGGCCCACGACCTGATGCAGGTCACCCTCTACAGCGAAAACCAGGGCAGCGATCCGGCCAAGCTCGCCGCCGAGACCACCAGCGTCCTCAACGCCGCCGTCGCCGACGCGCGCAAGGTCAAGGGCGTGACCATCAGCCTGGGCAGTCGCAACAGCTATCCGGTCTACGACGACAAGGGCCAGAAGATCACCGGCTGGCGCGAGCGCGCCGAGCTGCGCCTGGAAAGCTCCGACTTCGCCGCCCTCGGCCAGCTTTCCGCCGACCTGCTGGGCAAGCTGAAGATGGGCGGCATGGACTTCAGCATCGCCGATGCGACCCGCAAGAAGAACGAGGACCAATTGATGAAAGGCGCCGTGGACGCGTTCAAGGAGCGCGCCCAGTTGCTCACCGAGGCGCTCGGCGGCAAGGGCTACAAGCTGGTCAGCCTGAGCGTGAACAGCGCCGGCGCACCGCGCCCGTACCCGGTGATGCGGATGGCGGCGATGAAGGCCGACGCCAGCTTCGGTGGCGCCCAGGCGCCGGAGATCGAGGCCGGGACCAGCCAGGTCACGGTCAACGCCGACGGTGTGATCGAGGTGCAGATGCCCTGATCCGGTCGGCGCGCACCACAAGAGGCAGCCTCCGGGCTGCCTCTTGCGTTTCCACTGTCTCTCGCGCAGCAAACGCGGCCTGCGTCGCGTTTGCGCAAATTCGAAAATGCGACATTCCCTTTCAAACGGATAACAACATCTACACTGAACCGACCTCGACGCTTGCGGCCGGCACATGCCCTGCATAGCTTCGCGCAAGACAGCTCACGAGGCTGTCCCTCGCAGACAATCAAAATAACCAGAGGTCACTCCATGCGTAGAAACGCCGTCATCCGCTCCGCGATCATTCCCTCGCTGCTCGGCGCAGCGCTGGTCGCCGCCGCTCCCCAGGCCTTCGCCAGCAACCTGATCTTCTGCTCGGAAGGCAGCCCGGCCGGCTTCGATCCCGCCCAGTACACCACCGGTACCGATTTCGACGCCGCGGCGGAAACCGTCTTCAACCGCCTGACCCAGTTCGAGCGCGGCGGCACCAAGGTCCTTCCCGGCCTCGCGGAAAGCTGGGACGTCAGCGACGACGGCAAGACCTATACCTTCCACCTGCGCAAGGGCGTGAAGTTCCACAGTACCGACTACTTCAAGCCGACCCGCGAATTCAATGCCGACGACGTGCTGTTCACCTTCGAACGCATGCTCGACAAGGATCATCCGTTCCGCAAGGCCTACCCCACCGAGTTTCCCTACTTCACCGACATGGGCCTGGACAAGAACATCGCCAGGGTCGAGAAGCTCGACGAGCATACGGTGAAGTTCACCCTCAACGAGGTCGACGCGGCCTTCATCCAGAACCTGGCGATGCCCTTCCCATCGATCCAGTCCGCCGAATACGCCGCGCAACTGCTCAAGCAGGGCAAGGCCAGCGACATCAACCAGAAGCCGATCGGCACCGGCCCGTTCGTGTTCAGCCGCTACCAGAAGGATGCGCAGATCCGCTTCAAGGGCAACAAGGACTACTGGAAGCCGGACGAGGTGAAGGTCGACAACCTGATCTTCGCTATCAACACCGACGCCTCGGTGCGCGCGCAGAAGCTCAAGGCCGGCGAGTG